>CAZMEO010000259.1:0-3590 GCA_964565315.1 uncultured Candidatus Moduliflexus sp. | reverse complement strand
TCCCCGCGCCTCCACCATTTTGAAAAAACGCCTGTATTCACAATGAATACAGGCGTTTTGCGTTCTTAAACAGCCTCGAAGAATTGCATGGCTAATTAAGAGCGTTTGCCAGCGCGTCGGCGGTGTGGCGCAGATTGTCCAGCCAGTCTTCCGCCATCGGATCGAGCAATTCGACCGTTGCGCCGACCTGTTGGGCGATGATGTCGGCGGTGCGGCGGCTGGTCTGCGGCTGCACGAAAATGACCTTCACCTGCTCGTCCTGAGCTAACGTGATGAATTGCGCCATTTCTGCCGCACTCGGCTCTTTCCCTTCCACTTCAATCGGAATCTGCTCTAAATTGTAGTCTTTGGCAAAATAGCCCCAGGCCGGATGAAACACCATAAATGTCCGCGTTTTCAGATTGGCGAGTTTCGCCCGAATCTCCCGATCCAGCGCCTCAATCTTCTGCATCAGCGCATCGCGGTTGGCGGTATAGGCGTCGCGATTCGCGGGGTCTGCCGCGATCAGTCCCTGATAAATATTCTCGGCCTGAATCGTTGCGTTGCGCAGCGACAGCCAGATGTGCAAATCTTTTCCATGTTCTTCTTCGCCCTCATGATGCGCTTCCGTCTCTGCTTCGGCTTCGCCGTGATGATGGGCATGCCCTTCAATCAATTCCACGCCTTGCGTGGCATCCACCACGATCATGCGCGGATTGAGCGCCTGAATTTTGTCCCACCACGCGAGTTCATGCTCCAACATGCTGCGGACGTAGAGCGCGGCCTGGCTCAAATCTTTCATCTGCGCCGCCGTCGGCTCATACATGCCGTGAAATGCGCCAGCAGGCAGCAGGCAAGTCACGTTGACCAATTCGCCGCCAAGCTGTTTCACAAAATAAACTTGCGGTTGAATGCTCACCATCACGCGCAGCGGTTCTGCCGCAACATTCGAAGACATGCCGACAATCATCAGGAACATCAGCAACAATCGTTTCATGCGTAGGTCTCCTTGACAAAAATAGTGATACGTTCTGTTTGTAATACGAATGATTTGTAACGACAGTAATAGTCTAAATGCAAATCATTTGCATTTTGTCAAGCAAGAAATCGCATTTTTCATTCCGCCGCGCTGTGAGACGCACATTCGCCACAGATTCCGTAAAACTCCAGAATGTGCGATTCGATATGAAATCCGGCCTGTTGTGCAATGCGTTCTTCGATGGCGCGTGGGATGCATTCTTCGAAAATATTTTCAATCGCCCCGCATTTCCGACAAATTGCATGATGATGATGCGGCGCAAAGGCTTCGGAGAATTCATAGCGATACCGTTTCTCGTGAAATTCTAATTTGTTCAGGACGCCGAGTTCACACAGCAGATTGACCGTTCGATAGACCGACGCGAGATCAGCGGGGCGCGCGGTTAATTGTTGATAGATTTCTTGAATACTGAGAGGTTTTTGTCCGGCATTCAAAATGCGGATAATTTCGCGGCGCGATGCTGTCAGCTTATATTGCCGCGTTTTCAAAAATTCTTCGACTTGAGCGCACATATCAATCATCATCGATCTGTTCCTCTCGTGTATGGCGATGCCAACAGTTCGTATAAAGATGACGCAAAAAGGTTCTCTTGAAGAAGCGTATCGACATGCAATCGCCATGTCAAGAAAAGAGAGCGGCGCTTGCCAGAAAGAATTGCGCGGTGTGAAAAAATTACTCATGTTTGCCGCGCTGAGTAAAATCGAAACAGCGTAATTTTTTCAAAATGCCCGTCAAACAAGGGGTTTTCTTCTGGCATACATTCTGTAATCATCATGTGTTCGATGTCTGGCTGCCAAGTCTGTCCGCCGAAATGTAAACATGGCGCGAGCGTATAAGAAATCTGATAATTTTCTTGCATTTTTTGAGGAATTCAGTCAAGACAAACACGGTTTTCGACAACGGAATTTTGGCGGCATAAACGGAACGTATCGAAAAAGATTGGAGGAGGCTATTCTATGAAAAACATGAAGTTAGGCGTGAAAATTGGGTTAGGGTTCGGGATATTGATCCTGATTGTCTGTTTGTTGGGCGGGAGCGCTGTTTGGAATATGGTGTCCATCAAAAAAGAGGCCACGGTGTTGGCAACCGAGTATATTCCGGAAGTCAGCGTCTCGAACGATGTGGAACGGAGCGCGCAGGAAACGATGTATGTCATGCGCGGGTATGCCTACACCGAAGAAAAACAGTATTGGGAAGACGCCGAACACAAAATGATGGCGATTGGAGAATCGATACAAACCGCAAAAGAACTGGCCGCCAAATCGCCGCATTTAACCTTGCTTCAGGAAGCGATCACAACGATCGAGACGATTGCTATTGAATATCAAGAATTGGCGCGGAAGACCAATGCAAAGAATACCGAAATCGAAACCATCCGCGCCAGGCTTGACGAGGCTGCCACTGTCTATGGGCAGAATTGCGCCGCGTTTCTCCGCGATCAGAACCAAATAATGCTCCAGGAATTTGGTACGGTGCTGGACGCCTCGTTGCTGAAAGAACGATTGCAGAAAATTACGCTGATTAACAAAATTATCGTGATTGGCAATGACACTCGCCTGAACACGTTCAAAGCTCAGGCGTTGCGCGAATTAGATCTCATTCAAGACGCGCTAAAAAATTTCGAAAAAATTGACGCGCTGTTAGACGAACTGAAAGCCATCACCCATCAGCAAGTGAATCTCGATGAAATCGAAAAAACGCGGCAGGCGGCGAAGGAGTATGAAGCCGCAATGAAGGTGCTGTTAAAAAATTGGAAGGAACTTGATGAAATTAACCAGCAGCGCCAGACCGTATCGATGGATATTCTTGAAGAAACCAGGAAAATCTCGGCGAAAGGGCTTGAAGAGACCACGCAGATCGCGAATACTGCCGTCAGTTCATTAACAGCAGCCTCTTCAACGATGATCTTCGGATTGATTATCGCCATTGTGCTGGCAACTGGCGTCGCCGTTGTCATTTCGCGCGGCATCGTGATTCCGCTGCAAAAAGGGATTCTGTTCGCCAACGCGGTCGCTCGCGGCGATTTATCGGCAACGGTGGACGTAAATCAGCAGGACGAAATCGGGATGTTGACCAACGCGCTGCGCGGCATGGTCGGGACGATTCGCGACGTGCTGCGGGAAATGGAAACGCTCGCGGCGGCGATTCAAGAAGGAACGTTGAGCGCTCGCGGCAATGTCGAGCGTTTTTCGGGCGGCTGGCGCAATTTGGTGGTCGGCACGAATGGTATCCTTGAGGCATTCATCCCGTCATTTCGCATGGCGTCTGAGCATCTTGAGCGGATTGCCACCGGCGAAATTCCCCCACAGATCACGCAGGAGTTTTCAGGTGATTTCAATGTGTTGAAAAATAGCCTGAACGGGCTGATCGCCAATTTGCAAATGCTGACCGACGCGGCGAATCAGATCGCCAATGGCGATATGTCCGTTCAATTGCAAAAACGTTCGGATCACGATCAGTTGATCATCGCCTTTCAACGCATGAGCGCCACGATTGCCAGAGTGGTGGCCGAAATGAATGCGTTGACCAAAACGAGCGCGGCAGGCCGCCTGAGCGAGCGCGGCAACGCCGA
>CAZMEO010000258.1:3604-5365 GCA_964565315.1 uncultured Candidatus Moduliflexus sp. | reverse complement strand
CCGACGAGACTGCCGAACAACGCGCCGACATCGAGCCGAATCAGCGGCAAACGCCAGAGGCCGCCGATCATTTTCGCGGTCAGGCTTTTGCCCGTTCCTGGAATGCCGATCAACGCAATCCCTTTCGGCGACGGCAGGCCGTAGTCCCGCGCTTCTTTGGTAAAGGCGCGTTCCCGCAAACGCAGCCATTCTTTCAAGATGCCGAGTCCGCCGACATCATCGGGCGTTTCGGTGACGGCGTAAAATTCCAACGCCTGATTTTCGCGGATAATCTGCTTTTTTTCGTCCGTCACCAATTCGATGTCGCGGTCGTCGAGATTGCCATCGCGCACAATCGCTTTCGCGAAGACGCGCCGCGCCTGCGCCGCCGTCAAGCCGAGCGCGGCCTGCACTAATTTTTCCCGGCCAAGTTCCGTCAAATTCACTTTGACGCCCGGCGTATCGGTCAGTTGATTCAAGACCGTTTCGATTTTCGCCGTATCCGGCAGCGGAAATTCGATGATCACGGCATCATCCCGCAGTTCATCAGGAATTTTGGGTGACGGCGTGGTGATGATGATGGATTTTGGCGTGAATTTGAGCGCCTGTGCGACGTTCCGCAGTTTACGCTTGACAATGTCGTTTTTCCAGCAATCGTGAAAGTCTTTTAACGCAAACACCGCGTTTTCGGTCACTTTGGCGACATGATCCAGCGCGGAAATCGGGTCGCGTCCGACCGGAGCGCCGCCTTTGGCGTCGGTCGTCATCACCTTGAACATGTCCGCGACATCCCATGAAAACAGGTTGCGTTTGGTCTGCTCGCAGAGCGTTTTGACGGTATCCAGCACCCGCTCTTCTTCCGGCGTCACCACGATAATCAGCGTGAACCGCGCCCGGAGATACAAATCTAAGGTTTCTTCGAAGGTCATAATGAGAATGGGGTTTTTTAACGCAAACGGCGCAATAGACGCAAGGGGCGCAAACGTAAAAGATCGTAATCAACGGTTGCGCCCTTTGCGACGATAGCGTCTTTTACGTTAAAAAACCTGCCTATCAACGTCCTATTTTTTTCTCCATCATGTCATTCGCAATCGCGTCCGGCGTAAGGGAATCATCACGAATCTGGTAGCCGCGTTCGCGCAGTTTGAGGCGGAATTGCAGCAATTCCGGCGCGACGAGTCCGGCCTGTTCCAACAATTCCGGCGCATTCCAGAGTGTGGCGTAGCTGGTTTCGGCGACGATTGCGCCCTGTTTTAAGATGAAAATGCGCTGCGCCGCGTCGAGTTCTTGCGCGTCGTGCGTCAGAAAGACGATAGTCATTCCGGCGCGATTGATGTCAAGCAAAAGGCGCAGCAATTCGCCGCGACTTTTCGCGTCCAAAAAGCTGAGCGGCTCATCCACAATCAGGCAATCCGGCTGCATAATCAGCACGCCCGCGAGACACAATTTCTGCTGCTCGCCGCCGGAGAGTTCGCGCGGCGAGCGTTTCGCATACGCCGACAGCCCGAAGCGCTCAAGATATTCATCTACGCGGCGGCGCATTTCGCCCGGCGGCACGCAGAGATTTCCCAACCCGAACGCGAGGTCTTCTTCGACTGTCGTGCCGACAATCTGGTTTTCTGGATCGGAAAAGACAACGCCGACGCGGATCGGTCGCGCTGCCGGAGGCGGTTGCAGCAGTGTTCCGTCCGCATAGATTGCGCCTGATGACGGCGGAACGCGGCCTGCGCAGAGCTTGGCGAGCGTCGTTTTGCCCGATTCATCCGCGCCAAGAATGCCGAA
>CAZMEO010000258.1:0-3504 GCA_964565315.1 uncultured Candidatus Moduliflexus sp. | reverse complement strand
CATCTTGAACGCGCTCGGTTTTGTAGCGTTTTTCTAAGCGCGCCGCAATGTATTTTTTATAGACCGGCGAGGCGCGGTAATGTTTCGCAAGTTCTTCCGGCGCAAAGCGTTCGATTTTTTCGTAGAGATCGGGGAAGTCTTTGACTTTGAAGACGTTAAACGCCAATTGCGGCGGGCCGTAAAAGACAAGCTGTCCTTTCGCGAGGATCGCGATCAAATCCAATTGCCGCAAGCTTTCGAGGCGCTGGCTGGTGGCAAGAATGACGGTGCGGCCTTCGCGCGTCAACTTATGGAGCAAGTCGAACATCTGCTCTGCTTCTGCCGCGTTCAGGCCGAGCAGCGGCTCATCCACACAAAGCAGCGGCGGGCTGGTCAATAATTCCGCGCCAAGCATGACTTTTCGGCGCTGACCGACTGACAGGCGTTTCATTTTTACATCGGCCTGGTCTTCGAGTTTGAGCAGGCGCAGCACTTCGCCGACCCGCTGAATGATCGTCTCTTTTTTGGCATGCTGCCAGAATGAACCGGCGAGCGGAAAACGAATCAAGGCGGCGTAATAGAGCGTGTCATGCACGGACAGCGTGAGATGGAGCGTTTCGTGCTGGAACACGTAGCCGATGAGCATGTTGAACCGCTCGCGCTGTTCGTATAAATTCATGCCGTTCAGCAGCACCGCGCCGGATTGCGCGGGCGCGATTCCGCTCAAGGCTTGCAGCAGCGCGGTTTTTCCGGTCTCTTCCGTTCCAAGAATGCCGACAAATTCTCCGGGATGAATGGAGAGAGAAATATGAGAAAACACGGCTGTTCCGGCTCTGCTGCCGGAAATATTTTCCGCATCGACACGTATAGCTGAATATGAATGTTGCACAGCGATTTTTTCGCGTACCGGCGAACAGCCTTGTTCGCCGAAAACGTCCGAATCGTTTTGACTTGAGTTGCCAAGCAAGGCTGTTTGGCGCTACGATGATGACATGGTTTTGATGCGTTCAGGAACTTGACGCAAAAGAGTTTACGGGCGGACAGATGAGAAGTCAAGCAAAAATTCGGCGAACTTGAGGAAAACAACGCGAAAGATGCACCTCTTTCGCGTTGTTTTTGGGGGATGAAGCGAGCGGAATGCACTTAACCGTTTGCCATTTCTTCATCATTTACGCGGCGGCGGAATTCTTTTCCGGCGCGGAACAATGGCACGCGCTTTGCCGGAATATCAATCATCTCGCCAGTGCGCGGATTGCGGCCTTCGCGATCATTGCGGGAACTGACGCGGAAGCTGCCGAAGCCGCGCAAGTCCACGCGCTCCCCTTCGGCCAGCGCGTCAATGATGCAGCGCAAAACCGTGTTCACAATGACTTCACCTTTTCGTTTCGGAATATCAATGGCGGCTGACGCTTGTTCTACGATTTCTGCTTTTGTCATATTGGGTCTCCCTTCCTTTCTGATTCTCGCGTCATCTGGATGCCGGGCAGCATGGCGTGAGAACGCGATGAGTTGACTTCTGCTGAAGTTACAGGAATTCCTTCTGTCATTCATCAGACTCGTTGCCCAAGAGAGGGTTGAATGCGAATATGAAGAAATTTCAGTGTTCAGCAAACGAACCCGCGCAGGAACTTTGCAGAAATGCTGCAAAAAGAGGTTGACAAGGAATTTTTCGAACGTAAGTTGTCAGATACGTTGAACGTGTCACAACTTGTTTCCGACATCTTGCGAAAAAGGAGCGTGTATGCAGCGCATTCTTGCCCATGTGAAGCCTGAGCGGCGCAATAAGGAATTGATTTATAATCCGACCTATCCGATTTTCTGGCAGCGTTCGATGCACTTCGAAACTATCGAACAGGCGCTTTCCATCTTCATTCCCTGGGTGACGCCCGCGCTGAAATTGTCCGGGTTATATCAACGAGGTGCGCGCAATGCGATTGATATGCAAGTGACGCCGTTGACGCTCATTGATCCGCAGCTTCCCGCGAGCTTCGACGGTTTCCGCCTGCTGTTCATGTCGGATTTGCATATTGACGGCAACGACGCCCTGATTGAACCGCTCTGCGCGTTATTAGACGCGGTGGACGCGGATGTCTGCCTGTTGGGCGGCGATTATCGTTTTCGGATGCACGGCAATCTGCGGAAAGTGATGGATCGCTTTCATGAAATCGTGCCGCATATCCGCGCCAAAGAAGGGATTCTCGGCATATTGGGCAATCACGATTCCTGGGAAATGATCAAGCCGTTCGAGCGGCTTGGAATTGCCATGCTGATTAACGAAGCGGTGGACATCACGCGGAATGGCGAGCGCATCTGGGTGCTGGGCGTGGATGATCCGCACTTTTATAAATGCGACGATTATGAAAAAGCCAATCGCGCCATCCCGGAGCAGGCGTTCCGCATCTTGTTAGCTCACGCCACGAACATTCTTGTCAAATTTTCCGACGAACCGATCAATTTTTGCCTCTGCGGTCATACCCACGCCGGACAGATTCAACTGCCGGGTTTGGGTCCGATCATTACGCATTCGCATTTTAAGGGCGAATTTATTCACGGACGTTGGCAGTATCGCCATATTCCAGGATATACCTCGTCCGGCGTCGGCACGTCTGGCGTCAACGTGCGCTACAATACCCGCCCCGAATTAGTGGTGATTACGCTGCGGCAATCCGCGTAGTTCGCAAACATCGCTTCGAATCAGATGCGTCATAAAAAAATTACTTGACAGAACGAAAACGTTTACGTAGATTGTCGTATTATGAAAGCAACGATTAAAGATGTCGCGCGTCAGGCAAACGTCTCAGTCGCCACCGTTTCCCGGATTCTGAACGGTCAGCCCGGTTATACGGAAGAGACGAAACAGGCAGTGCTGGATGTGGTGAATCAGCTTGGCTATACGCCGAACGCAATTGCCAGAGGTCTCGTGAAACAGACGAGTTCCACGTTCGGAATTCTACTGCCGAGCCTGACCAGCAGTTTCATGGCTGCGCTGTTGAATGGCGTGGTGAATGCGGCCAGAGAGCGAAATTACAGCGCGATTATCTGTCACACAGGCGACGACGGCAAAGATACGTTGAATTACCTGAATATTCTCTCGGAACAGCGCGTCAGCGGCGTGATTATCGCAAGCGAATTCGTGAAAGACGAATATATCGAGCGCGTGTCGGCGATGAATATTCCGGTCGTGTTGGTTTCGACAATCTGCGAGCATAAACTCATTCCGTACATCAAAGTCAACGACAAGGCAGCGGCGGCTCATGCCACAAAATATCTGATTGAGCGCGGGCATCGCAAGCTCGGCATGATTAGTGGTACGAAAGGCGATCCAATCGCCGGGGCGCTGCGTGTTGAAGGATTTCGCCAGGCGCTCAAAGACGCCGGAATCCCCTTTGAAGAGAAGCAGGTAGTGTACGGCAATTTTGGGTTTCAGAGCGGCGTAACTGGGATGCAAACGCTTCTGAAGCAATCGCCCGACATCACCGCCGTTTTTGCCGCCAGCGATGAAATGGCGGTCGGCGCGTTGTCTTG
>CAZMEO010000257.1:1314-5377 GCA_964565315.1 uncultured Candidatus Moduliflexus sp. | reverse complement strand
TGATGGTGGCAACGTCCTCTTTCGTCGCCAAATGGAGCTGCCCCATCATGCAGGTGATGCGTTCGTCAACCATGCTGGAAATTTTTTCGCGATTTTCCTGCACGGCGTTTTGCAAGTCTTTCATCAGCGTTTTGCCTTCTTGCTCCGTGATTTTGCCTTTTTCGACAAAATCGCTGACAAGTTCCTGAACTTTTTCTTCTGTCGCGGCATACGCGCCGATTCCGGCAAAAATGGATTTTTTGATCAAGTCGAACATGTCATGGCCTCCAAGATGATGGATGTGACCACGAAACACGCGAAAAAATATTGATCATTTTCGTGTATTTCGCGTGTTTCGTGGTGTATAAAAGATTTTTAAATAGGCGCTCTTGCATTTTTCAGCATGGGAAAATACGGTAAAGCAAATCACCTTGCAAGAAAAGAGTCGAAAAATCAGCGCAAAAGGCAAGAAAATTTTATGAAAAAAGACGAGACGCCATTGAAATTTGAGCAGGAATTCGACGAATTCGAGCCAACGGACAACATGGAACTGCTGCGCCAGTTAAAAGCATCCGTTCCATCGGCATCTCAGGCAACGCGCCTCCAAATCGTGGTGGTGGCGTTGGAAAAGCGGTTGTTCGGCATTCGCGTCTTTTCTGTGCGCGAGATTCTCAAAGTCCCGAAAATTACCTGGCTGCCGTGCGTCCCGGAGTATATTGCCGGAGTCATCGCCATCCGCGGAGACGTGCAGGCCATCGTCAACCTCGCAAACCTGCTTCATGGCGGGAGCGGCCATTTGACGCCGCAGAGCCGTATTATTCTTGCGGAATCCGGCGAATTGACCGCCGGGCTGCTTGTTGACGAAATGCTGGATATTCTCGAACTGCCGGAACAGGCGATTCTGCCGCTGGCAGAGAGCGGCAGGCTGGCGATAGAGCGCTATTTCGATGGAAATATTGATTGGAATGGCCGAATGATTTCTCTGCTGAATATCGACGCGATTCTTCAAGGAATTGTCGTCGATCAAGTTTGAGGAAACATGAATATCAACGAGATAACAACTTGACATTTTCTCCTGTGGTTTGGAAGAATGTTTCTTTATGAAAAATATGACAATGACAGAAAAAAAATCAGGCACGAAGAGACTTTTCGGCGGCATGATTGGCGTGATTGGTTTGATCGCGGTGGCGTTAGGCGTGAGTTGGTTTTCAGCATCGTCCAGGGATTCCGCCGCGATCAAAGCGTTGTTAGAACGCCGGGCGACCGCCTTGAATCAGAAAGATTTGACGCAATATCTCGATTGTTTTTCGGTCGAATATCGCGATGGCAGCCGAACCTATCACGATTTGAAAGCTGATGCGGAAGTGTGGTTTTCGCAGTTCGAGTCGATTCAATTTTCCTATCAAACCGTCAAGATCGAACGCTCAAAGCATTCCATGCGCGTAGAAAATCACTATCATTTTGTGCTAAACAGTTCCGAGGGAAAACCTGTTAATATTGCGAACAAAGAATTATTGGAAGTGCGGCAGGACGCGGCGGGATGGAAAATTACCGCATCATTGGCGGTTCAATAACGATGTGAGAAGGATGATGGATGGGCTGATGAAAGGGGAATTCCTGATTTTAATCGTTGACGATAGCCGGATGAACCGGATGGTGCTCAGTAAAAGCCTTTCGCAGGAAGGGTATGAATTGATTGAAGCGGAAAGCGCTGACGCCGCCCTGAAAATCCTCGATTATCGCAAGCCGGAACTGATTCTGCTTGATGTCGTCATGCCGGAGATGACGGGATTTGATCTGTGCCGCCTGTTGAAACAGCAGAAAACGACGCGAGAAATTCCGATTATTTTCATCACCTCGCTGGACAGCACGGAAGATAAAATCAAAGGCTTGGAACTTGGCGCGGTGGATTTTATCACCAAGCCGTTCAATACGGCGGAAATTCTCGCGCGAGTGCGGACGCAGGTCATGCTGCGGCAGATGTATCGCACGATTTTAGAAACCAACGAGCGCATTCAAAAAGATTTAGCGACCGCCCGCCGAATTCAGCAAAATCTCCTTCCCTCCCGCGAAATCGACCTTGACGGACAGTTGACCTTCGAATATGTCTATTTGCCCTGCGATGAGCTTGGCGGCGATTTTTTCGACATCTATCAACTCAGTCCGCATCAGGTGTTATTTTATATCCTCGACGTGTCAGGGCATGGCGTGGCGTCGTCGCTGATTACGATTTTCACAAAGATATTTTTCAGTATTCACGGCAAATCCGGCCATACGCCGGGACACCTGCTGCACATGTTGAATCAGCAGTTTTTTCGCGAACGGCTGACAGAAAAATACGTCACGGTGTTTTTAGGCATTTTAGATACGAACGCCGGACGGCTGACCTGGAGTTCGGCGGGGCAGAGCGTGTCGCCGATTCTCTATTCCTCGTCGCATGAGCAATTGCTGTCTATGCACTCGTTTCCTATCGGGCTGCTGGAAAATGTCATGTATGCCGACGAATCCTGCGAATTCCAGAACGATGCGTCGCTGCTGCTCTATTCCGACGGCGTGGTGGATATTCAGGCGAAGAATGGGCAGCCAGTGTTCGACGAACAGGCGCTCTTAGCGTATATTCGAGCGCAGAAAGCCGATCCGGGGCTGGTGGATGCGCTCTTCTCCCATATTCGCCAGCATGCGAGCGCGGAAGATTTCCCTGATGATGTGACAATATTTCTTCTGAGAAGGAATATGCTATGACAACTCACGACGAATGCGTTTTTATTGGAAAATACGAAAGCACGTTTATTTTTAAGGCCGAAGGGCGTCTGACTCAGAAATCGTTGTGGAATGCGAATTCCGCTGTCCAGAAGTGCATGGATGATGCGTCGGTGTCATCCGTGCTGGTAGATATTACGCAATGCGTGTATATGGATAGCACGATTCTGGGAATATTGGCGCGGTGGGCGATTGTATTCACAAAAACGCATGCCGCGCCGCCATTTCTGGTCGGATTGGAAGGAAGCCCGCTGGAAAGCATTTTTCGGCGGATGAATTTGAACATGCTGTTTCGGTTAGTCGAAAAAGTGGACGGATTCGAAAAGCAGATGCTCTCGAAATTGGCGTTTTCGGAACAGCCTGTCATGCAAGAATACGCGGAACATGTGTTGTCCGCGCATGAAACGCTTGCCGAACTCTCTGCTGACAATGCGCGAGAGTTTGCGACCGTGATCAAGTGCTTGAAAATGGAACTCGGATTGCAATAGGCCGGAACGGGCGCGATCAATACATCACGTCGAATCCTGAAAATTCTCCCGAATAGGGCAGCCGCTCCACCTCAACATCCGTGACATACGCGCCCGATGGCCCGTGATAGCACCAGGCGAGCATCTTGTTGACGCTCGCGTCTTCTCCTTCAATGCGCAGTTCGACGCGCCCGTCGCGAAGATTTTTGACCCATCCGTCCACCCCCGCAGCGGCGGCGTATCGGATCGCGGAATATCTGAACGCGACTCCCTGCACCTGTCCAGACACATATACATGCATTCCAATCAGCGCCATGACGTGTTGCTTCGCGTGCGGCCAGTGTCTCGCTTCTGTTCGCGAAACGCTGGCTTACGCCTCCTCTTCATCTCCGCTGAGCAGATTGAACAACTCATCGTCTTCTTCAGCCTCAGAAGCGTCCGACTCAGCATATTCTTCTTTTGATGACGATTTCTTCGGCGCATTTTCTTCGATCAGCATCGCATAGATCGAATCCTGAAACTCCTGGAGTGTTTTCCCTGCATTATTGAGCAGCATTCGTCGCTGACTCACTCGGTGACGCAAGGCGTCAATTTCGTGTTCTAAAAATTCAATATGTTCTTCCACAATATGCTCCTGTTCCACGTCATCGTGTTTCGGCTCGGAGTGAAAAAGTTTCATACTTCTTGTTTTCCCTTGTCAATCAGCAATCAACGCGACGCGTTGCGTTTTTTGCGCGAAAATAGATTCCCTACGTGTTGTCTATAAACCAAAATACAGCACGTCTTGCAAAAAATGCAAGTATTTATTTGACAAAAAGCCGAAAGCGTCACGTAGTACAGTTAAAAAAGGTAACTAT
>CAZMEO010000257.1:0-1214 GCA_964565315.1 uncultured Candidatus Moduliflexus sp. | reverse complement strand
GAGGCGACCGATGTGGACAGCGAACAGGGCTGTTCGCCGGTACGAAAAAAGTATGGCGACACCTGAATTACAAAAACTCCCGGACAATGTTCGCGCATTCTGGGAAGCCAAAGAACGCGAATGCAATGAACGGCTGATCAAATTTTCCTATTCCACCTGGATCGAGCCGGTGCGCTTTCCGTATCCTGAAAAAAGCGGCTTATGCTATCTGATGGAGCGGCATCTCTGTTTCGAAGATTTCCCAAAAGGGGGACTCTTTTTCTTCAATAAGCCGGAAGCATATACGAAAATCAGTTTTCGCATCTCGCTGGAAGACATCTGTTCAATGGAATTGCTGCGCCTGTCGGAATTCGAAGAAAAATTTTTCGGACGCGCCTATTCGCGAGGCTGGCTTGCCGGATTGTTCCCTTTTCTTCATCCTGAGCCGACGGTGTTAGTGGTCGGGGCGCGTCAGCCGTCGAATCAAGTAGTCTATACCGTGTTTCGAGACCTGGATGAGCCGGAAGCGTGGTTGTCGCTTCTGCATCAATCCTGCCCACCCCGATGACGATCCATCCTGAATCGCGGCAGATCATCGAAGCCATGCTGCGGCGGCGCGGGATTCATGCCGTCAAATATTCCGCCGCCGACACGATGCTGCTGCCGGAACATCGCGCGAACGGCGTTGACGACATCATCTATGACATCATGAAAAAGTATTCATTCCGCATTTTTCTGCGAGACTTGTTCGCATCACTGCCGGAAATGGATATGGCGCTCTTGACGCGCTATTGCTCGGAAATCACGGCGCGAGAATATTTAGCGACGCTGCTGGAACAGCGGATGCTTGCTAAAATTGCGCCGGGGCAATATGCGTTTACCAATCCGCAGGTGCAGAATGTTGGCGATACGTTCGAATGGTTTGTGGCGCAAGCGTTGCAACGAGAATTCGATTGTCCGGCGGAATATGGCGTCCGGCTGAAACACAGCGGCGCGGGCGGCGACTATGATGTCATTGCAAGCATCGAGGGGCATTTAGCCTATATTGAAGTCAAATCGTCGCCCCCGAAACATATCGAATTTCCAGAAATTCACGCATTTTTCGAGCGCGTCAGCGATCTTCGCCCGCATGTCGCAATCTTCCTTGAAGATACGCATTTGCGGATGCGGGATAAGCTTGTGCCGATGTTCGAGGAAGAACTGCGGCAGCGATTCGGCAGCAACGCCGACAGCGA
>CAZMEO010000256.1:3143-5396 GCA_964565315.1 uncultured Candidatus Moduliflexus sp. | reverse complement strand
CCGCCCGTTGTCGCAATATCCACGTTCGTCAGCGTGACCGAGCCGCCCTGCGTTGCCATCACGCCATGCCCGCCGTCAGCGGTCGCCGTAATCGTCACGTTCGACAGATCAACCGAAGAGCCGCTGCCTGTCGCAAATGCGCCGTTCGCGCCTGTGCCGCTCGTCGTGATCGTGCTGCCGGAGATCGTGATTGCGCTGCCGGATTCTGCCAGAACAGCGGCGTTCAGGCCGTAAAAACTGCTGTTGTCTTGCGAAGAGGTGTTGCCGCTGGTAACGATTGTCGAATTTGTCAACGTAAATTTTCCGCCATTGGTGACGTAAATGGCGGATTCGTCGGTATTGGTTGCCGTGTAGGTTTGATTGGTTTTGCTTTCGCTCCCGCCGCTCTGGGTATAAACGCCCGTTGACGCGCTGCTTGTCGTGCCAGTCGAGGTATCAGTGAGCGTGCTGTTGGAACTATCGGAATCATCGGAAGAATCCGAGCATCCGGTCATTCCCATTATATTAGCGGCCAACAGAAGCGTGAAGCCGCCACAATAGATCGTCCGTTTCAGGTTGCTGCTCGTTGTGAGAACATGTATCGTTGTCATCGTTTTTTCCTGTGTTGTAACCTTTGTCAAAACCTCACAGGTTTTTAAGACCTCTGAGGTTTTGGAAGATCGCCTATTTAGATTCTGAGAATTGGCGTTATTAGATGGAACGTTAATTTTTAGGAGTGCGACACGGTCGTCGCATTCATCAACTTCTTGCGCCGACGACGGCGCACTCCTTAATACCCGCTTACAGGCTTGCCGCTGGTTTCAGGCTGCCGCCGCCGCTCAACGCATACGTCTTGCCGCCCAACGCGGAGCAGGCGCTTGCGTTATAATAGACGGTGTGACCATTGCCGGTGATGTTCGTGATGGCGTCGTCTGAAATGCCATCAGCGTCAGTCAAGCAGGTCAGATATGAATCGGCGGTCACGTTCCATGCGCTGCTGGCATCGAGCGCCAGGTTGACTTCTTTGCCGGTATTAGCTGAATTGATTGCGCCGGTCAATGATGAGCTATTTTGCAGCGTCGCCGTTATCGTGCTGATGCTGTTCAGCTCGATGTCGCCGGTCAAAGTCTGCTCGTCTGCGGTAAAGGTCAGATGACCGCCATTTTCGCCGTCTTTTCCCCAATTGCCGTCGCTGGCCTTGATGAGCGTGCCAGATTCAGCAGTGGCAGTAACGCCGCGCAGCGTGACGACCGCGTTTGTGTTGGTGACGTAGAAGAGCGGACCGACTGCCGCTGTCAGCGAGCCGCCATCCATGACATAGGTTGCCACGCCCACCTCAGCATCGCCGGAAAAGCTTTGATAGATCATCACGCCGCATAATTTTTCGCCGCGCAGCGTCGAATTTGTGACGGTTACAGTGTTTTTTCCCTCAATGACCACCGCTTCAGAGCCGGTGGCGGTTGAGGTCAGGTCTGCCACAGTAATGACGCCAGTGGAATAAATGCCGGGCGAGCCTTCGCCGGACGACGTGACGATGCCGCCAGTGACCGTAATCGTGCCGCTGCCGCGATCTGTGGCAATCGGCGCGGAGTGCGGCCCGGCTGTCGTCATATTCACATTGACCAGCGTGATCGAGCCGCCCTGCGTCGCCATGACGCCATGCCCGCCGTCGTTGCTTGCGTTAATCGTCACATTTTTCAGCGTCATTGATGATTTCGCATCCGTCGAGATTGCGCCATTCGCGCCCGTGCCGCTCGTCGTGATTGTCCCGCCGTCAATCGTCACCGCGCTGCCTTTGGTTGCCAGAACCGCCGCGTTCAAGCCAAAAAAACTGCTGTTGCTTTGGCTTGACGTGTCGCCGCTGGTGACAATGACCGGATTTTTCAGCGTCAGATTGCCGCCGTTGGTCACATAGACGGCAGACACATCGTCGCTGTCTGAAATATACGTTTTGTCGGTCTCCGTTTGAGCCGCTCCGCCATCTACCGTATAGACGCCGCTCAATGTGTATGGGCCAGAGTCGTCAGGCGGCGGGCTTTGTCCTGGCCCGCCAGGAGGAGCGCCAGCCCCGTCAGGCGCAGGCGGCTGCCCCCACGCTGCCGCCGCAAACATACTCATGAGAAGCAAGATTGCCACTCCACGCGGCATCAGCCATTGTATCATTCTGTGGACGCTATAAAATTTGATCATCGTATTCATCCGGTTTTCCGCCAACGCCCCCTGAATTTTTCGAATCAAGACGCCTCAGCGCATGTTGTTGTGTGAAATAGCATT
>CAZMEO010000256.1:0-3043 GCA_964565315.1 uncultured Candidatus Moduliflexus sp. | reverse complement strand
GGGCTTACACTGAGAACGCCTGTAATTGCGCGAAATCGAGCGTAGCAAAATAGTCGTCAATCGTTTCGGCGCGGCGAATCTGCACGACCTCGCCATTTTCCCGCAGCAGTAGTTCCGCGGAACGGAGCTTGCCGTTGTAATTGAAGCCCATCGCGTGACCGTGCGCCCCGGCGTCGTGAATGACCAGAATGTCGCCGATTTCAATTTCCGGCAGCTTGCGGTCAATCGCGAATTTATCGTTGTTTTCGCAGAGCGAGCCGACAACATCGTAGGTGTGCGTCAACGGTTTGTCCTGTTTGCTGGCGACCGTGATATGATGGTATGCGCCGTACAGCGCAGGCCGCATCAGGTTCGACATGCAGGCATCGAGGCCGATATATTCCTTGTAAATGTGTTTCTGATGAATCGCCGTCGTGACAAGGTAGCCATACGGCCCGGTCACCATGCGCCCACATTCCATGAAAATCTTCAGCGGCGCCAGCCCGTTCGGGATGATTTTCTGCTCATACGCCTTGCGGACGCCATCGCCAATATATTCTAAATTCACCGCTTCCTGCTCCAATCGATATGGAATGCCGATTCCGCCGCTCAAATTGACGAATTCGACGCGAACGCCGACTTTCTGCGTCAGTTCAATCGCTAAATCGAACATCATGTTCGCCGTATCCACGAAATATTGCGGGTTCAGTTCATTCGAGGCGATAAAGGTGTGAATGCCGAAGTGTGTGACGCCGCGCGTTTTGGCGATTTGAAACGCCTCAAACATCTGTTCGTAGGTCAGGCCGTATTTCGCCTCTTCCGGGTTACCCATGATAAAGCCGCTGCCTTCGCGCCGTTTGCCGGGATTATAGCGGAACGACAGCGTTTCCGGCAGGCTGCCGCAATGTTTTTCAAGAAACGCGATATGCGTGATGTCGTCTAAATTGATCATCGCGCCTAATTCCTTCGCTTTGATAAATTCCTCCTGCGGCGTGTCGTTTGACGAAAACATGATCTCTTCGCCCACGATTCCAGCTTTTTCGGAAAGCAGCAATTCGGCGAGTGAACTGCAATCCGCGCCAAATCCTTCTTTGGCGAGGATTTTCAAAAGAACCGGATTCGGCGTTGCTTTGACGGCAAAGTATTCTTTAAAGTCCGGATTCCAGGCAAACGCCTGTTTCAAGCGGCGGGCGTTCCGGCGAATCGCTTGTTCGTCGTAAATATGGAACGGCGTCGGATATTTGGCGATAATGGCTTGAAGCTGTTCAAGCGTAAATGGTAATGTTTTTGCTGCCATTGTCTGTAACGACAACGAATATGAGAAAGAAACGAACGAAATAATTTAACGCAAACGACGCGAAAGGCGCAAGAGGCGCAAGCGGTCAGAACATATTGACGTTTGCGTCCGTTGCGTCTTTTGCGCCGTTTGCGTTAAATAATGTATTGCCAATCGTATTCGTTCCCTTCTCATATTCGTTGTAGTTCTTGCGTGAAAACGTCTTGATAAATAACTCCCTCGCACACCGGCGTGACCGCGCCGGTCAAGGTGATCATAAAATCGTCGTGAATCGTAATCTGTAACGTGCCGCCGGGCATGTGTACTGTGATGTTGTTGTCGCACAGTCCCAACTTCCGCGCCACCGAAGCCGCCGCGCTGCTGCTGCTGCCGGAGGCGAGCGTATAGCCCGCGCCGCGTTCCCAGATTTCAAGCTGGATATTGGCGCGATCCAGCACCTTCATAAACTGGACATTGGTTCGATTCGGAAAACGCGGGTCAGTTTCGATAAACGCGCCGAAGCGTTTTGCGTCGTCCGGCGAAATTTGGTCGCGCAGAATCACGCAATGCGGATTGCCGACGGTTGCGGCGCAATAGGTTAATTCCACGCCATCCACAAGCATCGTTTCGTTGATGACTTCGCGCGGCTCGCCGCGCACCGGAATTTTCGCGCTGTCGAAACTGACGCGCCCCATTTCGACCGTGATCATCTGGCCGCCGTCATGCACTTGCCCCTGCACGTTGCCGCCGAGTGTTTCCACGCTGAACGGCGCATTTTTGACTAAGCCGAGATCGAACAGATAGCGGCAGAAGATGCGCAGCCCGTTGCCGCTTTTTTCCGCCTCGCCGCCGTCGGGATTAAAAATCCGCAGCCGGAAATCGCAGGTCGAAGACGGCAGCGGGCCGAGCAGAATGCCGTCCGAGCCAACGCCGTAATTGCGATGACAAATTTGTAGAATGTCGCGTGGTGTCAACTCTTTTTGTAATTCTTTCGGATGAATCACGATATAATCGTTGCCAAGCCCATGATATTTGGTAAATTTCATATTTTATCACCCACCCCTTGCCCCTCCCAGGAGGGGAATTTCAAAGATAGCGTCTCCAACGCGGTTTCCCCTCCTGGGAGGGGCAAGGGGTGGGGTTTTAAAAAAGTTCAACCTCGTGCCGATACGCTTGCAGCGCGGCGACCGTTTCATTTCCATAAACCGCTAATAGCGGCGCAAGCGTGGCGATGGCCTCTGGCGCAATCCGCGTTTTCGAGACGCATTCAATGGTGACAGACTGCGCGTTGTGTTGGTGTTGACCGCTCAGTGTTTCCAGCATGGTCTCAACCAGCGCGGAATTCGGGTTGACGAGCTCCGCGTCGATGCCATATTCTTGAAACACGCGCTGAAATATCTCCTGAAAATAGCCGAAATGCGTGCAAAATAGCCCGGAAAACGCAGTGTTTGCGCCTGTCGGAATGCGCGTTGCGGCCTCTGCGACATATTCGCGAATCCGCGCCTCGATGTCCTGCGGATTGCCGCATTCGATGGCCTTGATCAATTCCGGGCAGGGCTGCTCGACACGCTGAACGTCAGGTCGGAATTGGCGCAGACGCCGGGCGTGTTCGCCCTGCTGAATCGTCGTCGGCGTGGCAAATAATACCGCATAGGGCTGCGAGACGCCTTCCATCCGGCGCAGCAGCGCGTCAACGCCGACTTCGACAATGCCTGTCACCGGCATCGGCGCGGCCTGCGCGAACGCCGTATGCGGATAAATCACCGACAGCGTGTTGCAGGCGATGCA
>CAZMEO010000255.1:0-5409 GCA_964565315.1 uncultured Candidatus Moduliflexus sp. | reverse complement strand
AATGCCAAGCTCTTTGATCTTGCGATGCAGGGTGCTGCGGGGAATGCCGAGCATTTTGGCGGTTTGGATTTTATGCTGCTGATTTTTTTCCAGCGCGTCGAGAATCACCTGTTTTTCGAACGCATTCATAGCATCCGACAACGACATCCCTTCGATATTCGGCGCGGACGGCAATGACAGATCACGGGCGGGCGCGGCTTGCTGAATCAGCGGCAGATTGCCGTCTAAATGCTGCGTTGCCAGATAGCGTTGAATCGTGTTTTGCAATTCGCGCACGTTGCCCGGCCAATCATAGCGATACAGCGATTCGGCCACATGCCCCGGCAGCGTGTCTGGGATGCGCGGCGCATTTGCGGGGAGCGATTCGCGCTTGCGGCGGGCGAGTTCCAAAAAGTGATCAATCAGCAGCGGCAGATCGTCTTTTCGTTCGCGGAGCGGCGGAACGGGGATTTCAATCACACAGACGCGATAAAAGAAGTCTTCCCGCATTTTGCCTTGCTGTAACAGCGCCTTGCAATCTTTGTTGGTGGCGGCAATCAGCAGGACGTTCGCCTGTTTCGGCGTGGTGCTGCCAAGCGGAAAATATTCGCCGCTCTGCAACACGCGCAAGAGTTTCGCCTGCATTCCTGGCGTCAGTTCCGTCACTTCATCGAGAAACAAGACGCCGCGATGCGCCTGATCAAAAAATCCCGCCTTATCGCGATCCGCGCCAGTAAACGCCCCTTTGCGATGCCCGAAAAATTCGCGTTCGAACAATGTTTCCGGGATGGACGCGCAATTCACCGCGACAAACGCCTGCTGTTTTCTGGCGCTGATCTGGTAAATCGTCCGTGCAATCAGTTCTTTCCCCGTGCCGGATTCGCCGATAATCAGCGCATTCACGTCAGCCGCCGCCGCGCTCATGGTCAATTCATACACCCGCTGCATCGCCTGACTCTTGCCGATCAGTTCGCCGAAGCGATACCGTTCGGTGAAGGTGGATTTAAAGGTCGTATTTTCTTTTCGAAGACGTTCGCGCTCCTCTTCCAGGCGCAATTCCCGGAGCTTGCATTCATGCACATCCTGAACGGTCAGCAACACGGCGGGCTGTCCGTTCCAGAGAATCGGCGCATGTTCTAATTCAACCCACAACGTCCCGCCGTTGCGCCGCAATTGTTCTTGCCATTCGAACGGCGGTTTCTCCTGCGATTCTAATTGCGCCGCTATGTGCTGCCGCGCCACTTCCGGGAAAAAAACAAGGATATTTTGCTCCAACACCAGCCTGGCCGGACGCGCCGCGATAGACAAAAAGGCGGCGTTGCAAAAAAGAATCTTCTGCGCCTGAAGAATGACAATGCCATGCTGCACCTGCTCCGCCATCACGCGATATTGCTGCTCGCTGGAGCGTAACGCTTCTTCGGCGCGGGCGCGCTCCACGATTTCATCATGCAGATGCGCGTTGACGCGGCGCAGTTCTTCTGTGCGCTGTGCGACCAATTCTTCAAGATGATGGCGATAGGCGTCCAATTCGCGATTCTGCGCCTGAAGCTGCTCGCGCATGAGTTTCAGCGCCAAATGCGTCTGCACCCGCGCCACGACTTCATCCATCTGAAACGGCTTGGTGATATAATCCACGCCGCCGACCTGAAACGCCTTGACCTTATCTAACGGCGCATCGAGCGCGCTCAGAAAAATAATCGGAATATCCCGCGTCTCATCCTGCGCTTTCAAAACGCTGCACACTTCATAGCCATCCATATTCGGCATCATAATGTCCAGCAGAATCAAGTCCGGCGGGCGATGCTGAATAGATTTGAGCGCAACCTGCCCGTTGATGGCCGTGCGCACCTGATAGTGCTGCTCTGAGAGAATGCGCGACAGCGCGGCAAGATTTTGAGGATTGTCATCAATCAATAAAATATTCGCAGTCGATATATTCGTCGTGTTCATGCGCCGATTTCCTCGAAAACAGATTGCAAAATATCGAATCGGAATTCTTTGATCAACCGTTCCAATGCTTCCGCAAGCGCCGGATGTTCATGGCGGATTGTGGCGATGATCTGGTTCATATTGAGTGGATCAGCCTCGATAATCGCCTGCCGCATCTCAGCAAGCACGTTCGGCGGAAGCGCCGCGAATGCCTCCGGCGACAGCACCTCTCGATAAGATGCCGGCGTGATCGCGCGTTCGGTTTCGCGGGATTCTTCATACACATAGCGCACGCCGAGATATTTCTGCATCATCTCGAAAATGTCCGTTTCTCGAAACGGCTTGTGCAGAAATCCGTCACATCCGGCTTCAAGCGCTTTGTCGTGTTCGTTGTCAAAACCGCTCGCCGTCAGGGCAATTACGACCGTGGCGCGTCCTTCCGCGCTTGCTTTCATCTGGCGTGTCGCTTCGTAGCCATTCATCACCGGCATGCGGATGTCCATCCAGATCAAATGCGGCTTGAACTCGCGCCAGACCGCAAGCGCTTCCTGCCCGTTCGCGGCTTCCGCCACGTCGAAACCGAATGGCGCTAATAACTTGATCAGCACGTGACGGTTGCCCGGTTTGTCGTCCACTACAAGAATGCGGTAGCGCGGCTGCCCCGGCTCTAAGGCGACAATGCGGCGCGACGGCAAGAGATTGACGGTTTCCTGTCCCTGCGCCACGTCAACCGGAATGATAAAGGAAAACGTCGTGCCTTGCCCGACCGCGCTGTTGACATGAATCTCGCCGCCTAACATGCGCACGAAGCGCTGGCTGATCGTCAAGCCTAACCCTGTCCCTTCCTGCGCCTGCCGCCCGGTCTGCGTCTGGCCGAACGCTTCGAACAGCGCCTCGACTTCATCCGGCGCAATGCCCGCTCCGGTATCTTCCACCTCGAAACGCAGCCAGCAGCAATTCTGACGTTCAGGTGTCGCGTCGGGCATTTCCACCGGCTTGACCCGCACGGCGATGCCGCCTTCTTCGGTGAATTTAATCGCGTTATTGAGCAAATTGATCAATACCTGCCGCAGTTTCGGCGCGTCAAGATAGACATATTGCGGCGTCTGTTCCGCTTGTTCGAAGATGACGCTCAGATGTTTTTGCGCCGCTTTATGCGTGAACATCTCCTCTAGTTCGCTCAACAGGCGAAAGAGATCAATCGTGCTTTCGTTGACGCTCATCCGCCCGGCTTCGATTTTCGAGAGGTCTAACACGTTATTGATCAGACTGAGTAGATGCTCGCCGCTGTGCCTGATAATGTCGAGATATTCCTTATTTTCGCCTGAAATATCGGAATGCCGCGCCATAATCTGCGCAAATCCCAACATCACATTGAGCGGCGTGCGCAGTTCGTGGCTCATATTGGCCAGAAACTCGCTTTTGGCGCTATTCGCCGATTCTGCCGTCTCTTTGGCTTGACGCAGCACCTCTTCGCTCTGCTTCAGCAGCGTAATATCGCGGGAAATGCCGAACGTGCCGATAATCTCGCCCCGCTCATCTCTCAGCGGCATTTTCGTAATCAGCGACCATTCTTTCAGCCCGTCCGCTCCTTCGCGCTCCTCTTCTTCGCCAATCAGCGGAATGCCGGAGCGAAGAATCTCGACATCCTGTTCATGCCGTTTTTGCGCCTCATCTCTCGGAAATAAATCAAACACGGATTTCCCAATCGCTTCCGCCGGGTTTTTCAGGCCAATGCGGGCGGTATATGCGGCGTTGGCGCGCGTAATCTTTCCTTCGCGATCTTTAAAGAAAATTCGATCCGGAACGGTTTCCATAAAAATGTCCAGAATATATTTTTGACGGACGAGTTCGGCGGTGCGGTCTTCCACGCGCTGATCAAGCTCAGCGTTCAGGTCTTCTAATTCCTGAATTTTGCGTTGAATTTCATCGCGCATGTGGGCAAAGCTTTGCGCTAACGTACTGAGTTCGTCGTTCCCGCTGACATCAATCGGCTGCGATAAATCGCCCTGCGCCATGCGTAGCGCGGCATGATCCAGTCGCAGAATCGGGTTGGTAAATTTCGGCACGACGAGCCAGGAAACAAGCGCCAGACAGATCATGATGCCGATCCCGGAAATGGTGAAGACCGCTTCGAGAATATTGCCGATTTCACGCTGTTCGATTTCCTGCGATAAACTCACGGTAATCGTCCCGGTCGCCTCTTTGCCATTTTTCAGCACGCAGCGCCCCTGATAATAGGTGTCGATGCCGAATGTGACTGAGGCAATCGCAAGGGGCTGACGTTTCTCAAGCACATCCTGACAACTGATCGCCTCGGCGAGGATGCGTTCATCCAGCAGCATTTCTTTTTTGAGCGTGCCAATGCTTAATTGGTTGTCTGCAAAAAAGTTGATGTCCGTTTTGCTGAGGGACGCATATTCTTCAATCATGTTTTGCGTGTAGAAGACATCCCCGACCAGCACGCCCATTTTCGCATCGCGGCGATAAATCGGCGCCACGATGCGAAGCCCTAATTGTCCGCCTTCTTTGAAAATATGCAGCGAAATATCGTCAGGAATTTCCTGTTCATACACAGCGGAAACCCCCGATGGCAAGGGTGTTTTCGGAAACGGTTTGTTTTTGAAATGCAACACGCTGTTAATGCGTCGAAACGTAATTTCTGCGAGAATTGTCGGATCGTTCATGGGGAGGTATTGCGCGCCTTCTTCCTCGGACACAAAAAAGCCTCCTTTCAATTCCTGTTCTCCGACGCGGCGATACACAACCAGCAACCGCCGATTCGCGCCATACAACATGACGCGGTCAGCAGATGCCACGCGCCCGAATTGCCGCAGTTCTTCCGCTGCATCCGCGAAATTATCGAACAGAAAGCGGATCGTGCCCTCTTCACTCTGATCGCGGCTGTACGTATAGGTCGCCCAGAGCAGCGCGACATTTTCCGCCAGAAACCGTTTGACGCTCTGGGTATAAGTCGTGATGCGGCGGGTATAATCATTCAGAATGATGTCGAACCCGATCTGGATACGCTGCCGCGATTCCCGCTGTTTATCTTGCTTCGTCAGCGTATAGTATGTCAGCGAAATCCCGGCAATCGTGACCATCACTAACGATAGGCACACAATCAGGAATTTCGTGCGAATGGACATTTTCATAGCTGTTGGCTCGTAATGTGAGTGACGCGAAGAAGGTTCATTGCTGCAAATCGGAACATGCAAGGTGAAGTCCTTCTGTCAGAGGGTAAACAAACTGTCAACAAGTTTATGCCAATGCAAGAAAAGAACGAATCGGCTTCCTGAGCCAAAAATAGCTTGACAAGACGATCTGAATGCCGCATATAACGTCATCTTTCCATTTGAGATCACAATAGAAGACTGCTAAAAAGGATGCTGTCGGAGAAATTCGATGAGACGTTTGATTGTTGTGTTAGTTTTCTGGTCGCCGATTGCATTGGCAATTTATGATCCGTTTTTCGGCGTCCTGTCGTATGTGTTGATGAAT
>CAZMEO010000254.1:0-5430 GCA_964565315.1 uncultured Candidatus Moduliflexus sp. | reverse complement strand
TAATACTGTAAACGAGCATTCATTCCGCTTTTTCCCGCTGTTTTTCCTTGACGATTTTCCGCCGCCGCATTCTGTCAGCCTGCATGACAACAGCAACGGAGAAACGCAGCATGACTGATACGCAAACACAACCGCCGTCGAAATTACGCAAATTCGCCCTGATGGTGTTCGGAGGGCTTATTCTTGGAGGAGTGCTGGCACTGCTGATGGAGACGATTCCTTTTTCGCCAAAGACAGACGACTCACAGGCATCGCTGATTGCGCCGCAGCCTGCGCCGGTACAGCAGGCGCTTGACAAGCTGAAAACGCGATTCGGTTTGCAAGATGATCAACTCGTCATCCTCGTCATCCTCTCGGAGCAAAAGCTGCTGCTGATGAAACAAGGGGAAGCCGTCGCGTCATACGCGATTTCCGGATCGGCATTCGGAGCGGGAAGCCAGGCCGGAAGCAACAAAACGCCGTTAGGCACGCATAAAATTTCGGAAAAAATCGGCGACACTGTCCCGCTCGGTGGCGTGTTTCGGTCGCGCGTCTATAAGGGCGAAATGGCGAAAATTTATACGGATGAGACCGACGTGGACGACGATCTTGTGACCACGCGCATTATGTGGCTGCGCGGCCAGGAATCGGGCGTGAATGTCGGACCGGGGATTGATTCTCACGCGCGGTTCATTTATATTCACGGCACGCCGGAAGAAGGCTTGATTGGCCGCCCGGCGTCGCATGGCTGCATTCGGATGTACAATAAAGATGTGATTGATTTGTTCAACGCTGTCCCGCTCGGCACGCTCGTGGAGATTCTTGAATAATGAAGCCATCCATAATTGGCGTGTTATACGCTGCTGCCGCCTTTATTACCTGGGGCTTGCTGCCTGCGTACTGGAAATTGTTTCAAGGACTGCCCGCGCTGGAAATTCTGTCGCATCGCGTGGTCTGGTCGTTCGCGTTCGTCACGATTCTCCTGTCGCTCAAGCGTCAATGGCGTCCGCTGCTTCGCGCGATTTTGACGCCGAGACTGGCCGGAGCGCTTTTTCTCAGCACGTTGTTCATTACCGCCAACTGGTTTTTATATATCTGGGCGGTCACGCATAACCATATCCTTGACACCAGTTTCGGCTATTACATCAATCCGCTGTTTTCCGTGCTGCTCGGTGTCGTTGTGATGCGCGAGCGCCTGAATCGGCTGCAATGGGCGGCAGTCGGGCTGGCGGCGCTCGGCGTGGCCGTGATGACCGCGCATTATGGCCGTCTTCCCTGGATTGCGCTGACATTGAGCATCACTTTTGGCCTCTACGGATTGTGCAAAAAGATGACGCCCGTTGATTCGATGATTGGACTCGGCATCGAAACCGGGATGTTAGCTCCCTGGTTAGCGGGATATATTCTTTTTCGGCAAACTCACGGCATCGGCGCGTTTGGCGTGCACTCGCCGTCAATCACGTTTTTGCTCATTTTCGCGGGCATTGTGACGTTTTTGCCGCTATACTGGTTCGCGCAGGCGGCGAAATTCATTCCGCTGTCGCAGGTCGGCTTCATGCAGTACATTTCGCCGACGATTGCGTTGACCCTCGGCATTCTGGTCTATCATGAGCCATTTTCTCGCGCCCATCTTCTCGGTTTCAGTTGCATCTGGGGCGCGTTGCTGTTATACTCGCTCTCGCATTCTCCGGCGCTGCAAGCAGCCTTCCGGCGCTCTGCGCGGGGATAGGCTACCGCGCCGATGGGGATGCGCTGTTGAACAAGGTGATTAACTCCGCATGACCGCCCTGTTCCGCGATGTGCAGGGCTGATTCTCCCCGCATATTTTTCACGAGGGCATTCGCTCCCGCCTGAAGCAGCGCCTTGACCGTTTCGACATGATGGCCTTGCGTGGCGAACAGCAAGGCCGTATTTCCGCCCTGATCCTGCATGTCCACCCGCGCTCCAGCCGCGATCAGCAATCTCACCACCTCGATATGATTTCCTTTGACCGCTTCGATTAACGCTGTTTCTCCCTGCTGGCTTTGGATATTGACATCCGCTCCGGCGCGCAGCAGCAATTTGACGATTTCGACATGATTCTGTTTCACCGCTTCAATCAACGCTGTCCGTCCTTGCTGGTCGTTCCGGCTCATGTTGGCTCCGGCCTGAATCAACATTTGCGCGAAATGAATATCCCCCTGAGCGCACGTATTGACAAACACGCTGGAGTCGCTCGCCAGTAACGCCGCAATCCGATCCGCTCCGGCGTCTAACAGCAAATTTGCGATTTCAGTCGCATCATGAATATAGGCCAGCGCTAACGCCGACACGCCGCTGTGCGTTTTCAGATTGACATCCGCTCCGGCGCGCAGCAGTAATTTGACGATTTCCACATCGTTCTTTGTCACCGCCCGCATCAGCGCCGTCGTCCCTTTGATGGTCTGCGCGTTGACATCAACCTCGGCCTCCAACAGCAGATGCAGCACGTACATATCTCCCGTGTTGACCGCCATAAACAGCGCACCGATGCCATTCCGATTCTTTGTGTTGACCGGCATCCCAATCGTCAGCAACTCATGCAGCGTCCGCCGGTCGGTTTTCGCTGTCGCGCTTAATACCGATAAACTGCGCCGTCCTGACAGGTCAACCCGTCGTTGAAAGCGCTCGTCAAGCAAAAATACATGTTTTTCTGGTCGCATAGCGTGTAGGATTCCTTCTTAAAAAGTCAATATTGCGTTGTCTCTGCATTCAGCCATTTACCCGAATGTGAGGCGAGCTTGTCAAGAAAAATGACATCATCTCGCAATCACGGCGAACGCTTATGACAACGAACCACTGTCATTTTTATTGACAAATGCCTCTATGTAATGAGAACGGGTTCTCAAACATGCTTGTTGCCGCAAGGAATTGTCTCGGTTGGAAACCGGCTGTATTGCATTATACAGACGCATTGAGCCTGAAGAACCCTGCCGGGGTTGGGTTCGATCCTCATGAATAATGCAATATAATGACGCAGAACATCATCAGGCGCTCAAAGGATGGACATCTATGAAACCAAAACATGCGATTACCAAAGGCGTGATTGCTGTCGCAGGCTCAGGCACACGCTTTCTCCCGGCCACGAAGTCGCTGCCGAAAGAAATGCTGCCGATTGTGGATAAACCGATTGTGCATTATGTCGTGGAAGAAATGGTGCAATCCGGCATTACGGATATTGTGTTCGTGACGCGAGCCGATAAAAAGTCGTTGGAGGATTATTTCGACCAGAACGCCGTGCTGGAAAACGAATTGCGCCAGGCGGGCAAAACCAAATATCTCGAACAAGTCGAACAGATTGCGCAAATGGCGAATTTTATTTACATCCGTCAGAAAGGGCCGTATGGCAACGGAACGCCTGTTCTGAACGCCGCCAGCATCGTTGGGAATGAGCCGTTCGTGTTTGCGTTTGGCGACGATTTGGTGAAGTCGAAAGTGCCGTTCACAAAACAACTGATTCAGAACTACGAGCGCAATCAATCGGTGGTGATGGGCTGTCAGGAAGTGCTGCCGGAAGAAGTCAGTCTGTATGGCATCCTGAAACTCAAGCAGGATTCCCCCATCATGGAAATCGAGCGAATTGTCGAAAAGCCCAAACGAGAGGACGCGCCGTCGCTTCTCAGCAATTTCGGACGGTTTATTCTCGTCCCGGAAATGTGCGAGATTTTGTCGGAATTGCCGTTGGGAAAAGGCGGGGAACTCTGGTTGACTGACGCCATCGAAGAATACGTCCGCCGGGGAAATCGCGTGGTCGCGCAGCCGGTGGAAGGAGGTCGCTGGTACACGACCGGCGATCCGCTGCACTTTTTGCAGGTGACGCTTGAATACGCGCTTGACAGCGAAGAATACGGCCAGGCGTTGCGCGAGATGATGAAGCAGATGATCGGTGCATAAGTTATGTAGAGACGCCCCGGCGGGGTCGGGCAGTGAAGTTCTCGGCGACGTGACAGGCCGTCTCCCATCAAGCATTATACGTGCAAAAACAATAGCCTTGACAAGGTTTTCGCGAGATAATACCGCGTTATTCATGAATATTGAACAACAACCTCACAGGTCTTCAAGACCGGTGAGGTTTTCCTCCGCGTTAAGTATGACTGAATAACGCTGTACCATCCAACCAGGCATGAAATCACCGATTTTACTCAATACAATGGCGGATTGGGAAACCGCCGCCCGGCAGATTCCAAAGCAAGGACTTCTGTTGTTAAAATTCAGCCCGCGCTGCCCTATCAGCCGGAGCGTCGAACGCGATGTTGACGAATGGTTCGCTAAATTGAGCGATGAGCGCGCTCCACGTTACGTGAAAGTAGATGTCGTCAATGCACGGGAACTCAGTCAGCAGCTTGCGCAATTACTTAGCGTGGCGCATCAATCGCCGCAAGCGATCTGGCTGAACGCTGAGAACGCCGTGATCTGGAACGCTACCCATTATTCGATTGCGTCGTCTGCGCTGAACAACCTGCTGTCTTCGTCATAAGGAGGATTCTCCATGTTAGGACTTGGGGTGTTGAAACAAGAAATACAGGCCGACATCGAAAAACATCGGCAGCGCTTAAGGGAACACGCGGCAGCCTCACCGTTGGCGATTCCGATTCATCTTGCGCTTGGGCGGCTGCATGAACGCGCCGGAGACATCCCGGAAGCGATTCAGGAATTCGCCGCCGCCGCGCTGTTATACGCGGATCACGGCAATATCGCCAAAGCGATGGCCGCCGCGAAAATGATTACGCGCCTCGATCCTGACAATAATGAATTGTTTGCGCGTCTGGAAGAATTGTATGTGTTGCGGAACAGCGTGAGCGGCTCGCAATTGCAAGCCTATCAGGATTCGCTCGCCAGCATGGAGGCCGCTGAATTCGAGCCAGAGACGTCTGAGGAGAACGCGCCTGCTGTCGAAGCTACTGTTGATATTGTCGCGGCGCTGCGTCAGATTCCAATGTTTGCCCGGCTATCTGTGTCGGAATTGCGCGGAATCGAGGCGAATTCGACGCTGCGGACCTTCGCCGCCGCCGAACCGATTGTCGCTAAGGATATCACCGCAAAATCATTATTTGTCATTATCTCTGGACAGATACAGGCGTCCGGCAAAGATAACGATCTGCGCGAAACGCGCCTCGGCACGCTGACCGACGGTCAAACGTTCGGCGAATTGGCGTTTTTCGATCAACGCGATCAGTCGCTCTCATTATGCGCCGAACAAGAAAGCCTTGTGTTGGAGATTCCGCGCCGTTTGTTTCTGAAAATCGCCCGGACGCGCCCGGAAATGCTTGACCTGCTGAAAGCGCAATCGCGCCATCGGCTGCTGGAATTAGCGTTAGCGCGCGTCTCGTTTTTGCACCAGATCCCGCCGAAAGCACAACGCGACATTATCGACCGGTTTCAGCCGATGTCCGTGGAAAAAAATACCGTCTTGATTCTGGAAGGCGCTCCGTG
>CAZMEO010000253.1:0-5449 GCA_964565315.1 uncultured Candidatus Moduliflexus sp. | reverse complement strand
GTTTCAGATCGTTAATATGCATCCATGTGCTTGTTCCTAACACCATCAATATGATCAATCCGACTGATACCATCAACCGGCTGCGTAAACTTTTCATGCGTATCCTCCGTCTTTGTAGCAGGCGATTTCATTAATTTTTTAAGCGCATCCTGTACCGCCGACATCTTCGTCGGCGTGGCGAAGTTCCTCAGCGGCTTAGCCGACGAGGACGTCGGCGGTACGATGTTCTCTTAAAAATGACTGAATCACTCGCTTCTGGGCATTATGATGACATTCACAGATAACAAGACGATATTCAAGAAGAGGAGAGAAGAAGCAAGCAATTTTTACCGAAATTGTATGTGACGATAAAGAACATCAGGCGCAAGCATATCATGAAATGTGTCAAGATATGCAAGACTATCGCAGGCAACCTGATAGAGGGTTTTTCTTGACAGAACATTTTTTAAAAAATATGTTGCAGAGCAATCATCTACGTACCGACGAACAGCCGTGTTCGTCGCGCATTCAGCATGGTAACGCTTTACACAGACGCTTGCTCGGCGGACAAGGGATTGTCCGCTGGCATGTGAACAGCGCAAGGAACGAGTATGTATTCTCGCGAACGAGCCGAACAAATTGTGATTGAGGCGATGCGAAAAGCCTTGCGGATCGGATTCAAGTCGGTGAATTTAGGCAACGCGCATATCGGCATTCACGCGAAACAAGGCTGGCTCTCGACTGGCATCTTCAAGCACAGCCCGATCACAGTCAACGTGTTCGATGAAGGCGCGTTAAAAATCGCGCAGTTCGAGATGCTGCAAGAACTGTTTCGGCGGTATGGCGTGGCGTATTCCCAGTCAGAGGCCAAAACAATGGTCTCCGCGCTCATCGGCAGCAGCCTGACGCGCTATGCGAAAGCGTTTGCCAAATCGCTGCCTGTTTTGGGAAATTTCATCGACGATGATGAGCATAGCCTGCCGGTTCTGGCGGCGGCAGCCACGCACGCGCTCGGTCAGGCGGCTGTCCTGCGGCTGGAAATGGAGCAGCCGTTCAATGCGTTGAACCTCAACGCCATGAAGATCGTCTATCAACGAGCGTTTGAACAGGGAAAAACGCTGTCGCGCGCGATGGAGCAAGGCCACAGCAATGTGGCCGTTGTGCTCGATTTCGACGCCGCGCGAAAAGATTACGAACACGCCTGCCAACGGCCAATCACGAAGAAGGACGACCCATTTGCAATTGAAATTGAAGAGATGCCGCCTTCTTTTGCGCAAGCGCCCATCTCAAAAGCAGAAAATAGCGTGATTGAAAAATTTGAGAACCTTGCGGCATTGCGGGAAAAAGGAATCTTGACTGAAGAAGAATTTCAGGTGCAACGACAAAAACTGCTGAATCAGCTTTAAAAAAGGAGGAAACGAATATGCGTTTACCAGGCGGATGGGAATTGCCGGAAAAAATCATGCAGCGTTTCGGTCAGAAAGGCGCAGGCCGCCAGCGGACGATGGTCGCGGATGGGCATCTGTTGTTGGTGCTGCATACCGTGCCAGACCCGAAAACCGATGACCGCGAGCCAGTGTTTTTCTGGCGCAAACCGAGCGGAGAATGGGTATTTTCTGGCAAAGGCGACGGATTGAACGGTTTGCGGAAACATGTCCAGACGTATGAAGACGCGGCGCAAAAGATGAGCGAGGCATACAAAAACGCCGACAGCGCCGAAGATTATTTCAAGATTCTTGATGATCTCGTGCCGCTTTTTCATTCTGCTCGCAACCTCCACTCGACGTTACAGGACGCCCGTGAAGGCGTGCCAGACGACCGCGATATTATTGATTTGCGCGACGCAGCCTACGAAATCGAGCGTGATCTTGATTTGCTCCATGCCGATTCAAAAAACGCGCTCGATTTCAGCATGGCGAAACAGGCTGAAGAACAGGCGCGGATCGGGATGCAGGAATTGAAATCGGCCAAACGTTTGAATATGCTCGCCGCGATCTTTTTTCCCTTGACCGCCATCGCCGGGGTGTTCGGCATGAATCTGCCGCATGGCTTCGAACAAGCGCCGATTGCGGCCTTTTGGAGCGTCTTTGTTTTCGGGATTTTGTTAGGAATATTCACATGCAAATGGGTGACGAAATGACAGGCGTTTTATCGGGGATTCGCGCCGTCTTCTGGGATAATGACGGCGTGTTGGTGGATACCGAGCCGCTCTATTATCAGGCGACGCGGGAGACGCTGGCGGCGGTCGGCATCGAACTGACGCCGGAGCAATATTATCAATTTTTTTTGGTGCAGAATTGCGGCGCGTTTCATTTAGCGCAGGCGAAAGGATTGTCTGACGCCGCGATTGATGCTTTGCGCGACGCCCGCAACGCCCGATATAACGACTTGCTGAAAATCTCGCCGGTCGCGATAGCAGGCGTTGAAGCGGTCTTGCAGCGAATGAAGGGAAAATTCGCGATGGGGATTGTCTCCAGTTCGCACCGCGACCACTTCGACACCACGCATCAACATACGACGCTCGTGCAATATGTCGATTTCGTGCTGACCAGCGAAGATTACGCGACGACCAAGCCTGATCCCGCGCCCTATTTAGCGGCGATTCAAAAAAGCGGCTGCCGCCCGGAAGCATGCCTTGTGGTGGAAGATTCGGAGCGCGGCCTGATTGCGGCGACACGCGCCGGGCTGAAATGCGTCGTCATTCCCCGCGATTTGACGCGCAACGGCGATTTTCGCGCCGCCTATCGCGTGTTGGACGATATTTCGCAAATACCAACGCTGCTTGCCTGAAAGATACAAATCGGCGCGTCCGGCGATTCCTGGGAGACGCGCCGCAGGACTTATTCTATCGACATTGTCATCGGAATCAGCGAGGTCTGCTCGCCTTCGATGCCGAAATCGTTGTCGTTGATCATCATCCAATTGCTTCCGCCAAGCCAGGCGCAGCCTTCGATTTTCGACGGAAAGCCGTCAATATCGTCTGAGTTCGCCAACAATTTTTTCTCTACCAACACAATGTTCTTTTCGGCGAGTTGCTCAGGCGTGACTTGTTCTAACGATGGCGATGTGGCCGCGTCATCCCAGGCGCTGCCAAGCATGTTCGCCGCGTCAGTCAGTTGAACCCGATACCATTTCGTGGTTTTGGAAATTCGCTCCAGCACCACCAACGCATCCTGCCCGACCGCCGTTACTTCGCTCAGTTTCACATCGCTCTGTTTGGCTGGTTTTTTGGCATTATCTTTGACAAAGGTTTCCGGCGCGTCAATTTGATAGACATATTCGCCGACCGCACAGCGTTTCGCGACATCCACTTCGAATATTCTGGCATTCCGGCCTTTGGAATAGGCGTCTTTATCCGGGTTGGCTAATGGGCTTTGCACGCTGAAATAGAGGAATTTTTCATCAGGCGAGACCGCGATGGATTCGATGCCGCGATTCAGATAGCGCGAGCGCAAAATCCCCGGCAATTCTTCGTATATGTCGTAATCAGCGCCGGAAAGCGACGCCGCGACGCCCTGCGGCACCCAGCGTTCGAGAATGCGCCCATCGGCGGCGACATGCAGAATGCTCGGCGCATATTCTTCGCCCAGCCAGAACGTGCCGTCGCTCAGTTTCACGATGCCTTCGGCGTCAATGCCCTCTGGATCGAACGCCAGCGGCGTTCCGTTGATGTCCCACGCCGGTTCAGTGTCGGGATTCGACAGGCCGCTGACAGGATGTCCGGCGCGATCTTTTAGCTGGATTTTTTCCAAAACCTGATAGCTTCCGTCTTTAACAGAGAGTTTATAAATTGTTGGCGCAAAATTCGGCGTCGGGAAAACTTTTCCGGTTTTGCCGTCCATATCAAGGCCAAGCAAATCTTTCGCATCAGCGGCGTCAATGTTCGCGCCGCGATCTGTCACGCTGTAGATGATGTCCTGCGGATCATTCGGATGATGAAACGCGCCGCTGCCGATGCCGACGCTTAACGACAACAAGCTGCCATCCTGCCGGGCGACGACATCCAGCGGTTCACTCACCGAAACGCTTTTCTCAGGCTCTCCGCCGGCCCAAAGATTCGACAGCGCCACGACGCCGATAAAGACGCTGAATCCGCCCAATAACCGATTATATTCGATGTTTTTCATCATTTCTCCTTTCAGATGCCTGTGTTGCGTTTATGAATCGATACAGAAAAATTGCTTTCACAGCAACACTACGCGATAAATATTAGCAAAACGTCAGTCATCTGTATGAATTGTGTTAAAACTGTGTATTGACACAGAACGTTATGGACAGAGCTGTCAGACACCTTCAAGGTGCCTGACAGCTTTTCTGACCGCAACGTGTTATGTCATTACATCTATAATTTAACAGAAAGAATACATGGCATTAACAAAACCAAAACATGCGCGGTTAATTTTGGCGATGTACGTCGCTATCCACACAGATTTGCAGGGATGCCGCCCGCATCTTATGCGATTTGAAACAAGTGTTTGTGCATGCTCATGGAGTCAAAATTTATGGAAACGCTCGATATGAAACGCCGTGATTTTATGAAATTCGGCATGATCGCAGGCGGAACGCTCGCCGCGATGACGATGCTGCCGAAACCGCTGTTTGCAATGGCGTCAAAGGCCATTGCGCTTGATGAATGTTTGCAACTCACCTCGCAGCAAATGGCCGAACAGTCTGAAATTGTTCAATTATCATGGAAAGGACTCCGGTCAGCGGCAGGCGCAATCGAGGATGCCAACACGCGCGCCATTGTTCAGGCGATTCTCGAAAATCCCGCGCCGACGTTTATGGAACGGTATCAATCTGCCGCGGAGAAGGCGGCGCTGCGAAAAGAATTGGTCGCCGCCGGGCTTTTGGACGAAAAAGCCGTGCCGGAAAATGCTGATTTCCCCCCGTCGAACGCCAACCCGAGACAGTCGCCGCAGCCGTTTTTTTCCGCGCCGGGCAGCGGCTATCAAAGCCATCATTCCTACCCCGGCGGCGTGGTGACACATACGAATTTAAATGTCAGCGTCTCGCTCGCGCTCTTCGAAGGCTATGCGTCAACCTACGGCTATCGCCTGAATAAAGATGTCGTCCTCGCCTCTCAAATTCTTCATGATTTGCATAAACCCTGGGTGTTTCAATGGTTGGAAGACGGCAGCACGAGAACCGAACTGACGTTGGCCGGAACGGGCGAACATCATGTGTATAGCATTGCAGAAAGCATGTATCGCGGCCTGTCAACTGAAATCGTTGTGGCGCAAGCGTGCGCGCACAATCATCCCGGTTCTGAAAATGATGAAAAAGGCGTGGTTGGCTGGATCAAAGCGGCAGCGATTCTTGCGGGGAAAAATCCGGCGCAAGACGGCTATCTTGCCTCGTCTGGCGAGACGCTGCCTCTGCCGCGCTCGCAAGAAGCGTTTGTCTGCCACCTCGGCGACCACGACTGGGTGTTAAGCGTGCCTGCCGCCAAATGGACGATTGCCGCGTT
>CAZMEO010000252.1:0-5452 GCA_964565315.1 uncultured Candidatus Moduliflexus sp. | reverse complement strand
TCCCGGTAACGGAGCGCCAAGCCGACCTGACCGTCTAACGTCAGAAACACGTCTTCGTTTGCGGATTTCAAGCTAATCTCGATTTGTGAGGTATCGGGGATGACAATAGGCCGGTTGGTCAGCGTATGCGGGCAAATCGGCGTCAGAATCAGAGCGTGCATATCGGGGTGGACAATCGGGCCGCCCGCCGAAAGGTTATATGCCGTCGAGCCGGTGGTAGTGGCGATAATCAGGCCGTCAGCTTTATACGTGGTGACATATTGGCCGTTGATGCAGGTTTGCAGGTCGATGATGCGAGCTAAAGCGCTTTTATTGATCACCACGTCATTGAGCGCACTGTATTCCGCGAGGCGTTCCTCATCGCGAGTGACGGAGGCTTTCAGCAGCAGGCGCGGCGTGATGGTAAATTCCTTATGTAGCACCTGTTCTAACGCCAAATACATTTCGTCCAGCGTGATTTCGGATAAAAAGCCTAATTGCCCTAAATTCACGCCAAGAATCGGCACACAACGCTCGCCGACCAGCCGGGCGGCGCTTAATAACGTGCCATCGCCGCCCAGCACGACTAACAACTCCACTAAGGCGGGCAATTCGGCTTTGGAATATGCCTCAGACGAATACTCGAAACATTTGGCAGTTTCCCGCTCGAACATGGCCTGAATATGGCGCTCGACAAGCCATGAATGCAGATCGTGCAAAATTTCCCGAATACCCGGCGTATGTGTTTTAGCGATGATTCCCACGCGATCCATCATGAACAGCAATCCCCCAAACCATCGTGAAATTGTCAACCAAAAACAGAGGGAAGAATCGGCTTAAAACCGTTCGAATTCATCATCGAATTGATCACGGTTGCCAGGCAAATGCTCTGGTTTGGCGGGTGGTTCTTCATGCGGAGGCCGTTTCTTCGACACTTTGATCACGTGCGGATGCGCAGGCAAGGGCGTCTCTTGCGCCGGAAGACTCGGCTGTTCTTCGGGCGTTTCTTCCAGGCTGCCGTCGTGAAAAAAGGCGATGGCATCTTGCAATTGTCTCGCCTGAGCGTTCAGTTCTTCGGCGGTTGCGGCAAGCTGTTCGGAAATTGCGGAATGCTGCTGCGTCGAGCGATCAAGCTGCTGGGTCGCCAAATTGACTTGCGCCGCGCCGGTATTTTGCTCGCGGCTGGCTGCGCTGATTTCCTGCACTAATTCAGCAGTTTTTTGAATATCGGGAATCAAATTCGCTAAAATCTCACTGGTCTTCGTGACATTTTTGACGCCGGACATCACAAGATCGGTAATTTTCTGGGCAGCGGCTTGCGTTTGCCGCGAGAGTTCCCGCACTTCCGACGCCACCACGGAAAAACCTTTGCCGAAATCCTGCGCTTTTCCCGCCTCAATCGCCGCATTCAACGATAACATGCGCGTTTGCTGCGAGAGCTGCTCGATGATCGAAATTTCTTCTTCGATTTTTTGCATCGCCTGCGACGTTTTTTTCATGGCTTTTCTGGCTTTTTTCGCTTCTTCAGCCGCATTGATGGCGATTTTTTCGGTCTGAATGGCGTGATCGGCATTCTGGCTGATGTTGGCGGCCATTTCCTCCATCGATGAGGAAAGTTGTTCGGTCGAAGTTGCTTGAAAATTCGAGCCTTCGGACATTTCCGTCGCGGTCGAGCTTAATTCCTGGCTGCCGCTGGCAACATAATACGACGCGGCTTTGACATTGGCGACAATCGCTTTAAGCGCCTCAATCATCTCTTTCATCGCTTGCAGCAGTTGTCCGGTTTCTTCTGTGGTCGAAATAACAATGTCCTGGGCAAGATCGCCCTTTGCAAGGGCTTGCGCCACAGCAACCGCTTTTTGCAGCGGCAACGTAATGCTGGCGCTGATCGCCACCATCGCGCCCACGCCAATCAGCAAGCCGATTCCAGCGATCAGCAGAAACACGACAAGCGTCCGCGCGTAAATGCGTTTCGATTCTTGATGCGCGTCTGCGGCAAGCCGAAGATGAATATCAGTCAACTGATTGAGATATTCCCGCATCTGCTCGAATTTCTGCTCGGCTTCTCCAAAGGCAAAAGCAATCGTTGCCTGCCTATTGTCCACGGTCTCGCTCATAAATCCTTCAATCACGCGCTGCGCCGCAATTTTCCAGGCGTCTCTCGCCTGTTCGTATTGCGGGATAAGCGTCAGTTCTTCTTCGGTGCTGGCGAGCGCTTTGTATTTCTCCCAGCGTTCCTGCGATTGCTGAAGATTCTCCTGATAAAAGGCGTTCAGCTTGATAAAGCGTTCGGAAAGCCGATCTGTAAAGGCCATCGAACGTTCTGCCACGATCAGTTGATAAAGATCGCGGTCAGTTTCGATAATCAAATCAACGCTTGGCATGCGCACTTGAAAAATTTCATCCAAATTTCGCGCGATTCGCCTGATGCTCAAAAAGCCAATCACGCCGGTCAATCCCATAAAAAGAAGGATCAGTGAAAATCCTAACACAAGTTTACGACCGATTTTAAGATTTTGAAACCACGTTTGCATGTTCGTTTGCTTTTTCATGCGCCCTCCTTACGTCAATTTTTTCATGTTCTCCCCGACAATACAGATAGACGCCAAATTGTTCATAATGTAGCATCCATTCTTCTGATCTGTCAAGAGTTTTCAGGAAGAACGCCTTCAAATGACGAGAGAGGCGGCCTCATTGCTCTCAAAAATCCGAAGCGCCGCATATCTTCACAAAAAAACCTTGACGCCCCGTTCGCCTCCTCATACGCAATCTTCTCATGATAAAGAACCAACCTTGCGAACGTTCGCACCCTTCGCAAGGTGCTAAGAACGTTGCAAGGAAAGAGGAGTCGCGCCGATGAAAGCAAAAGATTGGAGTTGCGGCATTCCGTCCTTAGATCGCGCCTTAGGCGGCGTCTGGGCGGGCGATAATATCGTGCTGCAAGTAGATGATCTTCAGGATTTTCTGCCGTTTGTCCATCGCTATTGCCGCTATGCCCAAGAAGCCGGGCTGAAGCTCGTATATTTTCGATTCGCGGATCACCCGTCATTTCTCCCGGAAGGCGTTGAGGCGGAATGTCACCATCTCAACCCAGAAATCGGCTTCGAACAATTTATTTTCGAGATTTTTACCGTCATCGAAAAACACGGCAAAGGCGTCTATTACCTATTTGACAGTCTCTCCGGTTTAGCGGTGGATTGGTACAGCGACCGGATGCTCGGCAATTTCTTCATGCTGACTTGCCCGTATCTCTACATTTACGATACCGTGACGTTTTTCGTGCTGCTGCGCGACCTGCACACGCCGCTCGCCATCAAAGCGATTCACAACACGGCGCAGGTGATTCTCGATGTGTTCCGCAGCCAGGAAACGCTTTATATCCTCCCAATCAAGGTGTTTGAGCGCCATTCCCCGACCATGTACATGCTGCATAGCTGGGAAGATGACGAATTCCGTCCGGTGACGAAAAGCATCGAACTGTCGCAGATTCTCGCCGCCACGCCGCAGCCCTGGATTGACGTGAATGTCGATTGGCGCGATCCCTGGACGAACACGTTCATTCACGCGCAAAAAGCACATCAGCGCTTGCAGCGCGGCGAGGCCGTGACCGACGAGGTGAATGCGATCAAGCGGCATTTGATCAAAATGGCGCTGACCCGCGAGGAAGACGCCGTATTTCAATTGAGTGAAAAATATTTCGAGTTAGCCGATCTGCTCGCTATCGGCAAGCGCATGATCGGCACGGGACTCATCGGCGGCAAATCGGTCGGCATGTTGTTAGCCCGCAGCATTCTGACAAAGGAGAGCGACCGCTTCAAAGAGCGTTTAGAAATCCACGACTCATTTTTTATCGGCTCGGATGTGTTTTACACCTATCTCATTCAGAATGATTGCTGGTGGGAGCGGCATCACATGAAAAGTTCCGAGGATATTTTCGAGCGCGCCGCCCATATCCAGCAGAAACTCTACGCCGGGAAATTCGCGCCCGATATTATCGAGCAATTCCGCGAAATGCTTAACTATTTCGGCCAATCGCCGATCATTGTCCGCTCCAGCAGCTTATTGGAAGATGCTTACGGCAATTCGTTCTCTGGCAAATATGAAAGCGTCTTTTGCGCGAATCAGGGCGGACCGGAGCAGCGGCTCGCCAAGTTGATCGAAGCGATCAAAACGGTGTATGCCAGTACCATGAGCGAAGAAGCGCTGTCGTATCGCCTGCATCGCGGCTTGCTGCAACAGGATGAACAGATGGCGCTGCTTGTCCAGCGTGTGTCCGGCGAATTTCACGATCACCTCTATTTCCCGCATATCGGCGGCGTCGGCTATTCGTTCAATCCGTTCGTCTGGAACAAACGAATTGATCCGGCGCAGGGGATGCTGCGCTTAGTGTTCGGCTTAGGAACGCGGGCGGTTGACCGGCAGGACGACGATTATACCCGCGTCGTCGCCTTGAATGATCCGATGCTGCGCCCCGAAGGCTCGTCGGATGAAGTCAGGAAATACAGCCAAAAAATCATGAATCTCCTTGATTTGAAGAAAAATCAACATGTCTCGTATAAATTCGAGCAGGTCGCGAAAACCGCGAAAAATTTGCCGCTGGATGTGGTGGCGTCCCGCGATTATGAGATGGAAGCCCGCGCAAAGCAATTGAACATGACCGGCGTGTTTTCGTATCTGCTGACGTTCAAGCATCTGCTGACCGCCACGACCTTTGCCGACGAAATGCGCGACATGCTCGCCGTCCTCAGCCGTGCCTACGCGCATCCGGTGGACATCGAATTTACGGCGAATTTTCTTAATAGCGGCGATTATCGCATCAATCTGCTGCAATGCCGCCCCTTCCAATTTACCCGCGAGTTGACGCATATTCACGTGCCGGACAACCTGCCGCCGGAGCGCGTCGTCTTGCAGACGAACGGCCCGATTGTCGGCAACAGCATGGCGAAGCAGGTGGATCGCATCATTTATATCGTGCCGGAGCAGTATGGCGCGCTGCCGACCGCAGAGCGCTATGCTGTCGCCCGGCTGATCGGCAAAATCACGAATCAGGCGGAACATCCGCCGACGGTGATGCTGATCGGGCCGGGGCGCTGGGGGACGCGGATGCCGGAACTCGGCGTGCCAGTGTCGTTTTCCGAAATCAAAAATGTCTCGATTCTCTGCGAAGTGGCGCGGATGCACGAAGGGTTAAATCCCGATTTATCGCTTGGCACGCACTTTTTCAACGATTTGGTGGATATGGATATTCTGTATATGGGGATTTCGCCGCTTCAGACCGGTTCAGCGTTGAACGAGGCGCTCTTGAAAGACGCGCCGAACCGCTTGCTCACACTGCTGCCGGAAGCCGCGCCGTATGCCGAGATGATTCGCGTGGTGGACTCGCATGATGTTGCCGAAGGGCAGCGTCTGCTGCTTCATGCCGATACATTGGAGCAGCGCGGCGTCGTCTTTTTGGCAAACGTCTCGGCGTGAA
>CAZMEO010000251.1:0-5480 GCA_964565315.1 uncultured Candidatus Moduliflexus sp. | reverse complement strand
GCTTTCTGCTGGTCTTCTTCGATTTTCTTCAAGAAGCGCCGCACACGCGACCGGAGCAGGTTGCCGTCGAACGTTTTCGGAATATAGCCGAGCGCTCCAGCTTCTTTCGTGCGTTTGCGGAGTTCCGCTTCATCCATCGCCGAAAACAGCACAATATTGACCGGTTTGCTTTTGACGGTTTTCATCAGGACTTCAGCCAGCTTATCGCCGCTGAGTCCAGGCATATTGATGTCAAGCAGGATCAGGTCGATGTTATGTTTAAAAATATAGTCGGTCGCATGCACCCAGCTATCAATCGCAAAGACCTCGTATTCTTCTTTCAGGACTTGCGTCGCAAGGTTGCGCACATCTTCGGTATCGTCAATCACTAATATTGTTGCCATAAGCACTCTCTATCAAGGTTAGTGTGAATATTGCGTGAACCTCTTCTCAACCCAAACACAGCCGTTCTGCGAAAAAAGTCAAGCAGAAACATACGCGAGCGGGAAAGCCCTGTTTTTCTGATAGTTACGCGGGCAGCCGCACCATGGCATACGGAATATGAATATTAAACGTCGTCCCTTGCCCGACAGCGCTTTCGCAAAAAATTTTTCCCCCCAATCTCTGCGTGACTAAATTGTAAATGATATTCAACCCCAAGCCGCTGCCTCCCTGACCATGCCGCGTCGTAAAAAACAGATGAAATAATTTTTTCAGATGCTCTTCTGGAATCCCTTTGCCATTATCGTAGTATCTCATGTATAAGGTGTCGTTATCTTGCGTGATCTGAATCTGAATCTGTCCGTTTGTGATCGTTTCAAAGCCATGAATCAGCGAATTCATGATCAGATTGGTAAAAATCTGTGAAAAGATGCCCGGATAACTATGAATGCGAAGGTCTTTCGGGCAATCGACCGTGATTGCATGGTTTGTCGGCTTCAGGGTTGGTTTCAAGCTCAGAAGAATATCATCGATATACTGGGAAAGGTTGAATTCATGCTTACGCTCACTCGCCCGGTCTATCGCCATCTGCTTGAAACTTTTCAGCAAATCCGCCGTCCGGTCGAGATTTTTTTGAATAATGGCGACCGATTCCGACGAGCTTTTCAAAAATTTTTCTAACGACGTGCGGCTAAGCTGGTTAGTGAAAAATTCGTGCTGCATCTTTTGCGTAATCTCTTCAAGATGGGAAACCGCCATGATCGCAATCCCTAACGGACTGCTCATCTCATGCGTCATTCCGGCGACTAATCCGCCTAATGCGGCCATCTTTTCCGATTGCGCCAACTGCATCAAGGTGTGATGCAGCGTTTCCATCGAGGCTTGCAAGGCTTGATTCGATTCTTGCAGCGCTAATGTGCGGTCTTCGACCCGGCGCTCTAATTCATCGTTCGAACGCCGAATCTGCTCTTCTAACTGATGCTTGCGCAACGCGATTTCAATGGCGGCATGAAGCTCTTTCTCCTTGATCGGTTTGAGCACGTACCCGAACGGATCGGTGATTTTGGCGCGTTCCAGAATATCATCGCTGCAATGCGCAGAAAGATAGATCACCGGAATGTTATATTTTGCCTGAAGGCAGACGGCTGTTTCGATGCCGTCCATGCCTCCGGGCAATTGAATATCCATCAACACCAAATCCGGCTGCGTCTCCGCAGCCCGTTTCAACGCCTCATTGCCAGAAGCGGCTTTGGCGATCACCGTGTACCCTAAATCTTCCAACAACACTTCAATCAGCCGGGCGATGATCACATCATCATCAACAATCAGGATTTTTGCAGGGGACATGCTTCAAAAAATTTCCTCCACCGTTATGAGGAGCGCGATCCTCGATACAAAAACATCTTGCGTGAATTGTCCCCACGCTTAGCCTTCAGACAGCGAAATCGCGTTTCATCGCAGCGTCGAACCGATCCTTAACTAAAAGCCTCTTTAATCCGCACGAGGAAAGAATCCACCTTTTTCAAAAGATGCTCGACATGCTCCAAATTCGTCGTATCAACATGCTGGGTCTTTAAGCGGGTAATTTCATCATCCAATGCCTTTTTCGCGTCTTCGACGGCGCCAATGGCATCGTTCAAGTAGTAATCGGTGATCATAGTTCTCTCCTCCTTCATTTTTGCATTGTTCTATTCGAAGGCCGCTGAATGAACGCCGGATACCACCTCCGGTTCTATGAAATATTTGTACTGTTTTCCTGTGTTGCATGTCAAGTGAAAATCCGAGAAAAACAAGATTTCTTGAGAATTCAACGCGACATTCATCGCCGCATCTTCCTCAAGCGTTGCAAGATGGCGAACGTCTGCTGTCGTTCTTCCTGCCTCAGTGCATGCTGCCCATATCGCGCCGCATAATACAGCGCCGTGAGATGCGCCGCATCCTGAGCGCAGTCGGGATAGCGTCGGCTGACCTCTTCGGCGAACTCTTCGGGCGTAAGGTGCGCCTGTTTCTCCATCCCTTTGCGGGCGAAAATCTCCAACATCTCGCGATAAAACGCCACCTCGGTCTGGCGCGGATCGCGGCGATGCGGGAGGCGCAATCGTCCGGCGACGCGCAGCCAGCCGATGCGCCGCAGCAACACGCGCAGCCCTGCGCCAACGCCGAGAAGCATGGCCGCGAAGAGCGCAATCTGCCGGAATGAAAGCGCCGAGACAACGGCCTGCACCCGTCCTCGAAGGCGGGAAAGCGCGTCCGCAAGTCGATCACGCGCCGCATGGCTGGCGCGGAAGGCGTCCATCGCAAACACGGCCTGATCGTACAGGCTGTAATCAATCACATACCGATTCCATTTCGTGCGGATATATTCGGAATACAGATACAGGCTGGCGAACACCCCGGATTGTTCGGCGAACTGCTGATAATCTTCGCCAAACGCGGAAGGCGGCGTGGGATCGAACGTGAGCCAGCCGTAAGACGGAAAATACACTTCAACCCAGGCATGCGCGTCGCTTTGCCGCACCGTAAAGAAATGGCCGTATTCGTTCCAGCGTCCCTGCGCGAAGCCGTTCGCCACCCGCGCCGGAATGCCGAGAACGCGCAGCAGCATCGTCATGGCGGTGGCGTAGTATTCGCAATGCCCCGCTTTGCTGATGAACAGAAAATCCTCTAACGGCGAGGCGGCGGTCGAACGCGTGACGTTCAGGCTGTACGTGTAATGCTGCTGAAGATAGGCATTGACCGCGACGGCGATGTCATGCGGGTTGGCGCGATCTTGCGCGATGTCGCGCGCAAGCTGCTTGATATTGGCGGAAAGTTTCGGCGTTTGCAGATAGAGGCGGCGGATGTCGTCGGGATACTCCTGATGGTCGTTGCGCAGCAGGTCTTCCGCTGGAAGCGATATGTCAGAAAACGCGGAATATTGCAGCGCATACGGAGAAAAATTCACGCTGGCGGTATCGGTCAGTTCGGCAAAATCGAGCGATAAAAAACGGCCTTCGACGCCATATAATGTATTCGCGCCGAACAGGACGTGAAATTCCGGCGAGAGTAACGTAAAACGCTGTTCGAACAGTTTCCAGGGCTGACGCGACTGCCGCAGCCAGGCACGGGAACGATAGCGGCGATATATCGGAATCGGTTTGGCGGGGATGTGGCTGGATTTCCAGCGCATGCCATCGTATTCGTTGTATGTCGCGCCTTTCCAATATAACCGCCGCGATAACTGCGATTCATCGGTCACGCCGGGCAATTCGACGTGCATGACCGGCGTATGATCCACGCGGATATTGCCGAACGAATCCAGCGCCATTTCTGTCGAAAACCCGGATGCTTTCGGCGCATGTTCGCCAGCGTAGCTGAAAAACACGCCTTCTCGCATGCGCGGGAGCATCACGAACACTCCGGCGGCAAGAACACACGTCGCGAGCGTAATCCCGACCGTGCCGCTGAAAAATCTGAGCGAGAGCAAGGAATTGACGGCGGGCGCTGAAAAGAGGTCGGCCTCGTCATCCGCAACTGCGGGGGCGCGTTCTTTGGCGAAATGCGCTTGAATATCGCGCTTGAGATTCCAGGTCATCAGCGCCCAGGTCGCCGTGATCAGGAAGAGGACGCAGGCCAGCCCGAACAACGCGCTGAACGTGAGAATCGAGGAAATCAGCAGCGCGAAAAAGCTCAACAGGTACAGCGCGATATAGTCGCGGTCGCGTTTCGGATTGAGGAGTTTGACGGCCTGAAGAAACACCAGCAAATTGACAAGAGCAAGCGCCGTCTGCCGCCGAATCATCAGCGCATCCACGATGCAAAACACGAAAAACGCCAGCGTGATCAGATTCCAAAACCACGTCGGAAGCGCATGGCGCAGCCTGCCGGAATCGATCTGCCAGCCGAGCGCCAGCAGCGCCGCAAACAGCAGGGCGGACAGGACACCGTATTCATCCGCCACCAGCAGCGCGGCGAAACCTGACGCGATAAAAGCGTAAGCAGATACGCGGAAATAGAAAAGAAACCGCATATTCGTTCCGTTCTCCTATTCGTTGTCGTTTAATCTATCGAATAAGGATCACTTTCGAAAATCTTCCTTCCGGCGCGGAATTGATAGACACGCACAGGCTGATGACATCGCGCCGCAGCAATGATCTGCAAGTTGCGGCAAATCGCGGCTGATCGCTTGCCATTGGCGGTTGCAGCAGCGCCAGCATCCGCAGCAGCAAAAACAGATGATGTTCCCCTTTGTCCGGCGGACTTGCCTCGGCGGGCGTCGCTAATTGCAACGTATAATCGTGTTTGGAAAAAAACATCAGATATGAAGCCGTCACGGAAATGGCGCGTTCCATGCGCTCCGCAAAATCGGGCGGAAGCGGCGATGGCGGCGTAATGTCTAACACGACAAGTATCTGCTTTTTTCGATCAAGCTCGAATTCCCGCACCATCATTTTCGACGTTCTGGCCGTGCTTTTCCAGGAAATTCGCGCCAGAGTATCGCCGGGAACATATTCGCGGATGCCGTAAAATTCTTCGCCGCCGCCTTTGCGCCGCGCCCCCGCTTCGCCATCTGAAAATGCCAGACTCGCCTGCTCAGACGACGACAGGCGCTCTACTTTCGGATAAACCAGCACCGTCTCGTCAACTTCCGTAAATGTCGTGGATTTCAGAAAAAACCCGAACGGATAGCGGGTCGAAATCCGAATTTTGCCGGGAAGATGCAGGCCGCGCTGCGGGAATGTCGCCGGATAGGTCAGCGTATGCGTCTGCTGCGGCGCGATTTTCAGGACATAGCGGCGATGTCCGGCGGCGTTCTGTTGCGACAGGTCTTCAATCAGCAGCGACAGCGAGGCAATCCGTTTTTTCGCGTTCAGAATATCGAGCGCGACCGGCGCGGCTTGCCCGGCAAACAGATGTTTTGGAAACCGGCGCGTGAGCGCAATTTTTCGCAGCGTCAGTTCGGACAAGACGCCGGACGTGGTGATAAAACTCAACATCAGGCCGAAAATCAGGTACAGCAGGTTGTTGGCGGTATTGATGGCCGCGAACCCGACGATCAGCGTCAAGCCGATATACTGCCA
>CAZMEO010000250.1:3432-5502 GCA_964565315.1 uncultured Candidatus Moduliflexus sp. | reverse complement strand
TAACATAAAGAGAACGTTCTCTTTTACTTTACTCAAATATGATATTTCATCGCAGTTTTTAGCGTTCCGTATTAAGAAAATAAGAATTTTTCTTAAACAGCGCTCCAAAAATTTTCCATCAATATCTCTATAAAAAACAAGATATTACACAAAAATAATAAAATATATTCATTTTTCTATTGACACGGCGAACGTTCGCCTTTTATATCACATCACATCAACCCAAAAAAGACTGGTGCGGCTATAAACAACGTTTAAAATATGCTTTCGCCCCAGACCCAGGTCTTCAAGACCTGTGAGGTCTTTATAACGCCTGTATAAACCGGCAGAATCGAACAACCTCAGACATTTTTTCTCAGAGAAAACCGTTGATAGTCAGCGACGCTTCCCCGCTGATTATGAACGGTCAATCACGAATTATTATGGCATTGCCACGCTGTATTACGTTAATCGGCCCAAGCGGGTCAGGCATTACAACCATCGCCAAAGAACTGGAAAGTTTAGGATACGAACTGATTCAGCCTGCCCTGCTGGACTCGCTGAAAGATGACGACAAACGCACCGGCCTCCATGCCTACATTCCGAAAATTTGGGAAGCGCTGGATCATGGCGTTCCACTCGATCAACTTGGCGACTACGCCGAACGCCTCTGCCGGGAAGTGCAGAAATGCCAGGGAAACATCACGATTTTCCTGCATTCCGCCATTCCAATGCTGACGAAACGGCAGGAAGAAAGTCGCCTGAAAACGCGCCTGTCGCAAGATTATAATCTGCCGCATCAGCAGGCGCTGCAAATCGAACAGAAGATGTTGAAGCCGTTCGCGGATATTGCGCAGATTAAGCTTGATACGACAAACCTGTCCCCGCTTCACGCAAGGCGAACGGTCAATCTGCTGTTGAATCTGCGGATTCCGTTCGAAACCAACAGCTATGAAAAAGCGCTTGACCATGCTGTCTCCGATTTTTTCCGCTCGTTCGGCGATGTGCCGCTGCTTCAGGAGATTCAGGCGCAAACGGATGCCGCCCGCGATTTTCTGAACGCGCATCGGGAATACGCCGGCGCGATTCCAGAGGAAAAAGTCAAGGCGTCGAACCTGCGCATTTTTCTGTTAGGCGAAGGGTCGTCGCTCTCCGCCTTGAACAGCGCGGCCTGGCTGCTGCATAAAGGTTACGGACAACTGTTGAACGTGTATCGGATTCCGTCTTCTGACCTCCGATTTAGCGATATTCGCGACGCCATCGTCATCATGTGTTCGAACTCCGGGAATTCCGCTGAAATCAAGCAAAATATCGAAGAAGGGCGCCTGGACGCGGCCAAACTCGTTATCGGCCTGACAAACCATCCTGATTCCGCCGTCGGGCGTTATTGCGCCGAACGCGGCGTCCTCTTCCCGATGAGCGTGCCGGTAGAAAAACCGATTGCCGCCACCGTCAGCGTCACGAAATCCATTCTGATTGCGCTGGCGGCCTTAGCGCGCATCGGCGACATGCTCGGCGAAAATAAGGTGTATGATCAGGTCTTCGAAGACGCGGCGAATCTGCCGGGCTTGCTGCGCGATATTTTCACGCAGCGCCGCATCAATACGATTGCCTACGTCGCCAAATTTTTGGCGCGCGGCATGGCGGAATCGCGGCATGGCTATATCACCGCCGCCGGTCTATTAAGCGACTGCCTATTGGCGGAAGCCTCGCTCAAAGCGAAAGAGTTGGCGCGGGAACATCTCGAACCGATTTTCAATTCCCTCTTTCACGGCCCGCTCAACCCGGATGTCGGCACGGCGATTTATCTCGAAGATTCGCTCGTCACGACCGACGCCATGAAAAAACATGTGGACAAGCTGTCGCTCTACATTCCGACGGTCGCGACGGTCGGTGCGCACGATTTCGGCGTGCCGAACCTGTTCGTGCCGCAAACCACGCCGATCAACACGCTGATTCTGCAATTAGTCAGCCTGCAATTAGCGTATTTCCTGATCGGTCTCGAAAACGGCTTCAGCCTTGAAGAAATTCAATATCCGATCCGCCTGAGCAAAGTCGTACTAGAAAGCCCGCTCGGATAATACACGCTCG
>CAZMEO010000250.1:0-3332 GCA_964565315.1 uncultured Candidatus Moduliflexus sp. | reverse complement strand
CCGATCCGCCTGAGCAAAGTCGTACTAGAAAGCCCGCTCGGATAATACACGCTCGCCCTTGCGGCGAAACCAGTAGCCCCGCCCTACGTGGCGGGATCGCAGGGAGAATTCCCGCCGCGTAGGGCAGGGCTACCGATGTGTCATTCTTCCGAAAACATGTGAGCTCTTCGGAGAGAGGGCGCGGGGGGGGGGGAGGTGAGAGAACCGATATGTCAGCAATTGATTTTGCCAGCGCATTTGGCACGTATTTGGAAACCGGCGCGGTGGTGCTTGGGCGCGATACCCGGCGCATCGGCGAGCGCCTGCATTCGGCGGTCATCGCCGGGCTGCTCTCGACCGGCATTGATGTGTATGATCTCGGCATTCTGCCTGCGCCCGTCATTCAATATGCCGTCAAACAGATGGGCGCGAAGGGCGGCGTCTCAATTTCCGGCCCAAGCGCGGGGCCAGAATGGAAAAGCCTTCGTTTTTTCGGCGCGGATGGCGCGGCGCTGAACTCCTATCAGGATGAGGAGTTGCTGGACATCTTTCATAACGGCTCGTTTGCCGTGAAACCCTGGAATCAACTTGGGCGGCTTTCGTCGCGCGACACGGCGATTCGGATATACATGAACGCCTTGCGCGACTTTCTCGACGTTGAGGCGATTCGGGCGCGGCGGTTCAAAATCGTCCTCGATTGCGGCAACGGCACGGCGTCGCAGGTCGTCGCGCAATTCCTGACGGACATCGGCTGCGACGTGATCGCCATCAATAATACGCCATCGCCGGATGCGACCTACACGCCGCTGATTGACGAACGGAGCGTTCAATCCGCCAGCCAGTTAGTCAAGCCGGTCGGCGCGGACATCGGCTTTTACTTCAATCTCGACGCCACAAATGTCGTGGTGATTTCCGAACAGGGGCAATCCCTCGGCGAAGAGATGACGTTCGCGCTGCTGACCGATGACGCGCTGTTACGCCAGCCGGGGCTGCCGGTGGTGACGAACGTTTCGACCACCAGCCTGATTGACGACATTGCTGCGAAATACGGCTCAATCGTATCGCGCTGCCCCATCGGGCAGAAGCATGTCATCGAACGAATGCGCTCCATCGGCGCAGCGCTCGGCGGCGAAGGAAGCGGCGGCGTGGCGTTTCCCCAATTTTCCTACGGCATTGACGGCATCGCCTCGATGGGGATGATGTTGCAGATGTTGGCGCAGCGCGGCGGCAGCGTCTCGGAGCTTGCGCAGACGTTTCCGGCTTATACGATTAAGAAAGACGCCGTGCGCTGCCCGGTCTATCTGTTCCATACGATTCTGCGCCGGATTTCGGATATTTTCGCCGGTGAAACACTCGATTTGACCGACGGCGTGAAAATTCTGTTTGCGTCCGGCTGGCTGCATATCCGCCCGTCGCGCAACGAACCGATCCTGCGCGTCATCGCCGAAAGCCGCGATCCGAATGACGCTGAAACCCTGTTACAGCGCGGCAAAACCGAAGTCCGCAAAGCAATGATTTGAACGGGCGCGTTGAGTGACTCACCTCACCCCCTTGCCCCCTCTCCGAAGGAGAGGGGGAAACTCCCCTCCCTTTTGGGGAGGGGGCAAGGGGTGGGGTTGCAGTCATTCAACGCCTGTCGTTCAACAATAGAATGGCGCGAGTCCATGCGTTAAAAATCAGTATCAGCGGCGTGCGGGGCGTGGTGGGGGATTTTCTGACGCCGCAGTTGATTGAAAGTTTTGCCAAAGCGTTCGGCACGTTTGTCGGGCCGGGGCGCGTGAATGTCGGGCGCGACACCAGAACGTCCGGCGAAATGCTGCTGCACGCCGTCAGCGCCGGTCTGCTTTCGACCGGCTGCACGCCGGTTGATCTCGGCATCTGCCCGACGCCGTCGGTGCAAATCCGCACGAAAGACACCGACGCGGTCGGCGGCATTATCATCACCGCCAGCCATAACCCGGCGCAATGGAACGCGCTGAAATTCGTCGGCAAAAACGGCATTTTTTTAGATGAATACGAATCCCGCACGCTTGTAGATATTTACCACGAAGGGAGTTTCCGGCGCTGCGCGGACGAGGAGATCGACACCATCCGGCGCGACCCGCTCGCGATTGATTCGCATTTGCAGAAAGTGCTTGCTTACGTGGATGTGGAGTTGATTCGCTCGAAACGGTTCAAGGTCGCGTTCGATTGCTGCAACGGCGCAGGCTCGCTCATGACGCCGCGCTTGTTGCAAGCATTGGGCTGCCAGTTGATTCCGCTCGGCACTGAGCCGAACGGCATTTTCCCGCGCGAGCCTGAGCCAACGCCGCAAAATCTGTCGCAGCTTCGCTCCACGACAAAACTTTCCGGCGCGGATGTCGGCTTCGCGCAGGATGCCGACGCCGACCGGCTCGCGATTATCAACGAGCGCGGCGAGGCGATTGGCGAGGATTACACATTAGCGTTAGCGGTGCAGTTCGTGTTGTCGAAAACGCCGGGGCCGGTGGTCGTGAATCTATCCACATCTCGCGCTATCGAAGACATTGCGCGGCAGCATGATTGCCCGATTTACTTTACGAAAATCGGGGAAAGCAACGTGATTGACAAGATTCTCGATTGCGGCGCGGTGGTCGGCGGCGAAGGGAACGGCGGCGTCATGATTCCGGCGATTCATCCCTGCCGCGATAGTTTCATCGGCATTGCGCTCGTGCTGCAATATATGGCGCAAACCGGCAAAACGCTCTCGCAATTGGTGGCGGAGATTCCGCGCTATTACTTAGTCAAAAAGAAAGCAGCGCTTTCATCCGACCAGATTTTTGGCCTGATGGAGAAGTTGAAACGGCAATACAGCGGCGCGCATATTGACCTGACGGACGGCATCAAAATCTTTTTCGATGATCAAAACGGGTGGGCGCACATCCGCCCGTCGAACACCGAGCCGATCCTGCGTATCATGAGCGAAGCCCCGACGCTTGCCGTCGCGGAAGCGCTGAGCGCCCGCATTTTCAAAGAAGCCGGGTTGCCTTCGCATTAAATTTTGATATTACGCAGCGTGACTGGCAATTCCCCTCCTGGGAGGGGCAAGGGGTGGGTTGTTGAATTGGCGACATTCGCTCGGTCGAGCCCTCCCACCCCCTCCCAGGAGGGGAGTTCGCGGTCATCGGCTCGAATCTGTTGCGTAACGTCAGTTAAATTGTTCGCGTCTTCTACAAGAATTCCGCGCAAAAATCATTGACATCATCATAACTCCTTCAAATATAATAATGATTGGGCAAAAATCGCACAGGTTTCTTAAACCTGTGAGATTTTCATTCGCAAATCGCACCTGTTTACGCACCGGCGACCAGGACTATTCGCTTGCGCGATGGAAA
>CAZMEO010000249.1:2910-5534 GCA_964565315.1 uncultured Candidatus Moduliflexus sp. | reverse complement strand
CGCTGTTCCGCTATCCGATCAAGTTTCTCCTCGCCGGGTTGCTGCCAATAAGCCTGCTTGCCGGATACGCCGTCGAACAGATGTTCAACGAGACGCGACGCAGAACACCTGTCCACGTTGCTTTTTACATCTCTTCAATTCTTGCTGCCGCGCTGATCGCCGCATTCGCGCTTGTTCCGACATTCGCGAATGCGGCGATGCAATTCTTTTTCGAACATGCGCCGGACGAATTCATGACGCAGAGCTTGCGGCAGGCGTTGACGCATGTTGCGGCGATTTTGCTGCTGACGGCGTTCTGCATTCGGATGATGCCGTCGCGGCAACGCTTAGCGCAATGGGGATTGGCGGGCGTGATGCTCTTCGATCTGCTGTTTGCGAACATGAATATCAATCCATACGCGCCGGAAGCGATGTTGACCGACATTCCGCCGGTCGTCCAGGTCGCGCGGCAGCAGATCGGCGGCGGGCGGCTGTTCCGCATGGATTCGCCGCAAGATATTCAACTGTATGCCTCGTCAAGCGACATCATCTGGAGTGTTCGCTGGGGACTCGAAACGCTGGATCGCTATTTCGGCGCGTTGTATCATCTTCCGGTGATTTTTCACGACGATTACGTCGGCTTAGCGCAGCGTCATATTGTTGACTTGAAAGGAATGGCGAAAACGCTTCCCTGGCCGCAAAAACTGCCGATTCTCGCGATGAGCGGCGTCACGGCCGTCATCGCGCCCGAACGCCTTCATATCGAGGGGCTTGAGCATGTCGCCGAGCTGCCGAATCGGAGCAACGTCCTCTTTCATCTCTATCGCCTGAACGCCACGCGCGTTCGTGTCGTCGCAAATTGGGCAAGCGTTCGAGACGACGGAGAAGCGATTGCGCGATTGACGTCCTCTCGCTTCGACCCGGCGCGGCAGGTCGTGCTGCATCCGCATCAGCCGACGACGTTTCCGGCATCGCGGCAGCAGGAATGCGCGGCGGCGGAAATCACGCCAACAACAGAGACGAGCCATTCTGCCGAATTTCAAGTGACCACATCATGCGAAGGACTTCTCGTGTTTTCCGAGCCGTTTTATCCGGGATGGCGCGTCTCTGCGAATGGCGAGCGTCTGCCGATCTACCGGGCGAATTTGGCGTTTTCAGCCGTGCATCTTCCAGCGGCGGGAACATTCCACATCGAACGGCAGTATGTTCCGCTTTCATTGATGATCGGGGCAGGCATTTCAACGGGAGTCAGCGTTATTGGCCTTCTCTGGTTATTCACGCCGCGCCGCCGTCTTTAGGAGTGTCAAATCTTGATTTGACAGGCGAAATCGAGATTTCGCACTCCTAAGAATTAACGAATATTCTAAAAATCGTGATTGCGGCGGAAATCATCGTAGAGCAACTGCGCGGCGTGGGCGCTGGCAGCGGCGTCGGGATGCCCGCCGTTCTGCCACATTCGCATCTGACTCCAGCCGGGCGGCGCATTCGTCAACGTGTCTAACACGCGCAGATCAAGCCCGTCGAAAATCTCGCGATACTCCTCCGGCGTCCAGCGCCAGTTCAACACCACGAATTTCGCGCCCGCCGCTTCGCTCGTTTGTTTCATCGCCAGCATCAACTGCTGCGTCAATTCTTTGGGAAACGGCGGAAACCATCCGAGCCGCGTTCCGACCTTCATTTGCAGCGCGTCCCACAGATAGGAACAACGGTACTCTTCATACCGCAGCGCCGGTTTTGCGAGATAGAGTTCGCGCGTTCCATTCATGGCAAATAACGGCTTCGTGCCAAGAAAATTCGCGGTCGGGAACAGCAGGCGGCGATCATAATTGCCGTTTCGCAGAATATGTTCGGCGATAAACGTATAGACGACGATCCTTGCATGAAATTTCGGCAAGAATTTTTTCAGCGCCAACCACGCCTGATCCGTGCCATACGCCTGCACGCCGAGATTGACGACTTGCAGCGGCATCTCCGGCAGCGCGGCGAACTGGCCGACAAAGCTTTCTTCATACGGCAGGCCATGTCCCATCGTAAATGAGCAGCCGATAAACAGAATTGACGGCAGCGCGGCATCGAACGCCGTTCCGGGCGCAGCGACGCGAATGCCGTCCTGATTCGTAAAGACCGGCCATTGCTGCCCGTTTTCGCTGACGGTTTTCGAAAGATTCGGGAGGTACGCCCACCCCAATTCCCGGTTAAACTGCGCTAACGAGTTTTCGCTTGGCGTCCATTCAGCGGTGTAGGGAATGCCGCGCCATCGGCAAAAGCCTTCTACCCCGATGAGCGCCGCGCTGAGCAGGAGCGCATTGACGACCACGATATTCAGCCAGGTTTTCCATCGCTGGGGTCGAAGCGTCGCTGTCATAGTTTCAGCCTTTCACGATCCCGAAGCGTTTATGCGTCAATACGATGGTCAAAACGACGAATCCAAGCGACATCCATGCGCCCGCATAAAACAAACGCGGCTTGTATTCGCGGTGAACGACATGCTCTCCAGCCGGAAGCGGAATCGCCGTAAATGCCAGGTTGGCGCGAAGCTGCGGCGCGGGAGCGCCGTCCACCGTCGCTTCCCAGCCGGGATAAAACGGTTCTGACAAGACAAGATAGCCTGCGTGATCGGTCGAAACGGTCGCGGTCATCGCATT
>CAZMEO010000249.1:0-2810 GCA_964565315.1 uncultured Candidatus Moduliflexus sp. | reverse complement strand
ATCGGTCGAAACGGTCGCGGTCATCGCATTCGGGGTCTGGCGTTCGATTCGAATAGCTGCCGGCGTCGGAGATTGCTGCCCGGAAACAAGGCGTTCTGCCTGCGCGTCGCTGTCGGACAAGATTACGCGCGTACGAGGATCGAACTCCGGGTTGCTCAAAATGGCGAGGGCGGCCTCATCCGAGTCCACGCGCTGCGCTTGCGTCACGAACGTTGCCCGCGAAGCCGCGTGGGTATTGCGATAGAGGAAAAATCGCAGGCTGCTGTGATTCGGAATCTCCGCGATGCGTTCGAGGCCGGGCAGCGATACGGCTTCATGCGTGATAATCAGCGAGACCGCGCCCGCTGAAAAGATGGGGAGTTTCTGTTCCCATGTCAACGATTTGATGTGCTGGTGAAGCAGCACGACATATTTTTGCCCTAAATTATTGGCGTCGTCGTGAAAAATGACCGGAATGCCGTAGGTATAGCCCGAATAGCCGCTCAAGGTTTCGAGACTCCAGCGCGACAGCCAGAACATCTCATCCGAAGGCGCGTTCAAGGTCGAATTCGCAGGAACGTCCGCGGCAAACAACCGGCCATCGCCGATTTCCCGCTTGACCAGTTTCACGGCATCAGGAAGATCGGTGAAGAAATCGCGAGGGGCGTAAAAATTGATCGGACTGTTCGCAATCCAGAGATCGCACAGGACGATTCCGGCGAGCAAGAGCGGCTGCCAGCGATTCGGGGCAAGGCGGCGATACGTGAGGAGCATGGCGAGGAGGAGCAGCATGGCGGCGGCATGTAACAATGAGGCAGCCAAACCTTGCCGGGCGATCATATCGTCAACGGGACGCTTGAAAAAAGCGACAACCCACCAGGATTGCATTTGCGGCAACCACGAGAAGAGGCCAAACACTGCGAACAACACGGCAGCGAATCCGTAGGCGCTCCACGTCAAGCGTCGGAAGATTTCAAGACGCTCGCTCCGGGCTTGTCCGAACCAGTCAGACGCATACCCGGCTAATAGCGCCACTGGAAAGAACGTGCCGATTATTAATTTTTCCGGCGAATGGAAGAGAAAATCAAGAAATGGAATGGCCGTATATATCAGCGAAAAAAACGGCAAAAAATTGCCAAGCGCCCCAAGCAGACAGCAGAACGCGAGGATCGCGCAATACCATCTGACCCGATGGGGGAAATGGTCGTTGGCGCGCGCGGGAAGCCATGCTCCAAGGCAGGCAAGCGCAAGCGCCATCCCGCCGAAATAGAGATTTAACATCATCGGCGGATAATGCCCGACAAGATTCCATCCCCAGTACGCATCACGCGGGCGGATGGCATTCATGCTGCCGAAAAAATTCGGAAAAACCAGTTCGGGCAAACGCTTCGGATGCAGGGAAAATCGCGCAAATTCATCTTCGTTGAGTTGATATTGCCGACCGGAATTGCCGACAATTTCAACTGCCGGGAGCAGCACGACCGCGCAACATGCGACAATAAGTGCCGTGATAAGTCCCCAGAGCAGCATTTTCCGAATCAGAGACGTTTGCTGTGGATAGGGATAACAGAGTGTCCATCCGAGCAGGGAAAGCATGGTAATTTCGTTGCATTCATGCGTCCACGCCAGCGCCTGAAAGACGCCCAGCGCGACGCTCAACAAGAACCAGCGGCGCGCGCGGCGCAAGAGGAAGAGATGCCAACATGCCCAGATCAACGGCAGATACGGCATGTCAAAAATCAATCCGGGCAGATTGGCCGTCGAGAGCATCCCGCCGCATAACGTGTAAATGGCGCCGACAAGAAACGATGAAATTGGCGACAAGGAAAGCGTTCTGGCAAAAAAATAGGCACCACCTGCGGCAAGCAAAAAATGCAGCACGATAAAAATGTTAAAGGCGTGAATAAGAGGGAAGAGAAAAAAGATCACATTCAATGGATAAAATCCAGAAATTACGATATTGCTGAAATACGGTTCTCCCCCTAATATGTAGGGATTCCAAAACGGGATGACGCCTTGTTTGAATTGTTCGACGAAAAACAGTTTATCGGCAAACGCATGAAGATAGAGGTCGCGAAAAAAGAAGGTTTCCCCGCCGAACAGCGGACGGAAAAAGAACAGCAGCACGAGCCCCATCAGCGCGAAACATGCGCGTTCTCGCATGATTTGAACACACGTGATGCCTTCTTGTTGTCGTCTGTTGCGCATTGGCGGAGTTCTGCTCCCTACCAGCCCTGTCCAAGAGCTTGAACGGCGAGCCGGTATAACGAGAATGAGTTCGATATTGTGCCTGCAATATCGTGATGAAACAACGAAACGATATACGACTGACTACCGCTGCCAAGAACCCCTGGATAGATAGTCGCCCAAAACGTATTGATGCCTGTAATCACATACGTCAAAAACAGCAATATCCCAACCGCCGCTTTCGATAGAAATGCGGTTTGGGGATTTTTATTGTAAAAGATAAATTCCAGCAAACAATAACTCGCCAATAACATGGAAACATGAAGCAATACGTGAAACGGCTGATACACATCTACGAGATTGCGCGGATCATTCAGGGGGATTCCGCGAAGCAGATATAACCCGCTCATGCCATAGATTGAAGCGACCATGAAAAAAAAATGTGTATGGTACTTATACACATACGGGAGCAACAGGAGCATGAGAAATATCCAGGGGGGAAACGCCTGAAGATTTTCAGGAGACCATAAGGGCGGCAGATTGATCGGCATCCGGTAGGTCGTGGCAAAATGCGAAACGGTAATGCGCCAGCGTGGTTCATCTAAAAAAATGTTTCCCCATTTTAAGAATGCCTCTGAACGCAT
>CAZMEO010000248.1:0-5538 GCA_964565315.1 uncultured Candidatus Moduliflexus sp. | reverse complement strand
GTTTGCGGCGAACAAGGCTGTTCGCCGGTACGTGTTCTCCCCTCAAACATACGTTGTCAACGCGCGGCATGCTTGCGCTAAATGCGCCGGAAAAGAGCATCAGGGCATGTTCGTCAACAATAATCCTTGACGTAGAAAACGAGTCTCCATATACGGGCAATAAGTTTTCGTTTTTTATATGGGGAATGGTTAGAGACGTTGCGTCACATCAGTTAATATTTGAAAACCCCCTTTATCAGGGTAATTTGCGTCCCCCTGAAATCGAATGACTATTTGACTCTTCTAAAAAATCGGATCATTGGGTGTGAACCTCTTATTATTTCTTTATGAAAACAACAACATTTCAAAAAAAAATTCATGCACTTCTCAACTCGATATGCGCTGATCCATGTGATCTGTTGGGGATGCGCATGATACCGATAGAAGGAAAGCGCGATTCTTTAGCTGTGAGGGCGCTATTTCCCGGCGCGAATGAGGTGAGCGTGTTTGATCCGCATACCCAGAAACGTTATCCCATGACGCGCATCCATGATGCCGGTCTGTTCGAAAAAACGTTTTCCACCCGCAAGAAGCCATTTCGCTATGAACTTGAAGTGCTGAACGGCGACGGCCAGTTTCACCGCATTGTCGATCCGTATGCGTTTCCTTCGCTGCTCTCCGCAGACGCGCTGACGGCGTTTTCCTCCGGCGCGGCCTACGATATTTACGAATCGCTCGGCTGTCATCTGCGCGAGGTGAATGGCGTCAACGGCGCATTGTTCGCCGTCTGGGCGCCGAATGCGAAAGGCGTCAGCGTGGTCGGCGATTTCAACAATTGGAACGGACAGCGCCATCCGATGCGCCTGCTGAAAAAATGGGGCGTGTGGGAACTCTTTATTCCCGACGTGCGCGAGGGCGACCGCTATCAATATCAAATCGTGACGGCAAACAAGGAAAAAATTCGCAAATCTGATCCCTATGGCTTTGCGTTCGAACAGCCGCCGAGCAATAAGACGATTGTCGCCGCGCTGGGTGATTTTCCCTGGACAGATTCGGACTGGCTTGAGCAGCGCAAGCAGTACGCGCCGCTGAAACGCCCGATTTCGACCTACGAAGCGCATCTTGGTTCCTGGATGAAACATGCAGGAGAGGAGAACCGCTTTTTGACGTATCGCGAGTTAGCGGACACGCTGATTCCGTATGTCAAGCAGCTTGGATTCACGCATATCGAACTGCTGCCGGTGGCCGAGCATCCCTTTTACGGCTCATGGGGCTATCAAGTGACCGGCTATTACGCGCCGACCAGCCGCTACGGCACGCCGGGCGATTTCATGTATTTCGTCAACGAATGCCATCGCGCCGGGATTGGCGTCTTGATGGATTGGGTTCCGGCGCATTTCCCCCGCGACAGCTTTGCGTTGGGGGAATTTGACGGCGCGAGCCTCTACGAACATGCCGATCCGAACATGGCGGAGCATAAAGACTGGGGGACGCTGATTTTCGACTATGGCCGCAATCAAGTCAAAAATTTTCTGATTGCGAACGCGCTCTTCTGGCTGAACATGTACCACATTGACGGCATTCGCGTGGACGCGGTCGCCTCGATGCTCTACCTTGACTATTCCCGACGAGAAGGGGAATGGACGCCGAATAAGTTCGGCGGGCGCGAAAATCTGGAGGCCGTCGAATTTATCAAAGAACTGAATCTCGTCATTCATCGCGGCTTTCCCGGCGTGATGACGGTGGCGGAAGAATCCACATCCTGGTTAGGCGTCACCTATCCCACGTATATCGGCGGGTTGAATTTTACGTTCAAATGGAATTTAGGCTGGATGAACGACATGCTGCACTATCTCTCGCATGATCCGATTTACCGGAAATTCGTGCATACGATGGTGCCGTTTGCCCTGCTCTACGCCTTTCACGAGCATTTCACCCTGGAACTGTCGCATGACGAAGTCGTGCATGGCAAAGGCTCGCTGTTGACCAAAATGCCGGGGGACGATGCGTCGAAATTTGCCAATTTGCGCCTGCTGTATAGCTTTATGTTCGGGCATCCCGGCAAAAAGCTCTTGTTTATGGGAGACGAATTCGGTCAGCGGCGGGAATGGGATCATGACAGCAGCTTAGAATGGCATCTGCTGCAATATGCGCCGCATCAGGGCTTGCAGCGCTTCGTGCGCGATTTGAATCAGTTGTATTTGTCAGAACCGGCCTTGTATTTGGATGACATCGAGGAACGCTGTTTCGAATGGATTGATTATCACGATTTCGAACGCAGCATTTTTTCGTTCATGCGCAAGGCGCGCAATCATGGAGAGCATACGCTCGTCTGTGTCTATAATTTTACGCCGGTCGCCCGGCATGAGTATCGGCTCGGCGTGCCGCATCCCGGCTATTATCAAGAAATTCTGAACAGCGATGCCGTTGAATATGATGGGAGCGGTTTGCGGAATCAGGTCTGCCATGCCGATCAGATTCCCTGGCATCAGCAGCCCTATTCCGTGCTGCTGACGCTGCCGCCGCTCGGCGCCGTCATGCTGAAGCCGACAGGAGATCGCATGCCGGAGATTTCTGCCATTGAAACAAGAACAAAAGCGCCCGCTTACGCGATTGGGGCGGCAGGGAACACGTCACCGCCAACGCCAACGCTGGCGTACGCCGCCTGGGCTGAGGAATTGAACCAACACGCGCCACGCGCCGAGCAGCCGCAGGAAGACACTGCGACCGTCAGCGAGGACAGCGTTTCAACGCAGGCCACAGCCGTTTCCGCCGCGCTCCCGACGATTCTTCCACAGGTTGCGTATTTGCCATTTTTGACAGCGCATCGGGAAGAAATGCCGCCCGTCATCATCGTGCCTGACACGTCGGCGGTTGCGCCGGAAAGCCGCCCTGCTCGTCCGCAGGGAAGCAAAGATCACCATCTTCCCGCCGCGAAAAAACCGACATCGAAACGGAGCAGCGGGTAAGGGCTGTTTTGTTATACTCGAAAAACTTGCATGCCGAGCATAGCAGTCAGACACCGAGAGGTGTCTGACTGCTTTCTGCGTCTTACGATAACAATTATGAGCAACACATTGCTATTATTGGCTGAAGGCTTTGAAACGTATGAAGCGAGCGTGTTTATTGACGTGTTAGGCTGGAATCTCGTTGATGGCGATGGCACGACGAAATTAACGACGTGCGCCCTTCGACAAACGATTCGCAGCACGTTTGATGTTCCGGTGATGGTTGATGTCACGGTTGACGAACTCAACGTTGAGGAGTATGACGCGCTTGCGATTCCTGGCGGATTTATTGAATATCATTTCTATGATGATGCGTATGATGAACGCTTTTTAGAGGTTATCCGACAATTTCACGCACAAGGAAAAACGATTGCCTCAATCTGCGTGGCTGCGCTTCCTTTGGGAAAAAGCGGCATTTTATGCGGCAAACACGCCACAACTTACAACAAAAAAGACGGCATCCGGCAGAAGACGCTTGCGGAATTCGGCGCCAACGTGCTGAATCAGCCGATGGTCATTGACGGAAATATCATCACCAGTTGGAATCCGTCAACCGCGATGGATGTCGCGTTTGAACTGCTGAAACGGCTGACTTCGGAAAAGCAAATGAACGTGATCAAGGAGATGATGGGGTTCTAAATGAAAAATTATCCGATCTCATTGCTGGAAACGATTCGCGCTCGTTCGATTGTTTCTCAATACCTCAAGCCAACCCAGCTTATCCGCTATGAAGCGCTGTCACGCATACTTGATGCCAATATTTTCATCAAACATGAGAATCAGCATCCGACCGGCTCGTTTAAAATTCGCGGCGGCGTGAACCTGATGGCACATTTGAAGCGGCAGGGAATTTCCGGCGTCATCACATTTTCGACAGGCAATCACGGTTTATCTATCGCAACGGCGGCGAAATGGGCGGGCTTGCCAGCGGTGGTCGTCGTCCCTGAACGAAATAATCCGGCGAAAAATCGAAAAATCCGGGATACCGGCGCAGAGCTTATCGAAGCGGGGAAATCATTTGAAGGAGCCTCGCAAACGGTTGAGCGCCTCTGCGTTGAGCGCGGCTTGTATTACGCGCATCCGGCGGATGAGCCGCATCTCATCAATGGCGTGGGGACGGAATTTTTAGAAATTCTTGATGATGTCCCTGATATTGATGTGATGATCGTGCCGCTCGGCGGCGGAAGCGAAGCTACTGCCGCGATCACCGTTCTCAAAACAGTTCGCCCGCAGATTGACGTCATCGCCGTGCAAGCGCAAAATTCTCCGGCGGCGTATCGTTCGTGGAAGACACAGACAATAACTTCTGCGGAGAATACAACCTTTGCCGGTGGATTTGCGACAGGCAAAGCATACGAAACCACGTTCAATATTTACAAAAGCGGATTGCGCGATTTTGTGCTGTTGTCAGAGGATGAGATTTACCAATCTATCGGCGTAGCGCATTATTACACGCAGCAATTGGTCGAAGGGGCTGGCAGTTCGACTTTGATGGCAGCGTGTAAATTGCGAGAGTTTCTGAAAGGCAAAACCGTCGTGCTTCAGATGAGCGGATGTAATGCGTCAATCGAAGAAATCGAGCGAGCCATGACGTTTCCGACGTTCAGAGAAGGCTGGATGAATGTGTAATTTTGCCGCGACTGCTGCAAACGCGCCATGAACGCTTACTCAGTTCCTCCTCAAAAATTGTTTCGCCCGTATATTGATCGCTATTGGGGCTGGGAAAGCGTTCAACATGAAGAAATTGCGCTGCCAAAGGTGCTGCCGGGAACCGGGGTGGAACTGATTTTCCATTATCGCGGCGAGCCGTTTTTGGGGGAATGCCGCGCTCAGTGTCTCGCGACTCCTGTGGCGCATATCGTTCACTTAAAAACTTCGTATTATCAGCTTGCTCCCGCCAAAAACGTCGGATTCTTCGCCGTTCGATTTCGCAGCGGCGCTTTTCGCCATTTCTGCCCGCATCCCGCCGCAGAACTGTTCGATTCATTTCTCAGCGTGGAAGACCTCTGGGGGCGCGTCGGCGTCGAATTTACGGAGCGCATGTTGCATGCCAGAACGCTTCGCCAGCGTGTCGCCGTCGCAGAGGAATATTTACTCGCGTTTTTACAGCGATTTCAGCGAGACGAGGCGCGAATTGATGATGCGATTCAGCGCATGTATTACGAATATGACACGCTTCAGGAAATTATCGAAGCATCGGAACTCAGCCCGCGCCATTTTCAGCGCCTCATTCATGAGGCGTTAGGGATGAGTCCGAAATCGTTCTGCCGGTTAGCCCGTTTTCAGCATACGATTCGCGACTTGCTGCTGCATAAAGAAACCGATTATTTCGGAACAGCGATTGAGCGCGGTTATTACGATCAGGCGCACTTTATCAAGGATTTTAAGAGTTTCACGCAGGAAACGCCGGGAGCATTTTTGCAAAAAAAGAACTTCATGTCGCATTTTTACAATACAAAATTATCTCTTGATACGAATGTAGCTTTGCAGGTCAGGTCATAGTGATTTGCCAGTTGTCTCATTCTATTTTTACACAAACATACGAAATTTG
>CAZMEO010000247.1:0-5553 GCA_964565315.1 uncultured Candidatus Moduliflexus sp. | reverse complement strand
CCATAATCAGATTTTTGTCTTTGCGCAGGGCTTCGAGTTCGGCGTTGACCGCGCTGAGGCGGGCTTTGACATCAGCCGATCCCGCCATCATCTCCGCCAGCCAGCGTTCTTCCTGCTGCGCCGCCCACGCTTTGTAATCGGTCTTGTCTTTCGGCGTGAAACGCAAATCCGACACCACCACGTCATGCAGCGCCGACATCGCCTCGCGGAACGGCAGATGCTTGCCGAGTTTGCCGATGAAAAAAGTTGGTTCGCGGAAGACATCCGGCGCGAACGACATCCCGACTTCCCGCGCCGTGCTGGTGACGGCTGAACTTCCGTTGAATTTGTAATTGAATTGCATACGTTGATTTCCTCCAGATGTTGAACCCTCAGCCTCTATTCCGCTGCGTTTCCTGCCAAATATTTTTGATACTCAGCCATTTTTGTCAATAAGTATTTACGGCAAGTTTTAGATAAAAACACGGTAATTATTTAGGTCTCAGGAGTGCCAAAGCTGGCTTTGGCCGTCCACTCAGAAGGCGAACGCATGAGGGACGCGGTTGCTCGCGCGGCTTCGCCGCCTTGCCAAAGCCAGCTTTGGCACTCCTATAATTATAAAAGCAGATGTGAGCCAATCACCGCGAGTTGCCCTCGTTCCACGCTCTGCGGCGAGCGGGACGCGGAGCGTCCGATAGGCGCATTCCACGCGGAGCGTGGAACGAGTCTTCCTCGGAACAGATGAAATTTTTCTTGACGGAAAACTCGGACAGCGCATTTGAAGATGATCATGACTGATTTACACGAATATTTCACGACATATCACCGCCCGGTCTGGGCGGAAATTGATTTGGATAGCATCGCGCACAATTTGCAGGAATTTCGCCGCATTCTTCCGGCGCAGACGCAGATGATGGCGGTGGTCAAGGCCGATGCTTACGGACATGGCGCGTATCACGTCGCGCAGACGGCGCTGCAATCCGGCGCGTCGTGGCTCGCGGTAGCGCTCGTTGAAGAAGGCATCTGCTTGCGGCGAAAGGGCATTTCCGCGCCGCTGCTGCTGCTCGGCATTTCCGCGCCCGGCACGGAACGCGCCGTGGTCGAACATGATCTGCGTCCGATGCTTTGCACGGTCGAATCGGCGCGGCGCTTTTCAGAATGCGGCCAGGCGATGCAGCGCGTCGTTCGGTTTCATCTGAAACTCGATACCGGCATGGGGCGCGTCGGTGTTCGCCCCGACGATTTGCCTGCCTTGCTCGACGCGCTCCGCGAGTTGCCGAATCTCGACATGGAAGGCGTCTTTACGCATTTTGCCAAAGCAGACGAAACCGATAAAACCTATTCACGCTTGCAATTGCGCCGCTTTCAGGATGGCCTGACGCTCATCGAACGCGCCGGATTCGCGCCACGCTTGCGCTATCTCGCCAACAGCGCGGGCGCGATGGAACTGCCAGACGCACATGCTGACATGGCGCGAATCGGGATTTCGTTGTATGGCATGTATCCGTCAATGGACGTTGATCCCGCCATTGTCGATTTGAAGCCGGTCTTATGCTGGAAAACCCGCGTCGCGCATCTCAAGACGCTGCCGCCAGGCGAAGCGGTCAGCTATGGCGGCTTATTCATGACGCAGCGGCCAACTGTCGTGGCAACCTTGCCGGTTGGCTATGCGGACGGCTTTCGGCGGCGGCTCTGGACAAAAAATTGGTCTGTACTGATTCGCGGCCAGCGCGCCCCGATTATCGGGCGCATCTGCATGGATATGTGCATGATTGACGTGACCGATATTCCCGGCGCGGCAGTCGGCGACGACGTTGTCTTGATTGGTTCGCAGGGCGCGGAAACAATTCTGGCCGACGACATGGCCGCCGCGCTTGACACAATCAATTACGAAATCACCTGTCTTGTCGGCAAGCGCGTGCCGCGCATTTTTCTGCGGCACGGAGCAATCATCAGCATCGAAAGCCTGTTAGGAGGAGTGACATCATGACAAAATTTCCATCCGATTTTCTGTGGGGCGTTGCGACCTCATCGTATCAAATCGAAGGCGCGGTCACTGAAGGCGGGCGCGGCGAATCGATCTGGGATCGTTTTGCGTCGCTGCCGGGCAAAATCAAAGACGGCAGCAGCGGCGCAGTTGCCTGCGACCATTATCATCGCTATCGCGAAGATGTCGGGTTGATGCGGGAATTAGGCGTCAATTCCTACCGCTTCAGCATCGCCTGGCCGCGCGTGCTGCCGAAAGGCTTCGGGCGCGTCAATGACGCCGGACTCGATTTCTATGACAAATTAGTGGACGAGTTATTGCGGTCGAACATCACGCCAGCGGTGACGCTCTATCATTGGGATTTGCCGCAGGCGCTGCAAGATCGCGGCGGCTGGAAAGACCGCGACACGGCGAAAGCGTTTGCGGAATTTGCGGCGGCGGCGGCGCGGCGGCTTGGCGACCGCATTCCGCTCTGGATTACGCATAACGAAATGTGGTGTACGGCATTTTTAGGCCATGCCAACGACATGTACGCGCCCGGCTATTCAGATTTCGCGTTGGCGCTGCAAGCGGCGCATCACGTACTGCTGTCGCATGGGCTGGCTGTGCCGGTGCTGCGCGAAGAATGCGCGAAAACCGCAAAAATCGGGATTGCCCCGAATATCGCCTATCCGCTTCCAGCCACAGACGCGCAATCCGATGCGGAAGCGGCGCGGCGCTTTGATGGCTTTTTTAATCGCTGGTTTCTTGATCCGCTCGCCGGAAAAGGCTATCCGCAAGATATGTGGGAGTGTTATGCAGGCTACACGCCGCGCATCGAAGACAGCGATCTTCAGGCCATCGCCGCGCCGCTCGATTTTCTCGGCATCAATTATTACAATCCGGATCGGATCGCCGACGACTCGAGCGGCGTGCTGCCGCCATATACGCGGCAAGTTCCCGACCCAACGCTGAAACGGACGGCGGATCGCGAGATTTACGCGCCGGGCTTATATGACTCGCTGACGCGGCTTCATCGGGATTACGGTTTTCCAGCGATTTACATCACGGAAAACGGCGCGGCGTATCCCGACAAAATCGCGGAAGACGGCGGCGTGCATGACGCCGGACGGATTGAATTTTTACAGGCGCACTTTGAGCAAGCGGCGCGGGCGATTGACGCAGGCGTGCCGTTGAAAGGGTATTTTGTCTGGTCGTTGATGGATAATTTCGAGTGGTCGCAAGGCTACACCCTGCGTTATGGCCTGACATACGTGGATTTTGCGACGCAGCAGCGCATTCTCAAAGACAGCGCCCGCTGGTATCGGCAGTTTATCGAAACGCAGAAATAAATGCAATCGCCCTGCCAGGGTTTGAAACCCTGGCAGGGCTGGGTGGTTATTCGTTCGTTTTAATCACGACCGTTATCTTATCTTTCAGCAGCGCGGCGAAGGCATCCGCGTCTTCGACTTTGCCTTCATATAAGCCGTAGTGAATCGGAATGGCGATTTTGGCTTTCACGTCAAGCGCCGCATCCGCCGCTTCCTGCACGCTGTTCATCGTGTAGGTCTGACCCAACGGCAGCATTGCAATATCACACGCTATCGTTTTCATTTCCGGGATGCGTTCCGTATCGCCGGAATGATACATTCTCACGCCGTCAATCGTGAAAATATACCCCACCCAGTTATTGGCTTGCGGATGAAACTGCGTTTTGGTGACATTGTAGGCCGGAACGGCTTCGACCGTGAATCCGTCTTGTTCCTGCTTCATGCCTGGCTCGACTGCAATGATCGTCGCTTTTTCGAACTCTTTTTGCAGGGTTTCCGCGACATCGTTCGGCGCGAAAAAGACCGTTGTGTCTTTCATCACTTTGCGGATGTCATTCGGCGAGAAATGATCTTCATGCGCATGCGTGATGAAAATAAAATCCGTCGGGTCGTCTTTTTCTAATTGCAATGGGTCAACGTACAATGATTTTCCGTCCATCTCGATTTTGACGGTGGCCTGGCCGAACCAATGAATTTTTTCGACCATCTGCTCCGGCGTGCTAGCGGCCAACGCGAGCGACGCACACATCAACATTCCTGCGATCATCATAAAAGAAACAGCATTTTTCATACAAATAATCTCCTTTTAACGCAGCTATTTACGTACTGGCGGACAGCCCTGTCCGCCGAGGTCATCGGGCAGAAGCATCTGCATGACGAACAAGGCTGTTCGTCAGTACATCCGTGCCGTAATTTACGACGCATCGGAAAAAACGCAAGCACAAATTCACAGCAAAATGCTGCGGTTCATCACACGTGTTTCTGACGCATGATGAAAAGAACTTTTCTGTTTTAATACTTGACTTTCCACTCCCCTCTCTAAAGATAGTGTCTTTATCTGACTTCATGCCGGAAACGGCGTTTTTATACCACGACAACAGGTGATCTATTTTATAAACGTTCAAGGGAGGAATTTGTTCTATGTCAGGCCATTCCAAGTGGCATTCCATCCGCCACAAAAAAGGGAAAATTGATGCGCAGCGCGGCAAAATTTTTACGCGCTTAATTAAAGAATTAACGGTCGCCGCCAGAATGGGCGGCGGCGATCCGAACGGCAATGCGCGGCTGCGCACCGCGATTGCTGGCGCGAAAGCGGCCAACATGCCGGCGGATAACATTGATCGCGCCATCAAAAAAGGGACGGGCGAACTCGAAGGCGTGTCGTATGAAGAAATCACGTATGAAGGCTACGGCCCGGCGGGCGTGGCGGTGATGATTGACGTCATGACCGATAACAAAAATCGCACGGTTGCTGACATTCGGCACATTATCAGCAAAAACGGCGGCAACCTCGGCGCGGCGAACTGCGTCGCCTGGATGTTCCATCGCAAGGGCGTCATTACGGTCAACGCCGAAGACGCCAACGAAGATGAATTGATGGAAATCGCCCTCGATGCTGGCGCAGAAGATATGACCAATGAAGGCGAAACCTTCCAGATTTTGACCGCAGTGGAAAATTTCGAAGATGTGCGCAGCACGCTTGAACAGAAAGGCATTCCGATGGAGAGCGCTGAACTGAGTCGTCTGCCGGAAAATACCGTCAAAATCACCGACCCGAAAGACGCGGCCAAAGTCATGAAACTGATGGATGCGCTGGAAAATAGCGACGACGTGCAGAACGTGTACGCAAACTTCGACATTCCTGAAGAGATTATGGAGAGCCTGGAATAGGCGCATGAGAACGCTCGGCATTGATCCCGGTTCGCTGAAAAGCGGCTACGGCGTCGTCGATGAGCAGCAAGGCCAATTGACAATGGTGGATTACGGCGTGATTCGGACGAAATCCGACGCGCCGCTCGCCGAGCGCCTCCTGACGATCAGTCAGCGCGTGCGCGAATTGATTGACCGCTATGCGCCCGATGAAGTCGCCGTCGAAGAAGTCTTCATGGCGACCAACGCGCAGTCATCCTTGAAGTTGGGGCAGGCCAGAGGCGCGATTCTTCTGACTGCTGCGCAGGCCGGAATCAGCGTGGCGGAATATACGCCGCTGCAAGTCAAGCAATCGGTCGTCGGCTATGGCCGCGCCGAAAAAACGCAGGTGCAGCAGATGGTCAAAGT
>CAZMEO010000246.1:0-5563 GCA_964565315.1 uncultured Candidatus Moduliflexus sp. | reverse complement strand
CATAACAAACATCAGTAATATTACTCTTTCCTAAAAATAACTTGACAAAGAAATGTTAATATGTATAATTATGTTTCAATAACTAACTAACAGCAGTTAGCTATCGAACAATCAACGTTTCTTTGTAAAAGGATGACGACTATGAGATTTCATGAATTTGTCACATCACGGCGGCTCAAGCTCAATCTGAATAAGAAAGAATTGGCGAAAAAAGCCAAAATCTCGGACGCGTACATCAAGCATATTGAGGACGGAATCCGCATCCCGAAGGATATGATTATTCTCTATAACCTTGCGGATGCGCTGCAAGTCGATCGTGAATGGTTTCGGGATTTCGCGTATCTGAATCGCGACCATCAAAAAGCCGCCTCGTATATTGATGAGCAAAAAGTAACCGACTCTCGGAACGATGGGGATGATTATAATACTGCTGATAGCCTGTCATCGAAAGAAAAAGAAATTCTCGCGCTTTTCCGAAAAGTGGATGAGGATGAGCGACAGGCGCTTCTCCATATTCTGCAAGATGGATCGCTGTCTGACAGCCTGATTTTCAGGGGCGTCATCTATGATTCGCATCACACCTTGTATAAAATCATGAATCAGATCAAAGACCGCGACGAAAAATTTCTCCAGAAAATGCAAGATTATATCATGGCAATGGTATTTATCGAAACGCACGATCAAAAGAGTCCATTGCGTGATTTGCTGACGAATATCCTCAGTATCCAATAGCCGGGCAGGAACGCAACGTTCCTGCTCTCCTGCCTCCTTTTGAACATCATCATATCGCGTCGAGCGCGGCCATCAAAAAATTTCATGCCGGATTTTCCTGTCAACAGAAGCAATGTGGCAACGTCTCAAAGAAAAGAGATGAACGTCATATTTTTTTCTTGACACAAATTTAACGTATGTTAATATTTGACATAAGCAGTAAGTGGTTAGTGAATGTGTCTTGAATAAAGGCGATACGTGGATAGGAAAATTTCGCGATGGCACTGTTAGAATTTGCGGGTAAAATATATACGATTCTTACGAGAAACGAAGCCGTTTATCTCTTCTATCTCATTCCAATCGTGTATTTCAGCTCAATCGTTCTCAGGTTGGTATATTACAAAGTGAAATATCGCCAGCAACTCTACATGCGTGATTTCATGGCTGTTGGAACGATGGTGCTGCTCGTTGCCGACTATGTCAATTATCTGCGTTTATTTTTGAGTCATACCGGGCAGGTGTTGCCGTTTTCGGCATTCGTTATCAAATATTTGTTCGGATTTTTGCTGTGGGCGTGGATGTTCTGGTATTCGTATCAGATCTATTTGAAAAAAAGTTTGACCAAAGAAGCCCTAAAAAAAGGGCGCGTTATTCTTCTATATGCTGGTCTGGTGTTTGTGATTCTGTTGTTAGTCGCATTTGCGGTGTCTGATTAATTTTTTTTGCCATGATGATATATAAACGTTAATTTATTTTATAATAAGTTATTATTGAAATTGATAAACGTTGATGATTGCTTGGGCAGGCGCGGAATTTTAGTTGCCTATTCAACAGGTGTAAAAAACGATTTTACATGTATAAGCGTAGATTGATTCATATTTTTTTCTTATATGAATTAACTTACGTTAATAAAACAAAGGAGATAATTATGATGTACTACTGGATGCTTATCGTAATCACGCTCATGATGATTTTAAGCGGATGCACCCCATATTTGTAGAGATTACGTGATGCGATCTTATCTATATAAGATTGACTAATTTACGTAAATAATGATAAAGGAGGATTATATACATGCGTTCATTACGAATTGTTTCTGCACAACAAGCAACAAAACGCCTGAAATTCCACGCCGCCTGGAAGTTTGGCGGCTTGCTCCTTTTCGCATTCGTGCTCAGTATCCCGCTGCAAGGGAGTTTTATCACCGATGTCATGCTCTGCTCGGCAACAGTGCCAGCGCCATTAGAAGGCGGCAGAATCAAAATTACGCTCGGCAAGATGCTTTATAATCAGGGACACGACAAGGCAAGCATGACGCCAGATGCCAATGTATCGCCGTCGCCGTTCATGCCAAACGACGCCTCCGAGCCTCGACTTGAAAAAGATGGCATCTGGGCAGGCTCATTCAAACGGCTTCAATTTATCGTGCCTGTCGGAGTCTTGCTGACATTGGCGTTGATGTTTGTCTCATCACACGTGCCGGCGCTGTCCGGCGCACATGCGAAAACTCGCGATCCTCGCAAAAAACGCGACGCCGCGAATCTCCATAAACGCCGCCTGAAAAGAACGCCGGAATGCGTGACCGCCGATATGTCGGTTTCTGCGCCGACAACAACATCGAAAAATGTCGCGGCGCAGGCGCAAATTATGACCGCTCCGCGCTCCAAAAAACACGAACGTTCGTTTCAGCAGCTTGAAGATTTAGAAGATGTCCTCAATCTTCAGGATTTGACGATGCCGCGCGAACATGAGTATCCGATTCTGGAAACGGTCGAAATGCCTTCGTCGCCATCTTCCGCTCAGGTGGTCTGGCCTGCGCCGCCGCTTCAGATCAAAAAGGATGTGAAAACTTTTTTTACGCAAAGCCAATTTCAAGTGACTGACGTGACGCCGACGCTCTCGGTCATTCGCTCCAAAACCGGACAATACGAACAACACGGCGACATTCCTGTTGCGACCGTCACCAAAACGACATTAAACGAGGCGACCGTACAGGCCGTATATCAAGCCGTCACGACGCAAGGCCGCGTGTCGAATCCGACGCTGATTCTCGTGGTGGTGGATGAATTGCCTCATTACAGCGCCTATCAGCGCATCTGCCGTTATGCCGAGGAACAGCGCGTCACAATGCTTCCATTCAGCGTTCGATTGATCGGAAAAGCAATTCGGAATGGCAATTGCCCGCAGACGCTTGAAAAAATGATCGCTCCGGCGCTGACGACGCGCAACGTCTATGAAACGACCGGTTCAGTGGAAAATCCGTTAGAGTTCTTCGGGCGGGAAAAGATGATTGCGACCCTGCTCGATTCGATGAGCCATTTGCAGCATATCGGTCTGTTTGGCCCGCGCAAAATCGGCAAAACGTCGCTGATCTGGCAATTGCGCGAACAGATGCCGCAGCATATCGTCGCCTATATTGATTTACAGCATGTGCCGCGCGATTGCTCGTATCTGTACCAGATCATTCTTGATGAATGCGTGCGAGATGCGTCGTTCAAATATCCTGAGATCAAGCTTCCGGCATTTGAAAAGCCAAAAGGCGCGATTCTGCCGAATTACAGCACGCAGTTTATTCAACACCTCGTGCGCGTCTGGGAAACGCTGAAAGCCTATCGCCACGATATGAAAATCGTACTGCTGCTCGACGAAGCCGAACATTTCGTGCCGAATTTGACGGAAGACGAAGAAGGCTTTTCAGGGTTTCATGAATTTATGGGCGTAATTCGCGGCGTGTCGCAGCAATACGGCTTCCTCGTCTCCATCATCGTGTCGTCGCGCCCGGAAATCTCCCGGATTGACACGTATCGCGGGCAAAGCAATCCCGGTTTCCATTATTATAAAGAGGTATTCCTCTCGTCATTAGCGGAAACCGGCTGCAATCAGATGATTCAAAACCTCGGCGCTCAAATGGGGATGAGCTATAACGAGGAGGCGCTGTCACGTATTTACTATGAAACAGGGGGGCATCCATACGTGACGCGCCAGTTTTGCAGCCTGCTCGCGCAGCAGGACGGCAATAATGCGGAGGAATGCTGCCGCGCCAACGCCGTCGAAGTGCAGGACATTGAACAGGCAATTTCCGACTATTTAGAACAGAAAAGCGATTACCTTGAAAGCATCTGGCAGCGGCTGTCGTACATTGAACAAGAAATTTTACTCATCCTGACCACGCATCATAATAGCTGCGCGTTGGAAGACATCATCGCCAACGACTTGAGTTATGACGCGAAACGTCAGCGCAGAAAGGCGGTCTCGAACCTTATTGAACATGAAATTATCGAAAAATGCGAAAACAAATATTCCATTAGAATGGGCTTATTCGAACGATTCCTCCAGGCAAGCAACTAAGCGGAACAGGCGACAGGCCGCGTGATGTTCTGAAGAAAAGACGCCACGCGGCTCGACCGCCGACGAGTCTATGCGAATTTTTATTGATGGCGATGCGTGTTCTTCAGAGCAGGTGAGTCGGAAGTTTGCGGCAAAACGAGGGGCAGAAGTCGTGCGCGTGGTGTCTATTGAAAATTATTCCGGCGAACATCATCGCGGCGAAACGATTGTGGTCGATGCCTCGCCGCAGGCAGCGGATATCGAAATTTACAACCGCGTCAGTCAGGGGGATATTGTGGTCACGAAAGATTACGGGTTAGCGTCGTTGGTGCTTGGCAAGCGCGGCAAGGCGGTTTCTCCATCCGGATTCGTCTATACGCAGCAGAATATCGGCATGTTATTACAGCAGCGCTATGTCAACGGCGTCATGCGGAATTCGGGCGGTCGCCGCAAGAAAAAAGCCGCCAAATATCAGGAACAGAATGTATATGAATAACATGATGGGGGAGTTGTCAGACACCTCTAAGGTGTCTGACAACTGTTCATGAAGATTGGGCGGCGCAGCGTAACTCGATAGGATAATATGCCGGAGCAGGAATACCGGCGACAAACAGGTGGGTGAGAGCATGTCCTATACACGCGCCGCGCTGCCATTAACCTCTTTTTCTTTCCGCAGAATATGACGGCCTGGGCCTCCGCCATATTCTCGTTATGCCAATTGCTGCGGCAAGCGAGCCTTGTCAATGACGTTCGGTGCGCCCTGCCTGCAACAAGATTGATCGGATAGCTTGACGCGCAATTGGTATTATCTTGGCTACTTCAACCCTTTACAGTTGGCATAATACGTGACGGTCGCCGGCCAATCAGAGAAAATGCCGATAATGCCGACTTTCTGCGCCAGAATATCTAACACTTCCAACATATCGCCAGAATTATTGATTGCGCTGTTGATTGATTGATAATACCACCCGCCGCCATCTGTCAACGTGCCAGAGCGTTCGAGCGACCAGGTAATCATTTGCAGGCCAGCCGCTTTTGCTTCTTGCGCATATTCCGACGGAACAATCGCGCCGTTCGCATCCAGTTTCAGTAGCATCCAAATTGGCGGCGCAATAATGTTGACTCCCTGAGCGGCTAATTCTTTCATGCTCGGCGACCAAGTTTCCGGTTTCGTATGATTGAAGGTTTCCTGCGTATCGCGTTCATCAAGGAACACCGCCTGTTTGCCAAATTCCGGCTCGCTGGTAATCCAGTACAGCACATCATTTAAATTAAATGATTGCGCGAAGACGTGTTCAGGAGTCACGCCAGCGGCTTTATATTCATCAATCATCTGCTGGGCGTAGGCTTCCTGCGTATAATTGCCTTCGTAAGGCATCGTCACGCTTGGCGCTTTGAGCTCTGGCGTCATCTTCACGCCTAACGACTTGAATAATTCAATGCTTTCAGCGTGCGTCATGAGCGTTCCGGTCGAGGCGTACAAGTCGGTGCGCCAACTCGGCGTGGCATTCATATAGGCTTCGAC
>CAZMEO010000245.1:0-5573 GCA_964565315.1 uncultured Candidatus Moduliflexus sp. | reverse complement strand
TGCGTGATTTTCGCGGCGTGAACGTGGCAATTCTCGATAAACAGCCGGTAACGCTGCTGCAAGCCTGCCGCCGCCGTGCCAGCCATAAACAGGCCCGGCACGTCGGTTTCCATCGTGTCAGGACGGCAGACCGGCATCCGATCCGCGCCGCACAACGTCGCGCCGACCTGCTCCAATAAGCGCGTATCACCAACAAACCCGGTGCACATCAACACAAAATCCGCCGCATGTTCGACACGTTTCCCGCTGTTGACATGCTCCAACACAACGCCATCCGGCCTGATTTCGATTAGCGTGGTTTCCGCATAAAACCTGATATTGCCGAAACGAATCTGGTTTTTAATATCCGGCAGCAAGAAATGTTTGACGAACCGTTCGTCAAATTCCGCGCCGCGATAGCTCAACGCCACCTCCGCGCCGCCGCGCCAGCAGCGCAGCGCCGCTTCTACCGCCGAATTGCGTCCGCCGACAATCAACAGCCGCTTGCGGAAATAGTCATGCGGATCGCGGAAATAATGACTGACATGCGGCAGCGCTTCGCCCGGAATGCCGAGCCGGTGGGGATACATCATATCGCCGGTCGCTAAGACGACATAACGGCAGCGATACGTCTTTTCACCGGTCAGTGGTGATGTTGTGACGCAAAAGCCGCCGTCTCTCCGCTCAAGGTGCGTCACCGGTTCATACGTGTTGACGCGCAAATCTAAATGTTCCACGATAAAACGCAAATACGCCAAATATTCTTCGCCAGTGACATTACGTTGATGCGTATGCTGCATCGAGATTCCGGCGATTTCGATGCGCTCCGGCGTACTGAAAAATTGCGTGTCACGCGGCCACCATGACATCGTGTAGCCGATCTGTTTCGCGTCGAAATGCAGATACTCCGCGCCGCAGCGTTTCAAACACGCCGCAACTTCCAACCCAATCGGCCCTGCGCCGACAATAATCGTTTCAACTGTCATCATGCGTTTCCTTTTTGTTTATTACAAACCCCGCCAGGGTTTCAAACCCTGGCGGGGTTAAATTCGGCATATCCGTTTTTAGACTCATGTCTGTCGTTCAATAAGAACGCTCAACAGAATTGTCAAGCGAGAGGGCAAAAAATGTAGGCGAAATTTAATTTCGCCTACGCGGGAAAACGGAGATAGGCGGCAGGCACGGCGTCAGTCAGCCAGACGCCATTCGCGGAACGATAAAACAGAAACCTATCTTGAAACATGCGCCCGGCCAGAACAGTCAGCACGACTGGCTTGCCATGCCGCTGCCCGACTGTTCTGGCCGTGACTTCGTCGCCCGACAAATGCACCTGCTGGCGGCTGCCGGGGCGCAAGCCTTGTTCGCGAATCGCATTCAGAAAGCGGGTCGCCGTGCCATGATACAGGAATTCCGGCGGCGTCAGCGGCGCAAGGCCGAGGTCAACCGGAAACGAATGCCCCTGATTAGCGCGGATGCGCAGGCCGTCGTCACTGAACGCGAAACGCTGTTTATCATTCTGCCCGACAATCGTTTCCAACAACGCGCGATCCAGCGGAATGCTTTGTTTCTGCGCCGCCGCGATGAGATCGTCAACCGCCACCCATCCGCCCGCATCCGGCGTCAGCCCGACCGCTTCAGGCTGATGACGCAGCACGAAACTTATGAATTTGCTGATATTCACCAGCGCTGTTTGCATATTGTAAAAAGCTGTCAGACACGTTGAACGTGTCTGACAGCTACGCGGCGTTTGATTGAATCAAAAAATGCAGCCGCAGGATATGCAGGTCGTCGTAGCTGACTTCTTCCTTCAGCGCGTCGAAGACCGGCTTCAAGTAGTCTGTGCCGAGTTCCGCAAATGTGTTCAGGACGCGCTGCTGCTGCGCGGGCGACAGCGTGGAATAGGCGAGCAGTTCTTCGCTTTGGCGCAATGCGTGGCCTTCGAGCAGATATTTATGCAAATGCTGAAGAATCGTCGCGATTTTGACACGATATTCATTCATTAACTCTTGCACTGATTTGCCCGCGTTAAAGGCGTCTCCGACGATATGATGACGCAGCGTTTTCGTGCTTTTCGGAATATTGTCGGCGGGTTTCGAGGCGGTCTTTGGGCGCTCCGCAAGCTGGCGCGGCTGGCAATAGCCTCTGAGAAGATTCAGAAAGTTCTGGCCGTAATGGGCGAATTTGATTTCTCCGACGCCATACATCGTTCGCAAGCTCTGCTCGGTCTGCGGAAAAAAGGTCGCCATGTCAATCAAGGTTTTATCCGGGAAAATCGCATACGGCGGGACATTATGCGCGTCGGCCAACGTCTTGCGCTCTTGCCGCAGCAGTTCAAACAACTCGCGATCATGCGGCTCTTCGCTGACATTGTTTGTCGCGGCTGCGCGCTGCGGCGACCTTTCGAGACTGGCGAACACCTGCAATTTGCCGCGCATGACGTCCCACGCTTTCGGCGTCAATTTCAGGCTGCCGAATTCCGCGTCTTGCGTCAGCAGTTCCTGCTGCATGAACTGGCGCGACAGGAACGACCATTGCGCTTTCGAATATTCGAGGCCGATGCCATACGTTGAAAGCTGCTGATGGCCGAATTTGAAGACCTTTTCCGATTCCGAGCCGCGCAGCACGTCAATCACATGCCCCGCGCCGAACGTTTCGCCGGTGCGCTTGACGCAGGAAAGGAATTTTTGCGCCGGAATCGTCACGTCAACGAGCGGCTGCCTTTCGGTCAAGCAATTGTCGCATAAACCGCATTCGCTTGTCGTCGGTTCTTCGCCAAAATATTTTAATAACGGAATGCGGCGGCATTCAGTTGTTTCGGCGAAACCGATCAGCGCGTTGAGATGGGCGAGAGCGATGCGCTGTTCGCGGTCGTCTTTCTGATTGATGAAATATTTGATCTTCCAAATATCGGCAGAACCGAACAGCAGCAGGCAATGCGCGGGCAGACCGTCGCGCCCGGCGCGTCCGATCTGCTGGTAATAACTTTCGATATTTTTCGGCAGATCGTAATGCAGGATGAACCGGATATTCGGCTTATTGATGCCCATGCCGAATGCAATCGTTGCTACCATCAGCGGAATGTCATCCCGAATGAAGCGCTCCTGATTTTCGTGGCGTTCCTCGTCGGACAGCCCGGCGTGATACGGCGCGACGGAGAATCCGCGCTGGCGCAGCAGACTCGCGAGTTCGTCCACTTGCTGGCGCGTCTGGCAATAAATAATGCCGGATTGTTTCGGGAATTGCGCGAGAAATTCGAGCGTCTGGCGTACCGGATCGGTTTTCGGAGCAACGTCAAGGCGCAGATTGTGGCGGTTGAAACTGGCGACGAAGCGGCTTCCTGCGCCGAAATTCAGGCTCTCGGCAATATCATTTTGCACGCGCGGCGTCGCGGTGGCGGTAAGCGCAAGACAGCCCGCGTGCGGGAATTGCTGCCGCACGTCGGCAAGCTGCCGGTATTCTGGCCGGAAATCATGCCCCCATTCCGAAATGCAGTGCGCCTCGTCAATCGCGAGACATTCGATGCGCCGCGAGGCCAACAACGCCCGCGTTTTGTTCATCAGGAGCGTTTCCGGCGCGACAAACAACAATTTTGCCTCGTTCCGCGCAATCTGCCCGCCCCCCTGCTGATAGTCCCGGTCGGAAATCGAACTGTTCAACACGACCGCCGCCACGCCGAGTTCTGTCAATTGCTGCACTTGATCTTTCATCAGGGAAATCAGCGGCGACACCACGACCGTCAGCCCGTCGAACAGCAGCGCCGGGATTTGATAGCAGAGCGATTTGCCTCCGCCGGTCGGCATGATCGCTAATGTATCCTTGCGTTGAAGGACATTCGCGATAATTTCCTCTTGCAACGGGCGAAACTGGTCGTAGCCAAACACGCTTTTCAGGATGTGACGCGCTTGCTGGATCATTGACAATAACGACATCGAATTGAAGAATGGAACGAATTTGCGTAAATAATTTTCGTTGTTTTCTTAAAAGCCGTCAGACACTTTGAAAGTGTCTGACGGCTATGTCCATAACGTTTTGTGTCAATACAGGATTGGACAATCCAATAAAAAAGGCTGTTTTCCGTTACGGAAAACAGCCTGAAAACTGGCTCCCCGGGCCGGACTCGAACCAGCGACCAATTGGTTAACAGCCAACCGCTCTACCGACTGAGCTACCGGGGAACGTTTCTTCATCACTCGAATAAGCCAAAACCTATTCATGCCGGAATTCTTGTCAAGCTTTTTTCATAGAACTTTTACAAGAAAAAAGATTTTGCCTGAGAAACGAGGAGTTTCATGACAAAAAACAGGAATTTTTAAAAAATATTGAGATTCCTCTTGAAAAAATTTTTTGCGTAGTATAATATAAATAAATGGCCGAAGTGGTGGGCGATTCTTACCGGATCAAAAACGATTTTTGAGCAAAACTTTTCCATTCGAAAATCGCATAAAGGGGATTTTTATTATGAATGATGCGCTGAAGATACCTGAAGTACGAAAATTGATTACTTTAGGCAAAGAAAAAGGATATTTGGATTACGATGAAATTAATGATCATTTGCCTGCCGATGTTCTCGCGCCGGAGCAGTTAGACGATATTTTCGTGTTGCTCGATAAAATGGATATCGAGATCACGGACAAATATAAAACCGTCGAAACTGACCGAACGGAATTGACGCTGAAGGGGAAACCGAAGCCCAAAGCCGTCAAGGAAATCGTCAAAACCGAGGATATTGGGAAAACCGATGATCCGGTGCGGATGTATTTGCGCGAAATGGGCACTGTGCCGCTGCTGACGCGCGAAGGGGAAATCGAAATCGCCAAGCGCATCGAAAAAGGACGCTCTGAGGTGATGCGAGCCGTCACAAGCACGCACATTGCCGTGCGGGAAGTCGTGAATCTCGCGAAACGGCTTCAGGCGAATCGCATCAAGATTCGAGAATTTATTCAGGTGACAGATGGCGATGAAATTCGCGAAAACCGAATTGATGAATTGGAAGAAGATGTCGTCTCCAAATCTTCCGAACTTCGCCGAAGCGAAAAAGAGATGATGCGGATCGAAAATATCCTCAATTCCGGCACGGTCGATTCGCAAAAACGGAAAAAATTGGAATTGTCGATTCGCGAAGAGATGGAGAAATGTTCGGTGATTTTGTTAGACATGAACATGCACCCGTCGCAGGTGCAGCGCGTGGTCGCAAAAATCAAAGGCTTAGTCAAGCGCATCGAGCGCGGCGAAAGCGAAATCGCCATTTGTGAACGACAGATGGGAATGACCGTCGGCGAATTGAAAAAATATTCCCGCCGCCTGAAACGTGCCGACGCCGAAGAATGCGCACGCGTCGTCAAGGAGCGCGGCATTTCGGTCGAAATGGTCGAAGAATACGAGCGCATTATCCGCAATGGCCGCCGGAAAATTCGGCGCGTCGAATTGGAAGCATGCGTCTCTGCCAATAAGTTAAAAAAGATTTTGCAGCGCATCGAAATCGGCGAAGCATTGGCGGAGAACGCCAAAAGCGAGTTAGTGCAGGCGAATTTGCGTCTTGTCGTCAGCATCGCGAAAAAATACACCAATCGCGGCCTGCAATTCCTCGATTTGAT
>CAZMEO010000244.1:3462-5579 GCA_964565315.1 uncultured Candidatus Moduliflexus sp. | reverse complement strand
TTCAGGTGAATTACGTGCCGGAATTCGACGAACAGGGGCGCGTGCGCGGCATCGTGGTGCTTGGCCGCGACATGACGCTGCAAAAGCAGACTGAACGCGCGCTTCAGGAAAGCCAAAAGCTGCTGCTGCTGATCGCCGACAACCTGCCAGCTTTTATTGCGTATGCCGACGCGGCTGATTTGCGTTACCGGTTTGTCAATAAACGATACGAGGCATTCGGGCGTCCTCGGCATGAAATCATCAACAAGACCTTTCCTGAAGTGGTTGGCGACGCGGGGTATAAATTTGCCAAACCGTACCTTGAGCAAGTGTTCTCAGGGCGCTCTGCCTCGTATGAAAACCTGTTTCACCTCACGCATGGCGACCGGTGGATCAAAGTCAATTACGTGCCTGATATTGATGAACAACGTCAGGTACGAGGCATTGTGATTTTGAGTTATGACATTACACAGGAGAAACAAAACGCCGAGGCGCTGCAACTCGCGAAAGAGTCGGCAGAGTCTGCCAATCGGGTGAAAAGCCTGTTTCTCGCCAGCATGAGCCATGAACTCCGCACGCCGCTCAACGCCATCATTGGCTTTGCGCAACTGCTGGCCTATTCGCCCAAAATTCCTCCGGAAGTGCGCGACTATGTCGAAATTATTCAACGCAGCAGCACGCATCTCCTTTCGCTGATCAATCAGGTGCTTGATCTCTCGAAGATCGAAGCCGGGCGCATGACTTTAGACGAAAAGCCGATGAATTTATATGCGCTTCTCGATGAATTGGAGGAAATGTTCTGGCTGAAAGCGGAGCAGAAAGGGCTGTACATGCGTTTCGAACGCGATAGCGGCTTGCCATGCGGGATTGTGGCGGATGAATTGAAATTGCGTCAAATTTTGATCAATCTGCTGAATAATGCCCTGAAATTCACGCAGCGCGGCAGCGTAACCACCCGGATCTTGCGGCTGCCGATGCCATCGCCGTCAACGATGCCTGCCGATCCGCCGTCCGCGCATGCGCTGCTGCAATTTTCGGTCGAAGATACTGGCGCTGGCATTGCCCCGGAAGAATTGGATGCCATCTTCACGCCGTTCATTCAAACGGGCATCGGCAGACAGGAACGGGAAGGCACAGGCTTAGGCTTGCCTATCAGCCGGAAATTCGTCCAGCTTATGGGCGGAGATATCCATGTCCGCAGTGAACTCGGACGCGGCAGCCTCTTTGCCTTTACCATTCCGACGCGCGTGATCGACACGATGGAAACCTCTTTCGAGCCGCTCCCGCCGCGCCGGGTGATCGGATTAGCGCCGAATCAGCCCCGCTACAACATCCTGATCGTGGATGATCATGCCGAGAGCCGTGCCTTGCTGCGAAGCCTCCTGCAACCATTGGGATTCGACGTTGAAGACGCGGACAGCGGCTCTGCCGCGCTTGAAATATGCCAGCGCTGGCAGCCTGACATGATCTGGATTGATGTCTGCATGCCCGCGATGGATGGCTATGAAACCGTCAGGCGCATCCGCGAACGCGAACAATCAACCGGGACGCGCGCCTGCATCATCGCGACGAGTGCGGCCTCCGGCGAGAATGAACTCGCGACCGCCCATGCGAGCGGCTGCGATGATTTTCTGCGCAAGCCGCTGAAGGATGCGGACATTTTCGACAGGCTGCATACCTATTTAGACGCGCAATTCATCCATGCTGATGAGAAGCCGCGTACGTCTCATCCTCGATCGATCCAGTCATCCGCCATGATTCGAGACGCGATTGCCGCACTGCCCGAAGACCTGCGAGCCACCTTGAAACAGGCCATGATCATGGCAGACATCGCCCAAATTCTTCACATCGCCACCAGAATCGGCGAATATGACGTCGCCCTGCGGGATACGATTTTAGACCGGGCGAAACAATTCGATTATCAGCCGTTTTTAGAGGCGCTTCACTCGCTTGAATGAACGGCCAATGGCTTGTGAAGAATGGCCTTATCCAGCATGTCGTCATGCTGCGGGCTGATTTTTGAGGCGTTCAACCTCTTTCTTGCTGAGTCCCGTCCATTTCATCACCATCTCGATTGGCGCGTTGTCGCGCAGCATCTCAAGGGCAATCTGATGTTGGCTTTCCCGTCGGCCTTCTTG
>CAZMEO010000244.1:0-3362 GCA_964565315.1 uncultured Candidatus Moduliflexus sp. | reverse complement strand
ATATCCACTTCCTCCCGCGTCCAGGTGTGCTGTTCCAAGATGTCGAAGGCGTCGGCCAATTCCGGCGGGTTTGTCAGCGTCGCCGGAATCATCGTCAAATCTCCCGCATGTTTGAAAAAATAGACCCATTTTTCGATCACGGTGCGAAGGTCGCGCTCAGTCAGGGTAAACTTGGGGAGTTCGATAAAATTCAGTTCAAAATCACGAATCTCCTGCGTATGGGTTTTCTCATTGAGAATGAGATGTCGTGACACATACTCCGGCGTCTCAAAAAGCGTAAAGTCCATAATCCCGACAAAAATCACTTGATTCAATTTCGGGTACTGTTCCGCTTTCGCGATCTGCGAGACGTAGGCTTTCGCCGTGTAATACAGGGCGCGTTTGGCGAAATAATCCTGTTTTTCCACCTGCATTTCCACGATAAAGGTCACGCCACCGTTCGTCGTGGCGCGGACATCGAGGTTGGTTTCTTTCAGCAGGCTGATTTTCGGCGCTTGATACGGATTCAGAATCGTCAACTCCGCAATGGCCTTATCTCCCTGCAAATCGAGCGCGGCATTCAGAAAGCTGATCAAAATCGCGGCGTGCTGGTCGCTGCCAAACACTTTTTTAAAGGCAATATCGCTTTTGGGATCGGCAAAATGCATAATCTGTTCCTCCTGCTGATACGAAACGCCGCTCCCGTGAATTTGTCAAGCGAAAGGTGACAGGATACAAACGTAAGGGAATTTGAGAAAAATTTCCTCAAAATTCATGTTTCAGCCGACTCTCATCGAAACATGATTTTTTCTTGACAAAGAAACCGGGGAGCTTGTGAGTCGCTGCCATGTTCCATCAACGATTGACGCAAACCTTCCAACGCATCAGCCCGTATGTTCCTCACGCCTTGTTCGGCGTGTTGGCCGTATTGCTCATTTTATTGGCGGTGAATGACCGCAACTTTCGCCCGCTGCGCAACAAAGCTGATTGGAAAGCCGCTTCCAATTACAGCCAGGCAGGAGCGAAATTTGCAATAGACCGCGACCTCGAAACCTGGTGGTCATCATATTACGCGATGACGTTCGGGATGTGGATGCAGGTGGATGTCGGCAAACCGGTCACGCTGAACGGCATCGTGCTGCGCGTCAATAAAACAAGCAAAGAGGCACAGCCGAAAGAATGGGTCGTCAAAGTATCGCGCGACGGCAGCGAGTGGCAGACTGCCAGAACTCGCGACGGCGCAGTTGACGGCACGCTGCTGTTGATTCCGTTTGAGCCGGTTTCCACGCGATATGTGCAGATTATTCAGACCTCGATTGCGACAACGCCGTCTCCCTGGCGGATTTACGAACTTGATCTGCTGCAACCTGTCGCGCCCTGGCAATGTGCGCGTTCGACGCTGATCAGCCTGATTATCGGCTGGCTCTGGGTCATGATTCCCGTCCTCTTGTTCAAGCTTCGTCCTCTCGCGCTCCCATTGCGCAGCCAATTCGCCTTTTCAGAGCCATCGCTGCCGGTCGGCGCGTTGTTCATCACGCTCATGCTTGCCGCCGTTATGTTAGCGGGCTGGGGATTCAGCGTCTATCATGCGGAAGGCGACGAGTTGTCAGCAGGCGAATTCTCGCTGTTCGAACGCCTCGCATTCGAGAGCCATTCGACGCCGGAGTGGATACGCGCCTATTTTCACCATGTCGAGTCTGGCGCGTCCTGGCTGACGCTGCTGAGCATTCGATTCGCGCATCGCTTCTGCCAGAGCCAGTTGGCCGCATACCGGTTCGTTCCGGCCATTTTCGGCGTCGGTTCGATGCTCTCCCTGTTTCTAATATGGCGGGCGATGTCGCGAAGCCGCGCGGTCATCTGGGAAGCGCTTACCGCCGCCGCCATATTCGGCCTCGCGGGCTGGACAATTCTGCTGCATCGCAGCGGCGATTTTTCGTCAGTCATGCTCTTCTGGGCGCTGCTCGAACTTGTGCTGAGTTATCGGCTCTTGCATGGCCGTTTTTCAGTGGCGGCGTTCCTCGCCTTTGCGCTCGTTTCAGCGCTCGGCGTCTGTTTTCATCCGGCGTTGCGCCTGCTTCCGGTCGGCGTGCTTGCGTTCGAACTGTTCGATCTCTGGCGCGGCGTCTTCGCGCCGAACTGGCTGCCGTCCCCGTCGTTGCAGCCGTATCGCCTGCGCGATCACCTGCGAAAAATCGCGTGGCATCTTGCGGCGCTGCTTCCAATGTTCGCCTATTGGCGGCTGGTGATGGGCAACCTCCCGCTCCGCGTTCAGTTCGATCTTCACGAATATGCTGAAGCGCTCCGTGCCAGCGGCCTTTCCGGCGTCGCCGGGATGGTCTTTTTCAGCTTCGCGACGCTCGGCCTGATTTATATGCTGAGCGAACGAAGTCATGGCGAATGGTTTTTCATGATCAGTGGCGGCGTGTTTGCCGTCGTATTGAGCCTTGTCTCGCCGGATGATCATCGCGCCGCCAGCCTGCTGCTGCTCTTGTTATTTGCGCTCCTGTGCGCCAAAGGCTGCGTCAGCGTGCTTGCGTTTCTGACGCCGCGCCAGACGGAACGCCGACAGCAGAGGCTTCATGGCATGGCGCTGCTGCTCTTCGCGGGTTATATGAGCATTGCAACGGCGAATGCGTTTTTCTTGGGAACGGCGCGTTTGCCGGGCGATCCGCAGACCTTTGCGAAACAGCAGGCGCGCCGCCAGTTTCAAGGGTTGACAGAGGCGATTCACGCCGATCCTGACGACTGCAAAACAATGGCGGCGTTTACCGAACGCGATCAAAACATGCTTGCCAGCCTCTATCGCCTGCCGGTCGGCGTCGCGCATTTCAAAGAATTGCGCCGTTTGTCGGAACAAGGGATTTTCATAAGTTATCTCTTTGCTGATGCGGTGTCAGCCACGCATCCAGAGGTCGCCGGTTTCTTGCAGACATATTACAATCACTTCGGCGCAAGCACGCTTCTGTCGGCGTATCATCTCCGCGAGGAATTCCGCCGCCAACCGCAGCGTTTTTATCCCGAAGAACTCTTTCATAACACCGGGCGCTCAATCCAGGATGCCGCTGCCTCGCGTGGAATCGCGCGACTCGCGACCACCGCCGATACGCCGGGCTTGTTGAGTTTCGGCCCATTTTGCCGGGTATGCCAGCCGGGGCGGTATATCGCCCGATTCGCTTTGCAGGCGGGTGAACCTGTGGACAAGGTTGTTGCCACGCTGTTAGTCGTCGAAGGCAGCGCAGAACTTCCGGGACGCCGCCCATTGACCGGACGCGAGTTGTCTCCGGCGGGGACGTATCATCTCATTGAGATTCCGTTCACCGTCGATTTTTCCGATGCCCCGGCGTATCGGATGAAACGGTATCAATTTTTTACGGAAACCACCG
>CAZMEO010000243.1:0-5590 GCA_964565315.1 uncultured Candidatus Moduliflexus sp. | reverse complement strand
CCGCGTTGAACTGATAAAAAACCTCACAGGTCTTCAAGCCCTGTGAGGTTTCTGTTGCATGCAGATCAATACTTGACAGGAAGCGCGGCAACCTGGAAGATGATTGCGCCGCGAAGTCATTTCATAATGCGGAGTCGGAATGCAATCAATCTGAATGAATTTAACATGCACGAAAAAGGAGGCAAATGATGGGACTTTTCAATTTTTCGAAAAATGCGGGCAATGCGATTTTCGGCGCAAAGAATCCGAACGCTGCGGACATCAAGAACCTGCTTGTTGAGTGGCTGACGCGCCAGAACAACAAAATCGAACAGCTTGACGTCGCGTATGACAGCGGCCTCGTGACGTTGTGCGGCAATTGCGACACGGTCAAGACGAAAGAAAAAGCGATTTTAGTGGCTGGAAACATCGAAGGCGTGGAGCGCGTGGATGCGTTTAAATTGCTCGCGCCGCAGTCTGCCGCGCCAGCGCAAGCTTCAACCAGAACAGTTGCCGCGCCGCCAACCCCACAGGCGACCCCGACGACAGCGCCCGCCGCTCCGCAGGCAAAGCCCGCGCCAGCAGCGCCGACCGCCGCTCAGCCGGAAGCGACGCAGTCTGCCGATAGCAGCGTCTTTTACACCATTCAGAAAGGAGATACGTTGTCGAAAATCTCCAAACAATTTTACGGCGATCCGAATAAATATCGATACATCGTTGAGGAAAATAGCGGCGTCATCGAAGACGCCGACAAGATTTATCCGGGACAGACGATCCGCATTCCGCCGCTATCGGCGTAAAAATCATCGCAACCTCACAGGTTGTAAAACCTGTGAGGTTTTGCTCACGGTTGAGGATAAAACTGGTCGATATTCTGCTGCGTGATAATTTCGTTTTCGACAAAAATATGCGACGGCACGGGCGCACCTTCTAATATTGCGCAAGCCGCCGGCATCAGATATTCGCCGTATTTTTCAGGAAAAAACGCCACGCCTGCGTCGGACAGCCCTTCGCGAATTTGCTTTTTCCCCAAATCATCTACGCCGAGCGTCATGATAATCAGATTGTCGCGCTGCCAGCGCCCGGCTTCCTGAATCGCCTCAATTGCGCCTGACATGGTTTCTTCGTTAATCGAAGTGAGCGCGATCCGCGTTGCGTTCGGATGCGCCGCTAACACCTGAGACATCGCGGCTTTCGCCTGCTCTGCCAGGCCCATGCCGCCATCGGCGCGGACAATTTTTTGTTCAACCGTACTGCCGAACACTTCTTCGAGCGCGGTGGCAAAACCTTCAGAGCGGAGCATGGTAATTTCGCCGCCCACAGGCATTTGCAGCAAGACGACTAAATCAACAGCCTCCCAGCCCCCCCATTTTTCCGTGATAAGCTGCGCCATGTATTTTCCGCCGAGCGTTGCGGCCTTCCAGTCATGCACGCCCATAAACGGCGCTCCCGGCACCGGAATATCGACGGCGAGAATCGGAATGCCCGCCTCGGCAAATTTGGCGGCAATGATATGGTTGGCTTTGACATCAGCCTGATATTCGATAAACACATCCAACTGCTGCGCTAACATGACTTCGGCATTTTTCAGCGCGATGTCGGCGTCGTATTTGTTATCAAGAATGATGAGATTTTGCTTGTCAAATCCGGCCAATTTCGCCTGTCGGCACACATCTTCTTCCACTTCCGCGCCGAACGGCTCTGCGCTGAAGACGCTCGCAAATCCCAATCGCCTGTTTTTCCCAGGAGTGTTAGGGTAAGGTTCGCCGGCTTTCGCGCATTCGCGATAACATTCATACACGGCATATAACGAGTGGGGGGTATCGTTCGGCTCGGCATGGCGCTGCCGCAGCCGCTTCGCAAAAAGATTCGGCCTGAAACGCAGCTTGCGGATGGCGTCTTCGACTTTTGCGCGCGTCGCTTCGTCAACCGGTGCGCTTTGGTTGACAACACGCGACACAGTCATCAGCGAAACCCCGGCAAGTTTGGCTACATCTTTCATGGAACTCATATATAAAAACGACAGGAATCAGCGAGCCAGGCATCAGATGAGATGCGTTCTTGCTGATTTCCAAATGTGCAATTTATAATTATTTACGTCCTGACGAACATCCGTGTGCGTCGCGCGTTCGATTTTGAGACCCGTTAACCCGGTTTTCTGCGATGCAGCGTCGGCGGACAGGACTATCCGTTAGTACGTAAAGAGGTACTACAATTTTTGAAAATGATAACTTTCACGTGAACGCTAACATTTTATGTTTTTTTGTCAAGGGTTTTTATAGGAAATGTACGAATGTTCCGATGATGAAGGATTTATAATAGATGAGATGTTGTAAAATTTTCTTGACATCATTTGATATAATGTTAACGTTCACGTGAAGAAAAAATTTAAAAATCAAACCTCACTGGTTTTTGAAATCTGTGAGGTCTGTGTCAAATAACCAATGCTTCAAGGAGGGAAGAACCATGATGAGAAATGCGTTTACGATGAAGTTGCATAAGGGGTGTGAAGCGGAATACAAAAAGCGGCATGATGAAATCTGGCCTGAATTAGAGGCCGAACTGCGCAAGGCCGGCGTGTCGGATTATTCGATTTTTCTTGATGAGGAGACGCTGACGTTATTCGCCGTGCAAAAACTGAGCGATAACCACACCTCCGATAACCTCCCGCACACCGAGATCGTGAAAAAATGGTGGGCGTACATGAAAGATATTATGGAGACGAACCCCGACAATTCGCCGGTCTGCAAGCCGCTGCGCGAAGTGTTCCACCTTGATTGATCACGAAATTCAACGCATCTTTTTCGGCCTCCGTAACGTAAAAAAATAACGTCGCTTCAGACCTCACAGGTCTCCCAGGCCGGTGAGGTCTCTATCACGTGTAATGATCCAATAATTTTTAAAATCGTCGAAAAAAACTTGACGGATAAAGCGTAATTATTTTTTTACAAAACATTGCTACAAAGTAGCAGGATATGAAACTTTACATAAATCTACGATTATATATTCACTCAATCATAACATCAGGAGGATTGCTTATGACGTTCTTGCGTAGAATGCTTACTGTTTTCAGCCTTGCCACGCTCACATTATCACTGTTCTGCCCGCCTCATTCCGCATGCGCCGCCGACGGCGTGACTATCTATTACGAAGAAAACGCGCAGACAGAAATCATCAGCCCGGCGGGGACGCGGGTGTTAATTGACGTGATTCGCCCATCCACGCTCTCCAGCGAGGTGAGTCCGAATGACGTGCTGCTCGTCACGCATACGCACAATGATCATTACAAAAAAGACCTGTTCGAACCGTTTACCGGCGCGAAACTGATGGGCAAAGAAGATATGCTGACCGTCAACGATGTCACGATTCGCAGTATCGCCTCCGCGCATAACGACGGCGATAAGATCGTGTCCGAAAAAGCGAATAACTACATTTTTTTAATTGAAACGGGCGGCTTGCGGATCGCGCATTTCGGTGACATCGGCCAGAAAGACATGACGCCGGAGCAATTACAGATATTGGGGAAGATTGACGTGGCAATTACGCAATTCGAAAACAGTTTCAGCAACATGAATTTCTCGAACAAAAAAGGAATTCATCTGATGGAACAGGTCATGCCGCGCCTGATGATTCCGACGCATAACGGCCTTGAAATCTCGAAAATCACGGCAGCGCAGTGGGGCGGTTATTATTCGGATCAGAAATCGGTCACGATTACGCCCGCCGATTTGACCGACAGCCCGAAGATGCTCTTTATGGGGATGATGGGGACGTCACTCGGCACAATCACCGGTCTTCCGGCGTGGGAATCTCGAAAATAACTCTCTCAGACCTCACAGGTGTTAAAAACCTGTGAGGTATTGACTGCGAACGTAATTATTCTCCTCATCCCCTTGAATGACGACGGACACGGCTGTCCGTCGGTACGTCCCTCCTCTGATAGAAATGCCATTTCTTCCTTTTCGCGCATAAATGCCATTCCTCTGATGGAATTGACCGCCAATGCCTGAACTGTCAGCCGTTAATGAAAATTGGCTGATATTTTGCATCTTTTTTCTTGCATCCGCGTCGAACGATGTATATAATTGAAGGTATGAGGTGGGCAGAGGGGTTCAAGACCACATTGAAAAAATCGCTCGTCGCTCATAATATGGAGGTTCCCATCATGCAGCTACATTCAGAGACGATTCGCATCGCTGTCACAGAGCAAGGGAAATTCCCGACTCAACCGCAAACTTCTCGCACAGGCTCAACGCAGATTCTTTTCGACGAACCGACGCCGGCAGAAACGTTGAACACGTATTTGCATCATCTCTGCCACTACAAGCGGAAACCGCATCACTGGCTGACGCCTGAGCTGAGTAAATTAGAGATCGGAAAGGGATGAATCGGATCGCGCGCGCGTTCGCATTAAAAACACGCTCTGCTGCTCAAATATGGCGGATAATTCGCCAGTCGTCGCATAAATCTGTGTCGGAAGAATATGCGAATATTGCGCGCGAAGGCGCGGCAGCAGAGATGGCTCCTCAACTTCTTCCGCCGCAAGCAGCGGCAAGAACGGCGCCGTTGTCGCCGCCGCCAGATATTCGGCAGCCTCAAGCATCGTTTGGGGCTGCGTAAAATCCGCAAGGATGCACCGCGAGATATGTCCTAATACGTTCAGCATGCTCAAAAATTTCTGGCTGTCCGGTTTTTTCACATCGACCAGCACCGGCAGATAATTTTTTTTCCGCAGCGCTGCCCGCAGCGTGTCTAACTCCGCTTTTCGCTCCGCCCCGAACCGTCCGAGAATCAATACGATCTGCGAGGTCACGGCTTCGAAAATGCTTGGGATCTGCGGCGTATGCAGAAAGAGGTACATAAACTGCGCTACATTGAAGCCGTCAATCGTCACGGTCGGTTCGTCCCAATCGGTCAGGACAAGGTCGCGCTGGTTCGTGGTGTCGTCTATCGTCAAATCCCAGGCGGAAATGCCGTAAATATGGCTTTCAGAGAGGTTGGCATGTTTGAGATTCGCTTTCAACAGATGTGCGCCCCGCAGGTCGGCTTCGCGCAAATCCGCGCCTTCCAGATTCACGTCAATAAATTCGGCGCTGCTGAGATACGCTTCGCGCAAATCCGCATGATTCAAATCCACGTCCCGTAATGTCGCGCACCGGAAATCAGTATTCCGCAAATTCGCTTGTTGTAAATTGACTTCCCGCAGCGAGGCATCTTTCAGGTTCGCCCAACTGAGATCCGCATTCCTGAGATTCAGCCGCTTGAACGACGCTTCCCGCAGGTCAGTCCAACAGAGATTGGTGTCGCTCATATCGGTTTCGACAAAGATCGCGCCTTTCAAATCGGCTTTTCGCAAGTGTGCCTGATGCAGCGACGCCCAGTGGAATTTGACTTCGCGCAGATTGGCCTCCATCAGATTGACACCGCGTAAGTCGAAATTTTTCAGGTCTGCGCCTCTCAAATTGGCGCCGCTGAGGTCTGGTTCGAGTTCGGACGACGTTTCCCGCCATCTGTTCCAGACTTTCCCGCCCTGTTGAAGCATGTCAAGATGCTGCATATTTGCCATAATCGCGTGTGCCTTTCGAAACTACAAGGGTTGTCAACAGATGTT
>CAZMEO010000242.1:0-5595 GCA_964565315.1 uncultured Candidatus Moduliflexus sp. | reverse complement strand
CACGACGCGCTCTTCGCGGACTTGATTCACGAGCGCGGCGACGCGGACATGCTCCGGGTGTTTCTGGTAGCGGTCGAGCGCCTCGCGGCTTTCGAATTCAGAATACAGCGCGACATCATACGCCGCAACAGAATCGTTAAAATTCAAGCCGACTTCCAATGCCTTGATGTCGGCAATTTTTCCGCGCAATCCTTCCAACTCAATTTTGATCCGGCGAGCATTTTCGGCTTTGCTGAAGCCTTCAGCCATCTCTTTCAATTTCCATAATACAAGATGTTTTACCATACACATTGCGCCGCCGCCTGCACACATGCGAACGCCATCGCATGCTGCCTCCGGCAAGCCATCTACCGCATGCCCAATAAGCGTTAATCACTGCGTCACAATGATAAGCAGCATACATGGACACGATTTTGTCAAGGGAATAACCGCATGATCCTGCATTGAACCGCGCGGCATGAATCCTGTTCTTTCTTGAAATTTTTCCTTGTCAAATCTGCTTATCTTTCAATAGCCTGCAACAGGTTTCAACGTCAGAGGGAACAAAAAAGGATAAACGCATTATGAAACGAACATCGCTGCAAACCAGGCTGCTTGGCGTCGGACTGTTGCTTGTCGTATTAACCTCTGCCGGTTTTTCGATGACGTATGCCGTGTTAATCAAGCAGGACAAACATCGCGAATTCGTCCGTCAGATTCAGATGGCGCTGCGTTTCTTTGGCGATGAGTTTGCGACTCGCGCCGACGAATATGCGCAATCGCTTCAAGAATTCGCGTCCCAGGAATTTACGCTCTCGCTGCTTGTGCGGATGTATCGGCAACATCCGGACGATTTCGTGAACGCCTTTGCAAAAGGGGTGTCGAAGATAGAGAATGCCAGTTATTTCAGTCGAGCCGGAATGTCCGTGCAACAGCTTGGGCATCGCATGGCCGCAAAGCGCGTGTTGGTTTATGGCGCGGACAATCGGCTGCTGCTCGCCTATCTGCGGCAAGGCGCGTCAGAAATGGTCGGGGCGCATGTCAACTCCGAAACGAATCGCGCCACCTTCCTGCCATTAGACGATGCCTCAAAACTCTCCATGCTGATTATGAATAAACAATCCCCGCCGGATGCGCCGTTTCCTGAAGGAATACAGACCATCTATCCGCAGCGAATCGCCGACGCCATTACGACCGCATTTTTTCATGACGAGGACGCGGGGCTTCATCTCAGCGTTCCCATCACGATTGACGGCGTGCTTTCCGGCGTGCTGATCGCGGAAATTCCGTTTTATACGCAAGCGAAGATCGAACGCTATGCGCTGCTGAGCAACACCTCCGTCAATCTGTTTCTCGGAAAATCGCTCTTCGCAGGCACGCTGCCGGAAGAAACCGCGATGGTTGATATTGCGCTCAACCAAATGCCATCATGCGCAGAGATGGTTGGCAAGGAAAGCGAGGCAGAAATTGTATCGATTCATATCGGCGAGCAGCGCTATTATCAGGCGCGGTGCGCGCTTCAGGACGGCGGCGGCCAAAAGATCGGCGCGTTGACGGCGAACCTTCCGCAGCGGCTTGAACAGCAGGCGATGTGGCGCATCATCTTCGTGATCATCATCGTTGGCGGCGTGGTCTCGTTGCTTGTCGGCGGCGTCATTCTCTGGTTTACGCGAGGCATTGCGCGTTTTCTTGAAACGGTGATTGCCTACATTCAACGTTTTGCCAGAGGGGATATTCCTGAAAAACTGCCAGAAACGTACTCTGGCGAATTCTTGAAGGTCGCCGTCAATCTGAATCTGCTGATTGACGCCATGCAAAACGTGACCGAATTGGCGAAAGAGATTGCCAGAGGCAACCTGTCAGCCGACATCAAGCCGCGTTCCGAACAAGACACGCTGATGCGCTCATTAGCGGAGATGATCGAAAGTTTGCAAGACGCGACGCGGATGGCTGAACAGATTGCCAGTGGAAATTTGATGATCCGCCTTCAGGAACGCTCGACACGCGATGCGTGGACGCAGGCGCTTCAGAAAATGCTGACCACGCTGAAAAATTTAGTCGGCAATATCAAACACACCGCAGACAATATTGCGGATGGCAGCCGCGAACTGCATGAACGCTCCGAGGAAGTTTCGACCGGAACGAGCCATCAAGTGGCGCTGACTGAGGAAGTCATGGCCTCGATGGAAGAAATGCTCACCAATATCAATCAAAACGCCGAGAACGCCGCGCAGACGGAGATCATTGCCCGCGAAGCCGCAGAGGAAGCCATTGAAAGCGGGAAATCCATGCAGGAAACCGTGAGCGCAATCCGGCAGATTATCAGTAAAATCGCGATCATTCAAGATATTGCCAATCAGACGCACCTTCTCTCGCTGAACGCCACGATTGAAGCGGCACGCGCAGAAGAACACGGCAAAGCGTTTGCCGTCGTGGCCTCAGAAGTTCGCAGCCTCGCCAAAACCACGAAAACAGCGGCGGCAGAAATCGATCTGCTGGCGGATTCGACCATTCATGCGACCGAATTATCGGGGGAATTGATCACGCAGTTGATTCCCAATATTCAGCATACCGCCGAATTAGTGCGGGAAATCAGCACCGCAAACAGCGAACAGCGTTCTGGCGCAAATCAAATCAATAAAGCGATTCAGGATTTGGATCACCTGACGCAGCAGTATGTCGTCACGGCGGAATCGTTAGCAACTGCCGCCGAAGAATTGCATTTACAAGCGGAAGAACTTCGCAACACCATTGCATTCTTTCAAATAGAGCAACATGAACATCCGCCAGAGAACATGAAATCGAGACCGCATTTTTCTAAAAGCGCATCTGCGTTGCGACGCGAAACATCCGCTGACGTGCGCGATGAATTGGATGACGAATTCGAACGATTTTGAACAGACACGGCCTGTAAGGTCTTGCGTGAAGAGGAGGACAACATGCTGGCAAAAGTGCTGAGCGGCGCGGTGATGGGGATTGACGCCTATATCGTGGAAGTCGAGGTGGATTTGAGTTTCGGGTTAGCGTCGTTCGGCGTGGTCGGCCTGCCGGATGGCGCGGTCAAAGAGAGCCGCGAGCGCGTGAAAGCCGCCATTACGAACACCGGGTTTGCGTTTCCGGTCAACCGCATTATCGTCAACCTCGCGCCAGCGGATGTCAAAAAAGAAGGCTCGGCGTTTGATCTGCCGATTGCCATGGGCATTCTTGCGACGATGGGGATCATCTCGACGGACATTTTGACCGAGTACCTGCTTGTCGGAGAGTTATCGCTTGACGGCGGGCTGCGTCCGATTCAAGGCGCGTTGTCCATGGCGGTCGCCGCGCGGAATCATCAGGTGAAAGGCATTCTCCTGCCGGAAGAAAACGCGCATGAGGCGGCGGTTGTGGATGGCATTCAGGTGTATGGCATCGCCACGCTTGCGCAGGCGATTGAATTTCTGAACGGGACGCGCCCGATTGAGCCGTTGCGCCTCGATATTCAAGACGTGTTCCGCCAGGCGTCAACGTATGATGTCGATTTCTCCGATGTCAAAGGGCAGGAACATGTCAAACGCGCCCTTGAAGTGGCGGCAGCCGGGTCACATAATATTCTCATGATCGGCCCGCCCGGTTCGGGCAAAACGATGCTTTCCAAACGGCTCGCCACGATTTTGCCGCCGCTGTCGTTCGAAGAAGCCATCGAAACCACGAAAATTCACAGTGTGGCGGGCTTGCTGCCCGGCAAAAAAGCGCTGGTCGCGACGCGCCCGTTTCGTTCGCCGCATCACACCATTTCCAGCGCGGGCTTAATCGGCGGCGGCACGATTCCACGCCCCGGCGAAGTGAGTTTAGCGCATAACGGCGTCCTCTTTCTCGATGAATTGCCGGAATTCAACCGCAACGCCCTCGAAGTGATGCGCCAGCCGCTCGAAGACGCCGAAGTCACGATTGCCCGCGCCGCTGTTTCTTTGACGTATCCAAGCCGCTTCATGCTGGTTTCCGCGATGAATCCGTGTCCTTGCGGATACCTCGGCGACCAATCCCGCAAATGCAATTGCGCTCCGCCGGTCGTGCAGCGCTACATGGCGAAAATCTCCGGTCCGCTGATGGATCGCATTGACATCCATATTGAAGTCCCCGCTGTGCATTATCGCGACCTTTCCGCCGTCTATGAAAGCGAGAAATCCGAACGCATCCGCGAGCGCGTGAAACAAGCGCGGAAAATTCAGGAAACCCGGTTCTCAAACGTGAAAAACGTGTTTTGCAACGCGCACATGAGCACGAAGCAGATTCGCGACATCTGCCGCTTAGGTTCGGACGCGCAATCGCTGTTGGAAATGGCGATGGATCGGCTCGGCCTCAGCGCCAGAGCGTATAACCGTATCCTCAAAGTCTCGCGCACCATCGCCGACCTTGCCGCCTCCGACGACATCAGGCCAGAACATGTCTCGGAAGCGATTCAATACCGCACGCTCGACCGCGAACTCTGGCTGCAAAACCGATAGTCTCAGGAATAAAAAACCTCACAGGTTTTCAAAACCTGTGAGGTGTCCGTCTCATGCGATTATTGAGGCTGGTAATACTGGCTCATAATTTCAGGGATTGCTTCCTGGATTTTGCGAATGCGCGTTTCATCAGACGGGTGGGTGCTCATGAATTCCGGTGGTTTCTGCCCGCCTTCTGCCGCCATTCGTTCCCAGAAGCCCACCGCTTCGTTCGGATCATAGCCTGCCATCGCCATGAAGACGAGTCCTAAATAATCGGCTTCGCTTTCATGCAGGCGGCTATACGGCAATAATGCCCCGAATTGCGCTCCGAGGCCGAAGACTGTCATCCAGAGTTGCTGCGTTTCTTCCGGCTGACTTTCAAGCGCCGCTGATAAACCGATTCCGCCCATTTGCACCAATAATTCCTGACTCATGCGTTCCGCGCCATGTTTGGCGACGGCATGGGCGATTTCATGCCCCATCACCACCGCCAGGCCGGTTTCGTTCTGCGTAAGGGGCAAAATGCCGGTATAGACCACGACTTTGCCGCCCGGCATGCACCACGCATTCACATCATCGCTTTCCACTAAATTGAACTCCCACGCATAATTCTGCAACTCCTGCGCCATGTTGTTCTCGGTAAAATACTGTTCGACCGCGCCTTGGATCCGCCTGCCGACATCCTTCACCATCGCCGTTGATTCGGCATCATCGCTGAGCGTACTTTCCTGTAAAAATTGGTCATACTCCTGAAGACTCATGGAAAGCATGGTGGAATCAGGAATAAAACTCAATTGCGATCTGCCAGTAATCGGGACAGTTGTGCAAGATGACACGAACCAGGTCAGCGCGATTGCCAGCAGGAGATAACGACGCACGACCCATCTTAAATTTTTCATAGTGACCTCCGAATAGCGGTTATTCAACGAAAGTAAATACAACACTCCAACACAACTATCATGATTCATGTTGATTTTTTTGTCAATATGAGACGCATGATTTTTTCATGTCAGGTGACACGATTCATGGAGTGATTCTTGTTGACAATTTCTATACGCCGTGTTTTCAAAGCTGTCAGACACTTTAAAGATGTCTGACAGCTTGCGTTGTGATCATCTTTTGAATTTGACACGGAACATATAGAACACGC
>CAZMEO010000241.1:3115-5633 GCA_964565315.1 uncultured Candidatus Moduliflexus sp. | reverse complement strand
GGATTCTGCGGCGCGCGAGTCAGCGCGAATCGTTCGCCCGGCTCAGCGAATGCCGCCCAGAGCAGGAATTCGCCGAGATTTTTGCGGCGGATGCCGCGCACGGGGTAAAGTATCAGCGTTTCGAACACCCCGCCCCCGTCCCCTCCCCAACGGGGAGGGGAGAGCATTTTCCCCTCTCCTTCGGAGAGGGGTTGGGGTGAGGTGAAATGAATCGGATTCGGCAGGTCGCGCAATTGCGTTTCGGGGACGCCTGCGGCGGCGAGAAAGCGATGATCGCGCTGATTCAAGACGCCATACGCAACATGCGTTCCCTGCGGATAAAGCGGCGCGGAAAGAGCTTGCAGCAGGCGGTAATTGGCGGGGCGGCCATCTTCGGCGAAATCGTGAAAATGGAGTAACATCCGTTCGCCCTGTTCAGCGAGATGCGCGACAACGGCGGGAAGCGTCAGGTTTTTGCCGAGCGCGTGATTATGAATATGCCAGATGTCCGGCCTGCCGCCGAGCGCCTGCGTCGCAGCGGCGCGAAGCTCATCGGCAAGCTGCGCGACCGGCGCGTGAAGCGTTGCGCCGTAACGCAGCCACTCCACCACCGCAAACGGTTCGACCGGCATGTCGGCCTGCGGCGGTTCGCCCGCCAACACAACCGTTCGAATCGCGTTATTCGCTGCGGCGAAGGCGGCGAGCGTCTGCTGAATCACGCGCGTCACGCCGCCGGGACGCAGATGATAATGCACGATTGCAACTCGCATTAGAACGACGACACTCGTACCGCCGACGTCCTCGTCGGCCTAATTGAACTCTTTTATTTAACACGCCGACGAGGACGTCGGCGGTACGAGTTATGTGCTATTCCCGCTGAAATTTCTGGCGGTAGGCCGGAATTTCAAGCATGGGCTGGCGCTCTTCATAGCGGATTTCATAATCCACGCGCTCATGCACCATCTCGCGGGTTTGAAATTGAAAGAGCGTGCTGCCCAAATTCGGCAAATCTTTAAAAATCCCCAACGCTTTGAGGCGCAGCAGAAACGTATGTTGAATGCCGAACGCCATTTTCGCAAGGTCGCGCGTGGACTGATTGCGGTGGACGCGCTGATCCAAATCGGTCTGCGCAAACGCATCCAAGCCCCATTTCTGATAGACATCAATCAGATGCGACGTTTCCACGCCGTAGCCAATCGGGAACGGAATCGCTTCCAGCACCTCGCGCCGCACGGCGTATTCGCCGGACAGCGGTTGAATCATGCCGGTCAATTCCGGGAAAAAGAGCGAAAAGAGCGGGCGAATCAGAATTTCGGTCACGCGGCCTCCGCCGGACGGTCGAATTCCCTGCGAAAAGGCGAGCGGACGTTCGTAAAACGCCTTGACGTATTTGATTTCCGGGCGATAAATCAGCGGCGCGACAAGGCCATAGACAAAACGCGGATGAATGTTTTTGATGTCGGCGTCAATATAGACGATAATGTCGCCAGTCAATTGATACACCGCTTTCCAGAGGTTTTCCCCTTTGCCCCGTTTTTCGCCCATTTCCGGGAGAATTTCACTGGACAAATAGACATCCGCGCCGAACGACGCGGAGACTTCCCGCGTTTTGTCGGTCGAGCCGGAATCAATCACCGCGAATTCGTCAATCAGCGGGTAGCGCGTCATCAATTCGGATTTGAAGACCACGATTTCCTTGCCGATGGTCGCCTCTTCATTCAGCGTCGGAATGCAGAGCGAAATTTTGACGCCGAGCTTTTCTTTTTCCTGAATCAGGCGATTCAGGTCGCGAAAATCCGAATGGTGAAACGTGTTTTTTTGCAGCCACTCATCGAGTTTCATCGCAGAATCCTCCATCTATGGCGAGCAAGACGCCGATCAGTTGCGCGACCCCTTTCGCAATCGGAGCGATCAGAATCGTTTCTTCCGGGTCTTTGCTGCGTTGTCCTTTGGTGATGCCAAGCGTAATGGCGGGGATATTCCGATCAATAAAAGCGGATAACCCCGACAGGCTTGGCGAGATATGCGGCTCGACGCTCAACGCCTCCATGATGCGCCGCGTCTGGCGGCAGAGCGGATGCGAAATCGCCAATCCGCCGGGCGTGCGTTTGCCGAAAAATTCGACGGTAATGGTTTTATTGGTTCGCGCCGCTTGTTCCAAGACAATTTCTTGAATCTGCTCGCGGAGCGATTCAACAATGTCGGCGGATTCACTGCGGATTTCGAACCGGAGCTGCGCGAATTTTGCGATTTTGCCGTAGGCTTGCTCGCCGCCGTCAATCGAGCCGAGCACGACCGACGTGCGAGGCTGGCGCGGCAGGGGAATCTCGACAATCTGGTTGATCACTTCGTTGAGATTGGTAATCGCCCCGGTAACATCAAAACGTGTCCAATCGTAATCATCCGGGACGAGACAGGTCAGATCGCCGCGCAGGACGCCAATGGAATTATAGCTTAATCGCCCTAATTCGATTCCCTCTACCACGATTCCAGCATGAAGCGGCACGCTGCTATTTTCTAAAAAGAAGCGCAGCCCTCC
>CAZMEO010000241.1:0-3015 GCA_964565315.1 uncultured Candidatus Moduliflexus sp. | reverse complement strand
TTCGTCGAACGTTGCAAATGGCATGACCGCGCCTCCTTTCAGTCTATGCCTCTTACCTTTGCCGTAGTACACTGTTTCATGAGTTTTTAATAGCGCTTCGTACCGCCGACATCCCCGTCGGCCGCTCTTCGCATTGCCGACGAAGACGTCGGCGGTACGAGATTCGCATAAAAACTCACGTTCCAGTGTAATAGAAGCGCTATTTAAAGGCGTCGAGACAGGTGTTCGCTATTTCCGTTTTTATGAGAATGTCCATCTCCTTTCTGGAAATTCCCTTCTTTTTTTGTCAAGTTTTTCCTTATGGCGTCGGAGTTTCTGTCCCCTCGATTCCTGGAATATGAATCCCCTCGAATTCCATCAATAACGTTTTCAATTTATGCGCCAACACCTGATACGAGAAGAATTGCAGGGCGATCTGGTAATTCGTGGCGGTCATCCGTTCTTGCCGCGCCTTGTCTTGCAAAAGCTGCTGAATTTGATCCACGACATTTTGCGTGACATAGCCATCCATCGTGACCATATCAAACCCCAACGGCTCAATATCCACCTCATAAATCGAATAGCGGTTGACGAGGAGCGGCTTGCGGAAATGGATCGCTTCCAACAGCGCGTTGCCGAACCCTTCGTACATTGAGGGATAGGTCACGAAATCGGCGTGGGGATAGACATCCCACAGCGTATATTGCTTTTTGCCTTCGGGCGAAATGGCGCGCACGCGATTGATGATTTCGGGCTTGATAATCAGCGGCACGTTCATCATGGCGGCGTAATTGCGAATTCGGTCTTCGTAGGCCGGGCCTTCGTCGCCGCCGAAATGTGTGATGACGAGTTTGATGTTGGGGTTGTTCAAGCGGTGAATGACTTCAATCGCGTTTTCAATCCCTTTGCGGGCGACAATCCGCGTCGGCTGCAAAAACATGATGTCATCCGGCGTCAGCCCCAAATCAGCGCGCACATCTTTGTTATAGTCGTCAATGCCGGCGGCGGGCGTTTCGAAATCGAGCATGTTCTGAATGATGCGGGCGGACAGGCCGGTGCGGTAGCTGAGTTCGCGTTCGGCGGGGCTGTTGATGACGACATGCTGAACCGAAGGCATCGGCGGCGGAAAGGCCATCGCGAGAAAATCCGGCACGCAGTTGATGGTAAAGCGCTGGCGTTCCCAGTAAAAATCGTGATGGTGCGCGATGGTCGGAATGCCGGTTTCCGCGATAAACTCGGTAATCGCTAAGCCAAGCGGAATGTTCATCGGAATGGTCAGCGCATTTTCCGGAATAATCAGGCCGATTTGAAAACGATTGACAAAGTCGTAAATTTTCTGTTTCAGCAGCTTGCGCAGATGGTGAATGTCGCCGGTCAGCGCCGACGGTCTGGTAAATTTGCCGAAGCAGTCGTCCTGAAGTTTTTTAATGGTCAGATGATCGAAAAAGGCTTCGGGAACAACAACGGTCTTCTGTTTATCCCAGTCGGATTGCCCGGCGAAATAAAAGCAGGAATAGCCCATTTTTTCTAAGACCGCGCTCCATTTTTCCGTTTCGAGCGACACGCCGTCCGTGCCTTGCAGCCGCGTCGAAATGAAGCCGATATTCTTGATTTTTTTGCCGAGAGAAAATGTCAATTCCGTCGAACGCGCAAATTTTCTCCAGATAAACATGGTCATGATTGGCCTCCCCGCATTGATTAAAGTTGATGGAGATGATGACAATTCTGAGAGCCTTCAGTCCTTCTATTTTTATGGGGCTTCTGATATTTGTCAAGTCTTGAGGCGGGATTCTTTCAGGGTATTTATTCATACCGCAGGGCGGCAATCGGATGCTTGCGGGCGGCCTGCGAGGCGGGATAGAGGCCGAAGATCAGGCCGATGACGGCGGAGACGCCGCAGGCGATCAGGATCGTATCGAGGGAAATGACGGTGCGCCAGCCTGCGAACGCCGTGATCAGCCATGCGCCGCCGACGCCGAGCGCGATGCCGGAGACGCCGCCGACGAGCGTCAGCGTCAGGGTTTCGATCAGAAATTGCAGCAGAATCATGCGCTGGCTGGCGCCGATAGCGCGGCGAATGCCGATTTCCCGCGTCCGTTCCGTGACGGTCGCCAGCATGATGTTCATAATGCCGATCCCGCCGACCAACAGCGAAATCCCGGCAATGCTTCCCATGACGATATTGAACACGCGCTGCGTCTGCTGGCTTTGCCGCAGCAATTCGCGGGGAATCGTTACTTCGTAATCGTTTGCGCCATAATGGAGGCGGGTCAGCGTCGAGCGAATCAGCCGGGCGGCAGCATCCACGTTGCGCGCCTCATCCACGCGGATGGCGATCTCCTGAATGCGGCGGCGCTCCTGCGGCGGGCTGAACATGGCGGCAGTCGCAAGCGGAATGATGACCTGGCGGTTGACGTTGCGCATCTGAATAAGCGTCTGTTTTTTCGAGGCAGCTTGCCGGTTGCTCAACACGCCGACCACTTGAAACCATTCCTCCCGAATCTTAATCAATTCCCCCAATGGATTCCGAAAGGCGAATAACGCCTGACGAATCTCGTCGCCGATGACGCAGACGCGGCTTGCTTCCGCGAGATCATTATCAGTCAGGAAGCGGCCTGCATGCAGCGAGAGATTGCCGCTCTGCTGATACGCGGGCGTCGTGCCGACGAGATCGGCCTGCGCGGTTTGCTGCTGATATTGCGCCGGCAGCGTCAGCAGGCGCACCGGCGCAATGGCCTGAACAAATGGCGATACCTGCGCGAGGCGGTCGGCGTCGTCTTCGGTCAAGCCTTCGGAACGCTGTCCATAGCCGCGCTCAAGCGATTCTTCAGGCGGCGCGACGGCTTTGATGGTCATCGTATTCGTGCCTAATAAATTGATTTGTTCCAGCAATTCCTGTTTTGCGCCCGCGCCGATGGCGAGCATGGCGATAATGGCGCCGATGCCGAACACGATGCCGAGGACGCTGAGCAGCGAGCGGAGTTTGTGAAGCAGGACGCCCTGCATGGCGACGCGCAGCATGGAGACGAAAAAGGA
>CAZMEO010000240.1:3252-5637 GCA_964565315.1 uncultured Candidatus Moduliflexus sp. | reverse complement strand
CCGGTTCGCATTGGGTAAGCGTTTCGGGATGAACAATGTGCAGCCGTTGACTGAGCGGCGACGCGCCGCATCCGACGAGCGTCTGTCCCGCGCCATCGTCATCGGCAACCGCCGCGACGCGCCGATTTTCTAACTGTTTTGCGTCAAACGCGCGGATCACTGGCGGTGCGTCATGCTGTCCGCCTGCGGCAAACAAGGTCGCTTCGGCCAGACCGTAGCAGGGATAAAACGCAGTCTCTCGAAATCCGGCGGGCGCAAAGGCGGCGGCAAAATCTCGCAGCGTGTGAGCGCGAACCGGTTCCGCGCCGCTGAAGGCTAATTTCCAGGAACTCAGGTCAAGCGCGGCGCGTTGCTCCGGCGGAATTTTCGCGACGCAGAGATCATACGCGAAATTGGGCCCGCCGCTGACGGTCGCCCGATAGGTCGAAATCGCCTTCAGCCAGGTCAACGGACGCTGCAAAAATGTGGCTGGCGCAAGCAAATATGCGGGAAAACCGACAAACAGCGGCGTCAAGATTCCGCCGATTAAACCCATGTCATGATAGGGGGGAAGCCAAAAGACGCCGACGCTTTCCGAATTTATGCCGAATGCCTGCTGGATCATCCTTAAATTCGCGATTAAATTGCCATGCGTGACCATGACGCCTTTCGGAGCAGCGGTCGAGCCGGACGTATATTGCAAAAACGCCAGAGCGCTTTCATGAATCATCGGCGGCTGCCAGCGCCCGGAAGACGCTTCCGGCAGGCGATCCGTGCTTTGAAGATACAACGGCTGCGTCCGCGACGTTTGTTCAAGCCAGGCGGCGATACGCTGCTCCGTGTTCGCGTCAGTTAAGAGGAATTTCGCTCCGGCGTCGGCAATAATCGTTTGAATGCGCGGCAGATGGCGCTGATTGCGCGGCGGATAGGCCGGAACAGCGACAGCGCCCGCCGTTAGGCATCCCAAAAACGCCGCAATAAATTCGAGTCCCGGCGGATAGAGCAGCAAGACGCGCTCGCCAACCGCTCCGGCTTCTTGCAAATACGCCGCGATGCGTTCGACCTGGAGCGCTAATTGCTGGTATGTCCATTGTTTTGTGGCGTGTTCGCCATCATGTAAAAAGGCGTATGCAAGTTGTTGTGGGGAAGATGCGCTTCTTTCGCAGAGAATTGTGATAAGATCGGATCGCATGAAATATTTTGTCCGCTAACGCCGTAGAGACGCCCCGCCGGGAAGTCTCTACGGCGTTAGCGGAAAGATGATCGCATTTGCCTCAATATGTAGAAGATTGGGAAATCTCTGCCTCATAAACGATCTCTTTGAGTTTGTCAACCTCTTTGCGCGGCAATTTTCACGGAAATTCGGCGATTGTTCTATCGATGCAGCAGCCGGTACAACACACCGCCTTGCAAAGCGATGGCGTCGTGCGGGCACATTTCATGGCAGCAGTAGCAGCGGATGCAGTCGCGATGCCGAATCTGTGCGACGCGCTGCTCAATCGTGATGACCTGCACCGGGCAGGCATCGCGGCAGACGCCGCAGCCGACGCATTTGTCCGCGATAATCTGCGGGCGGACGCTGAAGGCATGCTTGAAAATCGGCGCAAACAGGCGCAACGCGACCGACCCCGCGCTTCCTAAGACCGTCGCCGGAAGCCTGAAATCGGGAACGCGCAGCGCCTTTTTTTCGATGCCGATCAAGTCGATTTCTTCCAAGCGCGTCGGCGTCCAGCCCCGTTTGGCTGCTTCCATCAGCAGCGGGTTCTGCTCCCGTTTCATGCCGATGATTTCGGTCGCAACGACATCAAGCGCGAGCGGATTGGTTGAGGCGAGCAGCAGCCCGATTTGACGCGGCGAGCCGTTATGCGGGCCGTTCCCTTCCATGCCGACCACCGCGTCCATAATCGTGAGGCGCGGCGCGACGCAGGCCGACAAATCGAGGCACATGCCGGCAAATCGCGCGGTGTCCTGCAATTTCGCGTGAAAGCCCGGTTTATCCCGCCCCGGAATCGCGCCGAAACTGTTTTTCACCGCGCCGGTCATGCCGAGAAAGCCGTGCGTTTTCAGCTTGCAGAGGTTGATGATGCCCGACGCCTGCGCGAGCGGCGTCAGGATGTCGAAGCGCTTGATCAACACGCCTTGCGGGAACGACACTGCCTGCGAGGTGATGTCAAAACTCAGTTCGATTCCAGCCTGCGCTGCCGCGTCATTCATGCCGCTCGCCGCATAGACTTTGCGCAGCGTTTTTTCGCTGTGCGGAAAGCCCGAACCGGGGCTGTCAATCAGCGCAACGGCTGCGCCGATCTGCTTCACCAATTTCCCGACTGCCGCGACCACCGCCGGATGCGTCGTCGTCGCATGTTCCGGCGGCGCGGCGGTCAGCAGATTCGGCTTCAAGACGATCCG
>CAZMEO010000240.1:0-3152 GCA_964565315.1 uncultured Candidatus Moduliflexus sp. | reverse complement strand
TCTCTATTCCGTTGCCGCTTCGCGGCAGGCGTTCGCCCTGAAAGGGCGACGAAATAGAGGCCGGGGATTCATCCCCGGCGAAGAATTTATTTATTTTTCTCGGACGGCGTCTTCTTTTCCGGCGCAGTTTGTTCGAAGAGTTTCTTGAATTCGCCGTAGCCTTCTTCCTCAAGCTTTTCCACCGGAATGAACCGCAAGGACGCGGAATTGATGCAGTAGCGCAGGCCGGTCGGCTGCGGGCCATCCGGGAAGACGTGGCCTAAATGCGAATCTGCGCCTTTGCTCCGTACTTCCGTGCGCGTCATCATGAAACTCTTGTCCGTTTTTTCCACGATATTTTCCGATTTCAGCGGGCGCGTAAAACTCGGCCAGCCTGTGCCGGAATCGAATTTGTCGAGCGAACTGAACAGCGGTTCGCCGGAAACGATGTCCACGTAAATGCCGGGCTGCTTATTGTTCCAGTATTCGTTATCGAACGGGCGCTCCGTGCCACATTGCTGCGTGACCTGATATTGCAGCGGCGTCAGTTTTTCCTTTAATGTTTCTTTATTCATCGGTTGTTCTCCTTTCTCCGTGTTTTCGGAGTCTGTATGTTCGCTCATCGCCTGAAAAGTCAACAGATTTAAGCCGACAGTCAGAGCGATTATCATCAATATGCGCAGAATGTTCATAGGATGATCCTCCACGCCAGAAGCGATATGCGACCGCGCATGTCGCCAGCGGCGTCATATATGACGATTGAACAGAGACCTCACAGGTCTTCAAGACCTGTGAGGTCTTGCTTGATACCATAGTGTCATGCAATTCTCCTGTCAAGAGTCGGAAATTTTTCTAACCTCAGTAATTCCTTGACAAGACTCCCCTGTTCTTTTGTAAAAGAACCTCAACAAAATCGTGACGAATGTGTCAATCTTAACAAACCCGTAATTATTGGAACTTATAGGAATTATTATGCGAGTACCGTTACTTGATTTACAAGCGCAATACGCAACGATCCGAGATGAAATCCGTCCTGTCGTTGATAGTGTCATTGAAAGCCAGCGATTTATCCTCGGCGCTGAAGTCGAAGCTTTTGAACAAGAAATTGCCGCCTATTGCGGCGTAAAATACGCGATTGGCGTCTCGTCCGGGACGGATGCGCTGCTGTTAGCGTTGATGGCGGCAGGAATCGGCGAAGGGGACGAGGTGATTACGACGCCGTATTCATTTATCGCGACCGCCACCGCGATTTCCAGAGTCGGCGCGATTCCGGTATTCGTAGATATTGATCCGGTCACGTACAACATTGATCCGGCAGCCATTGAAGACGAAATCACGAATTCGACAAAAGCGATTATTCCGGTGCATCTGTTCGGCCAATGCGCCAACATGAAGCCGATTCTCGATTTAGCCAAGCAGTACAAGATTCTCGTGATTGAAGACGCGGCGCAGGCGATTGGCGCGGAATATGCCGGACTTGGCAAGAAGCCGGTGAAGGCCGGAGCAATGGGCGATTTTGGCTGCTTTAGTTTCTTCCCATCCAAAAATCTTGGCGGATTCGGCGACGGCGGATTGGTCACGACGAACGACGACGCGTTGGCGCAGCGCGTAAAACAACTCCGGCAGCATGGCGGCGCGGACAAATACCGGAATACAATGATCGGCATCAATGGCCGCTTAGATGCGTTGCAAGCGGCGGTGTTGCGCGTGAAATTGAAACATTTGGATGCCTGGAGCGCGGCGCGGCGCGAACATGCCGACTATTATACGAACGCCCTGCAAGGCGTTGCTGGCGTGCAGACGCCGGTTACGGCTGCGGGCAATGTGCATATTTACAATCAGTACTCGCTGCGCGCGCAGAAACGGGATGAATTGCAGGCGGCATTGAATCAACAAGAGATTGGCAATGCCATTTATTACCCGATCCCGCTGCATCTTCAGGAATGTTACCGCGAATTGAAGTATCAGGAGGGCGATTTCCCCGTCGCCGAGCAGGCTGCGAAGGAAGCGATTGCCCTGCCGGTCTATCCTGAATTGACGAAGGCGCAGCAGGATCACGTCATTGAAACAATTCAGGCGTGTTATCGTTAAGGAGTCTCGCGTATCGCGACCCTGTCAGTTTGCCGGTTGCGATACGCGCGATACAATCTATGACAGAATGGATAGGTTATGTCGGAGCGTTTACCGGTGCCTTGCTGCTCTCCTTCTTCCTCGTGCCAGTCATGATTCGGCTGGCATTCCGCTTTGATATTCTTGATCATCCCGGTTTTCATAAAACTCATAAAAATGTTCACCCGCTGTTAGGCGGCGGCGCAATTTTTGTCGCATTCATGACGATGGTATTCGCGGGGTTGAGTATCCTCGCCTTAGCGAAAACAGGGCAGTTATCCCTTTTCCCAACGTATCAGCGCCATCTCCAAAGCCAATTGCACATCATCACGAACGTGCTGCCGGAATTTATCGCCCTGATTGTCAGCGCCGCGATGATTTTTATGTTAGGCTTAGTGGACGACATTCGCGGCGTCGGCTTTTCTTATAAATGGAAATTCGCGGTGCAGACGATTGCTGCGGCGATTGTGGTCGCCAGCGGAATTCATGTTGAATTTCTGCCGCATCCGATCTTGAACATCGTGGTCACGATGCTCTGGATTATCGGCATCACGAATTCGTTCAACCTGTTAGATAACATGGATGGCCTCAGCAGCGGCGTGGCGGCGATTATCTCGCTGATTCTCGCGGCGTTGACCATCCGGCAGGGGCAATACTTTTCCGCGCTTCTGTTTCTGGCGCTGGCCGGCAGCATTTTAGGTTTTGTGCGTTATAACTTCAACCCGTCGAAAATTTTTATGGGCGACGCGGGCAGCCTGTTTATCGGCTTTATGATCGCGACGTTGACGGTCTCGAACTCCTATGTCACGACGCGCAGCGTCTCGCAATTGCCGGTTGTCGTGCCGATTCTCGTGCTTGGCGTGCCATTGTTCGATACATTTTCCGTGATGGTGATTCGCTGGAAAGAAAACCGCCCGCTGTTTGTCGGCGATACTTGCCATTTCTCGCATCGGTTGGTGAAAATGGGAATGTCCGTGCGCCAGACCGTGATTTTTATCTATCTCGTTACGCTTTGCGTCGGCGTCAGCGCGATTCTGATCCCGGATTTGAATTTAGTCGAATGC
>CAZMEO010000239.1:0-5649 GCA_964565315.1 uncultured Candidatus Moduliflexus sp. | reverse complement strand
GCCTGCCACATTTTTCTTGTCAAAATCTCTTTTACCGAGGAGTCATCGTTTCATCTATTGATATTGATGCGAAAATTGATTGTTTGAGACGCCTTGAAAGGCTCAGGAAAAGTCGCAAGGGGGAGACGGGATGACATTTGCAAAGAAGATGGCGATTTTGCCGATGATGTTGATTTTAGGGCTGTTTGCCCTTTTTATGATCTCCGAATATTTTACCGGCCAAAATAAAGTGTATTTGACGCAAATTGAAACGGGGTTCGTGCCAGGGCTGGAATGGGCGTATCGCATGGAACTGCGGCTCATAGAGCTTGATCGCACGATTCGGGACGCCGTCAGCGCTCAGGATGAAGACGAACTGCGCAAAGCGGAAACGCTTGCGCAAGAGTTGCAGGAGTTTTTAGCGTCAGGGCAAACGCTGCCGATTATCACGCCTGAAGAATATGGAGAGCTTTCAAGCAACGTGGCGCAATATTATGCGCAGGTGATGAAGGTCTCGGACGCCATGATACGCGGGGAAAGCGTCTCCGAAGAGATGCTGGCGCAGATGCAGCAGATGACCGCCTTATATCATTCCATCCACGCCCAAACGCAAGAGGAAATCGAAGAAGCGAAAACCTCTGTCGCGGCCATGTTTCTTGAAAATCAACGAAACAACAATAAATCGCGGGCGATTATGGCCGCCACCATCGCAGTCTTCGGCGCGGCTTGCCTGTTGTTTGTCATCTTTGCGATGCTCTCTGTCACGCGCCCGCTTAAGAAGGTGATTGCTGTTGCGAATGAATTAGCAAGAGGCAACGCCGATGTCTCGATTGACGTGCATTCGAAAGATGAAATCGGGCGGATGGCTGAAGTTTTCAGGGGATTGATCAACATCAATCAAGACCTGGCAAAAGCGGCCACCGCGATTGGGAATGGCGATTACAGCGTTCCGGTTGTGACGCGAAGCAAGTATGATATGTTAGGGAATGCGTTATCGTTGATGAAAAACAATCTGATGGCGAAGGTCGAGGAAATTGAACATCAAAGCTGGCTGAAAACAGGGCTGACGGATTTAAATGAACGGCTGCGCGGCGAAAAAAGCGTTGCCGAGTTAGCCAGAGAGGTGATTACCTATCTCGCCGCGTATCTCGACGCCCAGATCGGCGCGATCTGCGTCTTCGATGCGACCTCCGAAACGTTGAAACTTGTCGGCAGTTATGCGTATGCCGAGCGCAAAGGCGTGCGGAACGAATTTCGACTCGGCGAGGGACTGATCGGGCAGGCGGCCTTAGAAAAACAGGCGATTGTGTTTCATCATGTGCCGGACGATTATATCAAAATTACCTCGGAATTAGGCGAATGTTCTCCGCAATATATCCTGGTTCATCCCTTTTTATATGAGCATAATCTCAAAGGCGTCATCGAATTGGGCGCAGTTCGCAAATTCTCCGCGCAGCATCTTGAGTTTCTGACGTCTGCGAGCGAAAGCATTGCGATTGCCTTTCATTCTGCTGAAGCTCGCATCAAAATGCGAGCGTTGCTGGAAGAGACGCAGCAGCAGTCCGCGATTTTGCTTCAACAGCAAGAAGAACTCAAACGCGCTAACGAAGAATTGGAAGAGCAAACCCGGTCGCTCCGCATCTCCGAAGAAAAATTGCAGTACCAGCAGGAAGAATTGCGCCAGACCAACGAAGAATTGGCCGAGCAGACGAAAATGCTTGAACAGCAGCAGCGAGAACTGCGGGAAAAGAACATCGATCTGGAACATGCCAGCCAGATTATCGAGGAGAAAGCCAAAGATTTGGAGCTATCGAGCAAATACAAATCGGAATTTCTCTCGAATATGTCGCATGAATTACGGACGCCGCTCAACAGCATGTTGATTCTTTCGCGCCTGCTGTATGAAAATAAAGAGCAGAATTTGAGCGAGAAACAAATCGAATACGCCCGTACCATCAATGCGTCCGGCACGGAACTTCTTACGCTGATCAATGAAATTCTTGATCTCTCGAAAATCGAGTCCGGCAAAATGGCCGTGAATATCGAGGAGATGAATCTGCGAGGGCTAAGCGCATATATCGAACAGCATTTTTCGCATATCGCTCAGGAACGGTCGCTCTTTCTGAAGGTTGAGGTGGCGGATGATGCGCCGGAGGCGATTGCGACAGATCGGCAGCGAGTTGAACAAATTCTCAAGAATTTGCTGTCGAATGCGATGAAGTTTACGCATGAGGGCGGCATTACGGTGCGAATAGGCCGTCCGGCGTCCGCGACCGCGCTGAAAAATGGACGCGACCCGCGCTCAATGGTGGCATTGGCGGTGGCAGATACCGGCATCGGCATCCCCGCCGACAAGCAACGCCTGATTTTCGAGGCGTTTCAGCAAGCCGACGGCACAACCAGCCGAAAATACGGCGGCACTGGCCTCGGCTTATCCATTACGCGGGAATTGGCGAAATTGTTAGGCGGCGAAATTCGCTTAGAGAGCGAAACAGGGAAAGGGAGCGTCTTCACGCTCTATCTGCCTGAGCGCCTCACGCAAGCCTCGTCTCCCTCTCCGCCGCCGCAGAAAGACCAGCAGGCTGCGGTCGCGCCTGCTGCGCCGAGACCTCCGCAGATGACGCTCAACGAGATTCGCGATGATCGCCATGAGCTTGAGCCGACCGACCATTCACTGCTGCTGATTATCGAAGATGATGCCAAATTCGCGAAAATTTTGTTTGATATGGCTCGCGAACGAGGATTTAAAGGATTGATTGCCGGAGATGGCGCTTCGGGCTTGCAATTAGCGGATCAATACCATCCGAATGCCATTATTTTGGACATCGGCCTTCCTGATATGGATGGGTGGGCTGTGATGGAAAAATTAAAAGCCAATCCTGAAACCCGCCCGATTCCCGTTCATTTCATTTCCGGGCAGGATGCGTCATTGGAGGCGATGAAAATGGGCGCGATTGGCTATGTTACGAAACCCGTGACGCTCCAAAATCTGGATGACGTGTTTCATAAAATCCGGGACATGCTGACGCACACGGAGAAAGCGCTGCTGATTGTCGAAGACAACGAGACCATGCGAACAAGCCTGTGCGAATTGCTCAGCGGAAGCGATGTGCAGATCACTGCCGTCGCTTCTGGCGAAGAAGCATATCGTCTCTTGCAATCCGCGTCCTTCGATTGCATGGTGTTAGACCTGGGGCTGGCCGATATTTCCGGCTTCGACTTACTGGAAAAGATCAAGCGGGATACGCGCTTGATGGCGCTGCCGATTATCGTTTATACTGGCAAAGAATTGACAAAGGATGAAGAATTGCGCTTGCAAAAACATGCGGAACGCATTATTATCAAAGGCGTGAAATCTCCTGAGCGTCTGCTGGATGAAGTCACGCTGTTTTTGCATCGCCTCCAGAGCAATCTGCCGCAGCAGGCTCAGAAAAAAGCCCGCATGCTGCATGATAAGGAAGGCGTGTTCGCTGGAAAAATCATCCTGGTCGTCGATGATGACATGCGCAACGTGTTTGCGCTGTCGAGCGTGTTAGAAGGCAAAGGAATGGACGTGCTGGTGGCGGAAAATGGCAAAGAAGCCTTAGAACAATTGGACGAACACCCGGAGGCCGATTTAGTGCTGATGGATATTATGATGCCGGAAATGAACGGCTACGAAACCATGCAGCGCATTCGTTCGCAGGCGCGCTTCGAAAAGCTTCCGATCATTGCCTTGACGGCCAATGCGATGAAGGGAGATCGCCAGAAGGCGATTGACGCCGGGGCCAATGATTACCTGTCGAAGCCGATTGATATTGACAAATTGCTGTCCTTGTTGCGAGTATGGCTGTATTAGAGTTGTCTCGCATGAATGAACTGAATGAACACATGCCTATGTCTGCCAATATCCTCTCCGTGTTAGACGAATCGGTGAAATTGCTGGTGGTTGACGATCACCCGGAAAACTTGTTCGTGATCGAGCAAGTGCTGGATGGCATGGGCTGCGAGTGCATCAAAGCGACGTCAGGCCAGGAAGCGCTTTCGCTGCTGCTGAAGCATGACATCGCATTAGCGCTGCTTGACGTGCAGATGCCGGATATGAGCGGGTTCGAATTGGCGGAGTTCATGCGCGGGAAAAAGCAATCACGTCAGATTCCGATTATTTTTATCACGGCGCTCAACAAAGAGCCGACGCAAGTGTTTCACGGCTATCAGTCCGGCGCGGTCGATTATCTGTTTAAGCCGTTCGATCCCTATGTGCTGCAATGCAAAGTCCGGGTCTTTATCGAACTTCACCAGCAAAAACGCTTGCTGCGGAAGCAGGCGCAGCAGCTTGAGGAGCGGATGTCAGAGTTAGAAGACGAGGTGCGGCGGCGTCAAGTCGTCGAGCAAGCGTTGCGCGACCATCAAAATTGTTTGCAAGAATTAGTGGCGGCGCGTACCGTCGAGCTTGCTAACATCAATGAGCAGCTTTGCCAAAAAATCGTTCAGCACCAGCGCACAGAGGTGGAATTACGCGCCGTGATGGAAGGGGTTATTCACGCGATGGCCTTGACGTCGGAAATTCGCGATCCATATACGGCGGGACATCAGCGGCGCGTCTCAACCTTAGCGGCGGCCATTGCGCGGGAAATGCGGATGGCGGATGACGAGATTGATGGGATTCGTTTAGCCGGATTAGTGCATGATTTAGGCAAAATTTACGTGCCAGCGGAAATTTTAAGCAAACCCGGCCATCTGAACCCGATTGAATTCAGCCTGATTAAAGTCCACCCGCAATTAGGGCATGATATTTTGCAAACGATAGATTTTCCCTGGCCGATTGCGCAAATGGTCTTGCAGCATCAGGAACGGCTCGATGGTTCAGGCTATCCGCAAGGCTTGCAGGGAGAAAAAATTCTTTTAGGCGCACGCATTATCAGCGTGGCCGATGTCGTTGAAGCGATGGCGTTTCACCGCCCATATCGTCCCGCGCTCGGCATCGAAAAAGCGATTGAAGAAATTACTGCGAATCAGGGACGGTTCTATGATGCGACGGCTGTTGCCGCCTGTCTGAGCGTTCTGAAGAGCCATCATTTTACATTTGAGAACTCAACTCAATGAAGAGAGGAAGTCGTTATGACATCTGCCACAGAACAAAAAGAAGCCATTTTGCTTGTGGATGATCGCGCTGAAAATTTATTAGTGCTGGAAGGGGTACTCGAACCTTGCGGCTATGAGCTATTCAAGGCGCGTTCCGGGACTGAGGCGCTGCGCCTGTTGTTGAAACAGGAGATCGATCTGATCTTGCTTGACGTGCAAATGCCGGAGATGGATGGTTTCGAGGTGGCGCGGCTGATTCATGGCAAAAAAGCGACGCAAGATATCCCGATCATTTTTATCACGGCGAATAACAAAGACCAGAATGATATTCGCAAGGGGTATGAAACGGGCGCCGAAAACTATCTTTTTAAGCCGATTAACCCGGAAGATTTACAGCAGAAAGTCGAGGCGAGCCTGAAATATCGGCGATATAGAAAACAAATGGAAGCGTTAGAGCAACGAACGCTCGCATTTCAGCAGCGCCGAAAAAAATCAAAATAATCGAGTATTTCTGAAAAAGATTAAGCATTATGCAGACTTTCAGGAGGAAATATCATGCGACAGGAACCAAAATCGTCCTCTTGCCAGCGATGCGCTGAACTCTCA
>CAZMEO010000238.1:0-5660 GCA_964565315.1 uncultured Candidatus Moduliflexus sp. | reverse complement strand
AATCTGTGGCAAAAAACCTTATACAGAATTCAGGTTATTTAGCAGCCACCACGAAACACACGAAATACACGAAACACATCACGGTCTTTCTCCGAATGACCAGGGAGTTTCCCATATTTTCGTGTATTTTGTGTGTTTCGTGGTAAATAATTACCAATTTTTCGCGTTTTCGTCGTCGCTCATTTTCCGGCAGCCAGTCGGATGATTGCGCCGACTGTCTGCGCGATGGCATCTGGTTTGGGGATCATAAAGAGGTACACGCTTCCATTGTCCGGCACAAATGCCACATGCTTAACGAGTGCCGGATTCGGAATGTTTGCCAGCCAGTCGGAGAGTTTTTCGATACCGGCTTTATCAGAAGAAAATAACTCGAAGGTTTTCCCCTGCACTGTCACCATTTTCCGAACAAAATTCGCTTCATTTTCCAGCGTTTTCAGGCGGAGGCGGTAATACCAGCGCTCGATGATATGCGCTTCGCGGCGAAATCGTTCCGTTGGATAAAGCACGACGAACAGCCGGTCATTTCCGAGCAGGATTTTTGAAATCGGATAAAACAGCAGGCTTTGGCGCGAAAGCATGGTCGCTGTTGCTTCGGCCTTGCGCAACGGGCTGGAGGTCTGATATTCCGCTTTAAATCCCACGGTTCCGCCAATCCAGGTATAGGTTTGATCGGTGGGCTGTAAGGCGGTTTCAAGCTCTTTGCTGATGAGTGTCAGCAGCGCTAAATTATATTTGCGATTCCGAAAATAGACTAACATTAACATCCCAATCGCCACGATAAACAAAAAAAAGAGTGTTTGCGTTGGAATAAAATTTCCGAACAATTCCATGAAGCTGACTCCTAATTCGAGAGCACGTCAACCGTCTCAACTCCGGGGAGTTGACCGACATATTTTTCGATTTTTTGAATGATTTTGTTTTGAATATACCAGGCTAACACAACACACGCCTTGCAATCCGGGTTACGGCGTTGAAACCCCATATCCACCACGACGGTTTTGCCGTCGTCTTCAATCCGAATGTCATTGACCAACAAGAGTTCGACAATATCCATGTTGGTTTCAGGATCGCGTACCTGCCGCAATGCCTGCATCACCTGTTCACGTGTCACCATAAGCGTGTCCTTTAGACGAAAGACGCGATATGTTCCGCTGCTGAGCGTGGAAAATGGCGTAATTTGTCCAAACCGCGCGGGTCTTCTGAGAGCAATGGCAAGTCAAGCGCCGGATGCTTCGGAAACGACGCACGAATTTTGCGCAAAACCTCCTGCTGTCGCTCGATTTTCCGCGCCAGTTCCGCCGGGACATCCTGAAGCGTCAAGACTTTATTCACTAAAAGCAATTTTAACGGAATTTGAAATTTTTTTAATGCCTCAACTGCGCGAATCGTTTCGAATAACGGCATGTCTTCAGGATTCAACACCGCAACAACACTCGTCAGATTGGGATTCGCCAACACCTGCCGAATCCGCTGCGTGTCCTGACGATATTTGCGCAATTCCTGCATTGTCGCGTCCTCCTCTTCGGTTGAAGCCAGCGGTTCGTCCACGCCTTCGACCTGTAAGAATTGCGGGCCATGAATCTTGGCAATAGAAGAGCGCAGATGCAAAATATTTTGACGGATGCCGGAGAGCTTTTCGACCCAGAGCGCAGAAATCGAAGGGAGCGCCAACACGCGCAACGTCAAGCCGGTCGGCGCGGTATCGAAAATAATCGCGTCATACTGCGCGGCGTCTTCAAACAGAATCTCTTTCATCGCTTCAAGCGTGGCATGTTCTTCAATGCCCGGAGAATAGCGGATCACGTCAAAAAACTTATCCAGATTAAAGACGGTTAAATAGCGGTAGGTCTGCCGCATGGTTGCGGAGGTATGCTCTAAATAGCGCTTGATGAGTTGTTCCAAATCAATTTCTACGGCATCAAGCGTCGGCGTAATCGCTGTTTTGGCGGATGAAAGCGGAATATCAAGCGCGTCTCCGGCGTTATGCGCGGGATCGAGCGAGACAAGCAGCACGCGCTTTCCCATGTCGGCAAGATGCACGGCGGTCGTGACGGAGCAGGTCGTTTTCCCGACTCCGCCTTTGCCGATAAACAAAAGAATCTGGGCATGTTTCATACGCTTAAATATCCATAAATCCGGCGATTTCTCCGAACATGTCGTCTAAATCGCGAACGCGCCGGTTCATGATCAGCATTTCGTGGAACATGTGCGGCATCAGGCGCAGGCTCATGCCGGTCGGCGGGCTGGGAATGCCGATAAATGAACCAAGAACGAGCAAACCGAAAATGTTTTCCATTTCCCGCAATTCAAATTCCAGCCGGTCGGTCGAAGTCTGGCGGAGCGCCTGCATCATGCCAGGAAAAAATTCTTTCGCAAATCGCCAAAATTTTTCAAAAATATTCATACACTTGCCTTAAAACCTCACAGATTTTCGAAACCTGTGAGGTTTCGTCTCGTTCAAGAGTTCTATAAAACACAAAATGCGGCGCATAGGCGCTGCGCCGCATTTCTTTCGCATTCGAGCCAATCGGGTTTACGCCCGCTGTTTCGAGCCATTTGGAAGCGGAGCATTTTTCACGGCAAAATAATCAATCAGCAGCATTACGTTTAATGCCAGCATGACCGCTGTCATCGCGCCGATGACGATGGCTTTGACTCCGGCAAACGTCGGCACGGCGTAAATCAGGTACCAGATTAGCGCCAAAGAAACCGTCAGCCACAAGAAGAGCGCCGGAATCGTGATGGTCAATTGATAGAGTTTGGAGCTTTGCAGATAGCGGCTGACCCACACCGCCGCTGTCATCATGGCAATCGAGGCGAGCATCTGATTCGCGCCGCTGAATGCCGGCCAGAGCAGATTCCACTGACCTGTCCAGGCGAGCCACAAGCCTAAAAATGCCGGAATAAGCGATGCGACCCAGGGGTTCGTAATCACTTTATAGGCGGACGGCGATTTTTTCTGCAACGGTTCAGCCAGTTCCATAATCGTATAGCGAGCCAGACGGTTGGTTGTGTCTAAGGTGGTCATGGCAAACGCCGAAACCCACATGCCGGCCAGCAGCGTCATCGCGCCTTTTGGCAGGCCTAAAATCGCATTGACGCCGTGTCCGTAGGCTTTCGAGAAAATCCCCGCCGGGCCGCCGACCGCGTTAATAGCGCCAACATAGCCGTTTGCAAAGGCCGTCACGCTTTCTTGCAGCGGTTTGGACGCTTCTTCGCCGAGAATCGAAAACCCGAAGCCGCCAATGGCGCACACAACAATTGTTGAAAGGAACCCTTCGGTAAACATCGTGCCGTAGCCGACCAGCAAACCGCTTTGTTCATTATCAAGCTGTTTCGAGCTTGTGCCAGACCCGACAAGCGCATGAAACCCGGACAGCGATCCGCATGCGATGATGAGCGGCACGAGCGGCCAGAACGGCGAAGGTTTTCCTGAAATCACCGGTGCGCTCCACATCGTATAGCCCGGCATCTCTAACGATTTCATGCCGACTAAGAAGGCGATTCCGCCAATCACGACGCCTGCAACTAAAAGAAATGAGTTTAAATAGTCGCGCGGCTGCAATAACACCCAGACCGGAAGCGCAGAGGCGACAATAATATAGACGCCCAACGCAATCATCCAGAGTTTGTAGTTCATGTCGTTGTCTGCGCTGAGCCTGATGGGAAAGGCTGAGCCGAGCCAGAGCGCTGCAATCAGCAACAGAATGCCAATAATGGTCGCCACATTAAAATTGATTTTCGTTTTATACAAGACTTGCCCCAAAATCACGGCGGCAATCAGCGTAAAAATATTGGAAGACGGCACACGCGGGTCGCCGTTGAACATATTGCCGATGACCGCGCCAAATGAAGCCACAACGAGCACAAGCACGAATAACACAAACCATTCGAAGACCACGCCGGTGCGTTTTTTCATCACTTTGCCAGCAATCCATTGAATGGATTTGCCATCATGCCGCACGGACGCCATCAGCGACAGATAATCATGCACCGCGCCGATAAAGACATTGCCGACCCAAATCCAAACCAACGCAGGAATCCAGCCCCATGCCATCGCGATGGCCGGCCCGACAATCGGCCCTGCGCCCGCAATTGAGGCGAAATGATGCCCGAACAGCACCCAGCGGTTCGCAGGCATAAAATCCACGCCGTCTTTCAAGCGATGCGCCGGAGTCGGATTTTTGGCATCCGCTTTCACTAAATGGGTTTGGAGTTTTTTGCCGTAGGTCACGTACATGACCCCATAGATCAATAGCCCAAGCACAACTAATACCGTAGTACTCATACCATTCTTCCTCCCTCAAGGCAAACTCATGATTCATAAAATGCAAACGTTTCGACGAAACAAGCGCAATTGAAAGGGCGTGAGTTTGTCAAGAAGAATCTGAAAAGAAAGCCCGCATTTCTTTTCAGGAGAAAGCAACATGCGCAAGCGCGTGTTGAAGCATATTCGGCGCATCTGAATACGCGAACTCAGTACGAGATTCCTAATCAGTGGGGGGAGAGACGCACGGCTGTGCGTCTCCTGGTGTTCCGGCGCGATGCGTCGGAAAGGAGGCATTAGAGGGATTTAAACGCCTCAACAAGCGGCTTCAGTTCTTCCGGCGTCAGGTCGGTCTTGCCGTCATCCGCAAGCTCGATGGCGTAACTCCCCGCCGCGACGATCACGCGGTCGCCGAGTTTGAAAACGACCTCCAATTGCGGCAGTGCAGCCAGCAATTTCTTGTAGGCGTCGCTGTCGCGCTTGATTTTGACGACCATTTTATTGGCGGTTAACTCGCGATCAACCCACACATCGCCTTGACGCTCAAATGTTTTATTTCCAATGTTTTGCAAAGGAACGAAATCCTGGAGCTTTTCTTCTGGCATTAGCATTGGCGCTGAAGGTTCGTAGAGTGTAACCACGTCCTCTTTTGCTTTCCTTGACGGCGCATTGAAGGCTGGCGCGGGCGCGATGGACTGCGCGGCGAAGCCTTTTCCCACCGCGAGATCGGACACCCCTTCCGGCAGCGGCAACGGCTGGTTCACGGTTGTGGATTTGCCGTCTTTGCTGCGGATTTCGGAGTCAATCGCGATGAACGACGTGTATTGCGTCAACAGGTTATATTTCAAGCCTAAATCGGTAATCATCTTGACGCGCTCATCCGATTCCTGCAAGGAGTTGTAATCCCCAAGCACCTGAATGCGATGCCGCGCCCAGAGATAGCGCAACGCCGCGTTTTCGGCGCGAGGTGTCACTTCCGCGACATTGATCGCGTTCGAATATTTCCCTTCGCCGCCAATCCCGTTGACCGTCAACGTGCCGGTCGCTTCGCCGCGCCATTTGCCGAAATAAATCACCGGGCGTTCCGCCAGCACATCCGGCAAACTCGGCGGTTCGAGGTCGTAAATGTCGAAGCCTTGCGCGTCTAATTTCACCTGCGTCAAGACCGGCGATTGGATATATTGCCGGAACTTCTCGGCCTGCGCCGGAGCTTCCGACGGATTCAACAAGACGAATGGCTCGCCCATGCCCATCCGCGCCATGCCCTCGATGAGGAAACGGTTGACCGATGAGCCGATGCCGAACGCGAACATATTGGCATCGCCGAGTTTGTTGCGAATCAGGTCAAAGACCTGCGGTTCGACATTGATGAAGCCATCGGTCGCGATAATGA
>CAZMEO010000237.1:3665-5695 GCA_964565315.1 uncultured Candidatus Moduliflexus sp. | reverse complement strand
GTCTGCATCTTTCCATTATAAAAACGATGTGCTTGTTCCGACAGGTTCTTCAGAAAGAGGGTTTTCACTTTGGCGATTTGTTCCGGCGTCAGACGATGCGCGGCGAGAATTTCGTTGAGGTTATCAAGGGTGAGATTTACAGTTGGCATATTGCATACTCCTTATGTCAATAATGTCTGCAACGTTAGAATAACCTACATTCTGATAAAGCAACTATTCAATTTGTTTGTTGTTTATCGATAAACTATTATAGGCATCTATTTAGCTGAACATTTTTTGTCAAGTTTTATTTTCTCAAAATACATATTTTTTTATAAATTATTTTTATGATTTTTTTTTACATTAAAAAATTTCTACCAGTTCATATTTTTCCAAATCTCATAACTATTGAGAAATATGAGACATCGTCGAATATACGCAGCGACCGTTCGCTGTTTTCTCAAGACGATCCTCGAAGGAAGATGATTTTTTTATCTTGACAGCGTTCATCATTTGTCGATTTTCTGTAAGAAATATTTCATGACTTTCATAGGAGGAGAATTTTTTATGAGCGAATTTGCTCGTATTTTAAGTGAGCTTATTGAACGCGGCAAACAGACAAAACGCTTTAGTATTAAAGAGTTAGCACAGCAGGCACAGATTACGCCCAGCTATTTGAGCAACCTCAAACAATCGAACCGTAAACCGCCAGCGATCAAAACGCTGTACAAGCTCATTGACGGCCTTCGGCAACTTCAAGTCCCGGAAAACGATATCCAACAATTGCTTGAAGCATACAATCGCCAACATTTAAACTACCAGGAACAAAATGGCCTATTAGAATCGTTGAGCGACGAATATAAAGAAGAAGGGACGTTATTTGAACGAGTGAAACAAGGCGTTCAAACCAGGGGATTAGTTCGGAAACGGTCTGCCGATGTCTGCGATATCCCTGCTCATGAATATCAAAAATCGGGATGTTTTGAGGGGAACCATCACGCCTTCATTACGCAGGCGATGGCGCTGTTGGAAACCACGCATGAACGTGGCGATCTTGGTGGGAAAATCTATATTACCTGGTTTCATCATGAATTGTTTGATGACGAATTCGGCCAGGATGGGAATGCCATGCGGGATATGCTGCGCAGCTTTCTCTGGGCGGATTCTCCGTTCTATGCGATTCATCTCTGGGCAGGAGATATTACCTGCAATATCAAGGTGATCGCTGATTTTTTAGCCCAATATATCGGAACGTCACATTGCTTTTTGTATGAGATTCCGTATGGCGAGCATTTACCCGAATATCTCGTTGTCGAAGGTGTTGGCTTTGTGGAAGCGAAACCAATGTCAGATGACCGCTATTGGATTCGTTATGAAACGATTGAGCCTCACGAATCTTCGCGGGCGTCTGAACTCCAGGCATTGGTTCAGTATCTTGAATATCTGTTAGGGCCGCCACAACAACGCAAACCTCTTGTGAGAACGAATGCTCCTGCGCGAAAATTTTCAATTACTCCGGTCACGCAGAAATTGGCGGATACCGAAACCAATAATCTGAAAAACGAATTACTCCTGATTAAATCATCGCTTTCAGCACGATTCCGTCCAGCAGACAGCCTACGCGCCGCGTTGCAAGGTTACGGCGTGCCGCAAGATCAAATTGACATCTATTTAACGCATCATCTTGAACGAATTGCTGCCCATGAAAATCATCTCAAAAGCGGCAAGGGGCGGACGATTCATGAACGCGACTTCCTGAAAAAAGAATTCAGGGATATTCTCACTCGCATCACGCACGCCGATTCAGACAAAGACAATTTACAGGTTCTCGAAGCCCAATTATTCCGAGATCAGCTTCTTCATATCATCCAGACGCTTATCCATCATCCCAATATCCATTTTGCCTTAGCCTCTCAAGAATTTCTCATTCGCTTTTCGATCAGCGGCAACACGGCGTTCTTATCATTTGACCCGCCTGATGCGGAATGGGAACTTCCGTTAAAACGCGATGATTCGTTAGTGCGAGCCTGGACAAAGCATCCAGAGGTCGT
>CAZMEO010000237.1:0-3565 GCA_964565315.1 uncultured Candidatus Moduliflexus sp. | reverse complement strand
CTGATCTTCAGCAATACGCTCCCGTCGCTTACCCTGCCGGTTGATGCGGGACCATGGGATTCCAGAAGCTCTGTTCGGACTCGTCAATTAGTGTTTCATGCCCTGGCGAGGGAAATTGAGCGTGTCGAATTTATCTTCCCCCAAAAGGGCATCGAGAGATATTGGGAAACCGGACAATATGGTTCTCATGAATTTCCGCACGAATGGGTGAGCAGGCATGTCCAGACGTTTCGAGCATTTCTGCGCAAACATCCAGAACAAATAACAGCTCTCATTTTCAAAAACGAGGAAGAATTTCCGATCAATATTGAAATCATCGATGGGGAATATCTCACGCTTCAAAAGGCTGACATGGCTGACGAAGAAGGTGGAATAATCGTGCATGATCAAGAGCTTGTAGAGATGCTGCGCACATATATTCGACGCAACATTTCTCTTGCCTCGATGACTCAAATCAGCGGTGCCCACAATGTCGAGGATTGGCTGGCAAAACAATTTCCCGATGCCATTTGATGAGACATGAATATTCACCTCGGCGGCGAACAGGCTGTTCGCCGCCACAAAATAAAAGAGTGCCAGTTGTCAGGCATGTCCAACGTGTCTGACAACTTTTCGTTCACGCCGCACGTTTATCCAAGACAATCGGCGACTTTTTCCCCTTGACGTCAGCCGCCAATAAGCCTTCTTCCATAAATGTCACCTTTGCCGCCACGCCCAAATTGCTTTCGATGCGCTGCGCCAGCCGATTTCGCAAATGTTCCAGCGTCTTAATCTCGTCAATATAGCCATGATTCGCGGCAATCGCCACGCAGACTTCCAGCGTGTCGAAGTCATCCTGACGGTCAAGCACGATCTTGCAATGCGACGTAATCCCTTCTTCGCCGAGAATCGCGCCATAAATCTGCGACGGGAAAAATTTTGCGCCGCGCATGATAATCAAATCATCCGTGCGGCCTCTCACCCGGCTCATTCTGACGAACGTCCGCCCGCATTCGCAGCTGCCGCCTATCAAACAGGCGCGGTCGCCGGTGCGATAGCGGAGCAGCGGAAAGGCTTCTTTCGTAATGGTCGTGAACACCAATTCCCCTTCTTCGCCGACGTTCACAGGCTCAAGCGTCGTTGGGTTAATCACCTCCACAATAAAATGATCTTCGTTGACATGCAGGCCGTTTCGCTGCTGGCATTCCCCCGCCACGCCCGGTCCGATGATTTCCGTCAAGCCGTAGTTGTCATACGCCGTAATGCGGAACGTCTCCTCGATTTCGGCGCGAACCTGCTCGCTCCAGGGTTCTGACCCTAAAATAGCGCGTTGCAGGGATAATTGTTCAGGATGAATCCCCATCGTTTTGAAGAGATGGCACAACGCGAGCGCCGTCGAAGGGGCGCAAAGCAGCGCTGAGGTTTTGAAATCCTTCATGATGAGAATCTGATCATGCAAATTGTCGTGCGACGATGCGGGAATCACCGACGCACCGAGCTTTTCCGCGCCGAAATGATAGCCGAGTCCACCCGTAAACAGGCTATATGTAAAAGCGATCTGCGCGACATCATGCTCCGTCAGCCCCGCTGCGACAAGTTGCCGCGCCACCAATTCCGACCAGTGCAGAATATCGTTTTTCGAGTAGCCCACGACAATCGGCCTGCCGGTCGTGCCGGAACTGGCGTGAATGCGGACGACATCCCGCAGCGGCAGCGCGAACATGTCATAGGGATAACTTGCTCGCAAATCGTCTTTCGTGGTGAACGGCAGACGCCGCAAATCGTCAAGCGCTCGAATATTTTCGATTTCGATGCGCTGCGCGTCAAGCGCGTGTTTGTAAAACGCGACATTGCGATAGACACGGTTGAGCGTCGTTTGCAGGCGCTCGATTTGCAACTGCGCCAAATCATCCCGCGCCATCGTTTCGTATGTTCGATTGTACATCTGATTTTTACGGATTTTTAACGCAAACGGCGCAAGAGCCGCAAAAGACGCAAACGTTAAGAGAGCTATTGACGTTTGCGACTCTTGCGCCATTCGCGTCTTTTGCGTTAATTCCCCTTGAATCACCCCAATCAGTGTTCTATTTTTTATTCGTTAATCCGCTGATAATCTTTGCCTAAATACGCCCGCTGCACGTCGGTATTGTTCGACAATTCCTGCGCCGTGCCTTCGATGACGATTGAGCCGGTTTCCATGACGTAGCCGCGATCCGCGATGCCCAACACCGCTTTCGAATTCTGCTCCACGATCAGCACTGTGCGCCCGTCGTCGCGCAGCGAGCTGATAGCGCGGAAAATCTCTTTGACGACAAGCGGCGCCAGCCCCATTGACGGCTCATCCAGCATGATAAACGCCGGTTTCGACATCAGGGCGCGGCCAATCGCCAACATTTGTTGTTCGCCGCCGGAGAGCGTTCCGGCGAGTTGACGGCTGCGCTGCTGCAAAATCGGAAACATCGCGTAAATTTTTCGGAGTTCCTCGTCAATCGCCGCGCCCGCCTTGCGCCGAAATTGCGTGTACGCGCCTAACAGCAGGTTTTCTTCCACCGTCATCGGCGCGAAGACCTGCCGACCTTCGGGAACTAACGCACAACCCAACGCCAAGATTTTATGCGCCGGAACGCCGCGAATTGCGTTGTTATCGAACACGATGTCGCCCGCCCAGGCGCGGATGACACCGCTGATGCTGTGCAGCAGCGTGGTTTTGCCCGCGCCGTTCGCGCCGATGATGCCGACGATTTCGCCCGGCTTGACGTGCAGCGACACATTTTTCAAGACGCGCAGCTTGCCGTAGCCCGATTCCAAATTGCGAATTTTAAGCATGATCGTCCCCCAAATAGACGCGAATGACTTCCGGATGCTTTTGAATCTCGCGCGGCTTGCCCTGCGCGATGACCTGCCCGAACGAGAGCGCGACGAGTTCGTCGCAAATCGTCATCACGAGCGACATGTCATGCTCGACCAGCAAAATCGTGATGCCCATGCGTTTGATTTTCAGAATCAATTCGCCGAGTCGGTCGGTTTCGTGCATGTTCAGCCCGGCGGCGGGTTCGTCGAGCAGCAGCAATTTCGGCTCGCCCGCAAGCGCCCGCGCCATTTCCACATGCCGCTGCTGCCCGAACGCAAGGCTTTGCGCTTCAGTATTCGCGAGATGCGCGATGCCGAGCAGATCGAGCATCGCCAGCGCCCGTTCGCGGATTTGCCGTTCTTCCGTCCATGTGCGCGGCAGATTGAAGATTCCGGCGGCGAATCCGGCGCGGCTGTTGGTATGCCGCCCCATCATGACATTTTCCAGCACCGTCATTTTCGCGAAGAGTTTGATATTTTGGAACGTCCGAAAAATGCCGCGTTTCGCGATCTGATGCGGCGGCAGATTCCGAATCGGCTGCCCGTCGAACAGCACGTCGCCGGAATCCGACGGAATCGTGCCGGAAATCAGGTTGAAGAGCGTGGTTTTGCCCGCGCCGTTCGGGCCGATCAAGCCCTTGATCGTGCCGGATTCGACCGAAAAACTCACGTTATTGACGGCATGAACGCCGCCGAACCGACGATTGAGACGCGCAACGTCAAGGAGTGGCATACG
>CAZMEO010000236.1:0-5697 GCA_964565315.1 uncultured Candidatus Moduliflexus sp. | reverse complement strand
CTGTTGAATGATGAGGAGTGCAACATGTTCAGGAAGAATTATTTGAGGAGCGGCGGTCAGCGGAAAAATATTCTTCCGCTGACGCTATCAAGGGGCACTTGTGTTCAGGCTGTTTTAGCGCTATTGAGAACAGCGTCTCGCTGCTGCCAATAGCGCCAGGAAGCGACGCCGAACAGCAGGTTTAACGTGCCGAACATGCCGAAGCCAAGCCAGGTCTTGGGGTTTGTGCGCCACCATAGCGCAAGTTCGACAAGATACAGGCCATCAAACAGCAAAAAGGCGATGACGCCCGCCAGCGTCCAGCGATACGCCTTGCGCAGGATGGCCGCCGCTGTCATGATATACAGAGCGCCTGCAATAAAGCAGACCAGTACCTTTGCATTCACGATTATCATTGACGTGGTCGGGGCGAAGTCCTCGAAGGAATAAGCTGTCGCAACACAGTTTCGCCTTCTTCGGTCAAAAAGATGTTATATCCGCGCCGGTCGCGTTCATCGTCCTGACGCCGGATATAGCCATATTTCGCAAGCACGTCCAGAATTCTGGTGATATTGGTTTTGTCTTTCAAGCTTCGCCGCGCAATTTCGGCCTGCGAAATGCCGGGAGATTCAAAGACAAATCGCAGCACTGCCCATTGTTCCGGCGTGACTTGCAAGCTGCGCTGTCGGATTAATTTTTGAAAATTGGTTTTCATGTACCAGTTCACCCTGGCGACAAGATAACCAGGCGATTCATTCATGTTAAATTTATCGTGCATAATGGTTTCTTTTGAGGAGCGCAATGTCGTTTTCTACAATACTCAAAGCCCTACAGGCTAAATAGTTACAAAAAATATATAAAGAAATGAATATTATTGATTCTCTTCAGTAAAAACCCCTGTTAAAAGGCGAGATTCATCATGTAAAAATCTTCCCGCAATCCTGCTGAAGAGGAAAGTCGTTGTTACATTTCGTAGAATCAATGGGTTCCCTGCACATTTTTCTTGACGTTCTTTGGTTTTCCGGTTATGGTCTGATGAGATTCTCCTTGACAGATTTGCGTTTCGTGCAGATGAGGTGCGCGTACAGCCGATACACTGCTTGATGAGGTGACAGAAGATTATGATGAAATGGATGTGGACGGGAATTTTCGCATGCATGTTGCTGTTGAACGCCGCTGTATTGATGGCGGCGGAACCGGCAACCATTACAGATATTCAATACTGGTTAGCGCCAGATCACATACAGACGATTATCTTTTTTGACCGGCCAGTGCAGCCTTCCTATCACACGCGCTCGAATCCGGATCGTTTCGTGCTGGAAGTGGCGAATGCGAAAGACCTCTTCGGCGACCGCAGCCTGGATGTCAATGACGTTACCTTACAGCGCATTCGGGTGCAGCGATTGGAAACCGGCACGACGCAAATCGTGTTCGATCTGTCTCGCACGGTTGAACCCACTGTTCAGGTGTTGCCAGGCTTGAACGATCAGTCGGATCGTGTGATCGTGAATCTGTTCGATCAGGTTGTGCAGGAACAGGCGCAGCAAGAGCGAATCGAGCAGCAGCAAGTCGCGCAGGGATTCAAAGACAATCAATATCATATTGTTGTACTCGACCCCGGTCATGGCGGCCATGACCCCGGCGCAGTCAGCGCCAGCGGCCTGAAAGAAAAAGACATCGTGCTGGATTTCGCCAAAAAAATCAAGGCGATTCTTGAGAAGAGCGCGCCCAATGTGAAAGTCTATTTGACGCGGGATCGCGATTATTTCCTTCCGCTGCCGAAACGCACGGAAATTGCGAAAGAGTATCAGGCGGATTTGTTTATCAGCCTGCATGTCAACGCGAACCGCAGCAAAAAGGCGCAGGGATTTTCCGTCTATACGCTCTCTGAAAAAGCGAGCGATGACGCGGCGGCCTTGTTAGCGGAACAGGAAAATGCGTCTGATATTTTGTTCGGCGGCGCGGAAACGCCAGTGCCGATCAAAAATGATGAAATGTTGACTTTCGTGCTGGCCGATCTCTCGATGACGGCATCGTTGCAGCATAGCCTTGAATTTGGCCGGATTTCTTTGAGCGCGGCGTTAACGAACCTGAAAAAATACGGCATTGCGCGGGAAGGATTAAAACGCGCGAATTTTGTGGTGCTGCGCTCTGCTGAGATGCCTGCGGTCTTAGTGGAAGCATGTTACGTCAGCAACAGCCGCGAAGAAAAACTCTTAGATCAAAAAGAGTTCCGCAATAGCATCGCCTATTCGATAGCCAGCAGCATTAAGGAGTATTTTGCGGAAATCGGGGAAACCCGGCAAACGCCGCACCGTGTTTATCAACAAGAAGCAAAGTTAGACCGTTCGGCTGCCCCTGACCAGCGCAAAATGCACGTCGTCAGAACCGGCGAATCGCTGTCGCTGATTGCTGAAAAATATCATATCAATCTTGCACAATTACGGCAGGCGAACCAGCTTGCCAGCGCCGATATGATTTATGTAGGACAGCAGCTATGGATTCCTTGACTCCCCGTTTGATTCTGGCATCTTCCTCGCCTCGGAGGAAGATGCTTCTTCAGCAAATCGGCCTCACCTTTGACGTGATTGTCAGCCATATTGATGAACGGCTTGACCACGATCTTCCGCCGGAACGCATCGCCGAACAATTAGCGTTTGAAAAAGCGCAGGCGGTTGCCGTGTCCTGTGAGAATGCGCTGATTCTCGGCGCGGATACGATTGTCGTGGATGAGCAGCATATTCTCGGCAAACCGACCGATAAGGCGGATGCGTTTCGAATGCTCTCGCACCTGAGCGGCAAAACGCATCAGGTGATCACCGGATTAGCGCTGATTTCTACCGCTCACTCCCCGTATCATATCCTGATGCGGCATGAAACCACTGACGTGAAATTTGCGCATCTGACGCCACGCGACATCGAACGCTATATCGACACCGGCGAACCGCTGGATAAAGCTGGCGCGTATGGCATTCAGGGCAAAGGCGCGATGTTCGTGGAATGGATTCACGGTTGTTATAACAATGTGGTCGGCCTGCCATTATATCTGCTGACGCGGATGCTGAAAGAAATCTTCCCTCATTTCGAATAGAATCTCTGCAAGATTTACCTTGTCAAATCATCAGGTTGTCTATATATTTCGAAATAACTGAGGTGCTGTCTGGATTTATACAATGAACAAGGGGGGACGCATGAAAAAAACCACGATTATCATCAAAGATTCGAATCTTCAGGATTTTCTGTCGCAGATTGATGCGACGCCCGATCTGGAATCCCTGACGAACGAGCAGTTAGAAGCGCAGCTCAGCGAGGAATTCGACATTCATCTTCTTCAGAAAGAAGTCAGAGATATGGGGGAAGAAAATTTAAAAGATTTGCTGGACAAACTCCACGCGCTTCCTGATGATGAATTACAGGAGACGTTACGCACATATCCCATAATTCGAGACATCTGGCACAAACATTTTGCCGATTGGACATTCGGCAGCAGTGGTTTTTAAGGTCTCAGCAGCCACTCAACACTTCTCAGGCGAGGAACGGGTATGCCAATCTTTAACTATAAAGCCAAAGAAATGATTGTCAAGGTCGTGTATTACGGGCCGGGGTTATGCGGAAAAACGACTTCGCTCCAATATCTTCATCAGCAAATCATTCAGGAGCGCAAAGGCGAACTGTATTTTCTCGCCACCGAAACAGACCAGACCATTTATTTTGAATTGCTGCCGCTTTATGTCGGTGAAATCAATCGGTTCAAACTTCGGTTTCAGGTCTATACCGTCCCTGGACAGGTTAAATATAATAATACGCGCAAAGCCGTGCTGCAAGGCGTTGACGCCATCGTCTTCGTCGCTGATTCGCAGCGGTCGCGCCGCGAAGCCAATATCATCAGTTTCAAAAACCTTCAGTATAATCTGAAAGGCGGCTATAATATCCTCCTTTCAAATTTGCCGCTGGTGTATGAATATAATAAACGCGATATGAAAGATATTTTATCAATTGATGAACTGAATCAGGACATCAATCCCTGGAAACTTCAGCATTTTAAGACGGTCGCCGTCACCGGCGAGGGAGTGCTGGATGCGTTTGAAACGATTTCCTCATCTGTCATTAAAAATTTGGAAAAACGCTTTCAACTCGGCGCGGCATTAGACGAGGAGCGCCCGTCTTCACCGACATTTTTTCAGCGCTCAGCCATACCGCAAGAGGAGGGATTAGAGGGAGAAGGGAACGCCGAATGGAGCGACGAACGGGAACGCGCGTTGCCGGTGGAAGAGGAAGAAGTCACGTTCACCGAAGAAGAGCGCGCCGTCTTGAAAGATGATAATGCAGGCGACGACGAAGATGTGTTGACTATGAAAGAATTGGAACACGAACCGTTATTCCCGGGCAAAAAACATAAAGAACTGTCCTATAACGATATTATTGACCAGGGGTATCATGACGGCGACATCATCTTCGAAGAGGGCGAGCCGGGCAACGAGATGTATTTTATCGAAGAAGGCAAAGTCAAAATCGTCAGTTCTTATCGCGATACGCGCAAGGTGGTGGCGGTCTATGAAAAAGGGGATTTTTTCGGAGAAATGGCGTTATTAGGCGGAAAGACGCGCTCCGCCCGCGCCGTTGCCGTCGGGCGCACGCGCCTGCTGCCGGTCACGCGCGACACGCTTGCCACGCAGATTCCCCAGAAGCCTGAAATCGCCATGGCCTTGTTAGAGACGCTCTCCTCCCGCATCTGGCATAACACCAAAACGATCAGCAAATTAGCCGCTCAAAATAAAGAATTGATGGAGCATCTTCAAAAAGCCCGCAACGTCATCCAGCAGATGAAGGAACAAAACGAATTCCTGCGCCAGAAGTTGGATGTCTCCAAAAAATAGGCCACAAACAAGACGGTGTCAGACGCTTCCAACGTGTCTGGCACCTATTTTTTTGCCGAACGCCTGGCGTCTGGTTGTGCGTTGTTTGTAAAATCTCAATAAAATATCTTGACAAACTTCTCCGTATAAGTTCGGATTATCTTATCCTGTTTACACTGAATTTTGAATAAGCTCCCCTGACAAAACGGATCGTATTGCTTGTTTTTCATCGATGTATATGGGGGATGCCCCTATTCTGGATTCAGATGATGCGGTTCATATTTCCAATGTTATTATTTTACTTACTTCTGCGCATATCTTCTGATGGCGTTTAACGCGATGCTTAAAATGCCATGAGGAGAAAGCGTCATAATGATATGGCAACGTTAGACAACATTTATCAAAGCGTGATTGATGGCAACCTGAATGGCGCAACGAACGGCGTGAATGCCGCATTAGCAGAAAATATCGCTCCCGCCGACATTTTGAACAAAGGCTTAATTGCCGCGATGACTGAAGTTGGCCGTTTATTTGAGGAAGGCGAGTATTTCGTGCCGGAAATGCTGATTGCCGCCCGCGCCATGCAAGCGAGCGTGGCGATTCTGAAACCGAAATTGAAAGACGCGGATATCAAGCCGCTTGGCAAAATCGTGATTGGCACGGTGAAAGGCGATCTGCATGACATCGGCAAAAATTTAGTCGCGATGATGCTGGAAGGAACGGGCTTTGAGATTATTGATTTAGGCACGGACGTGCCGCCGGAAAAATTCATCGATGCGATTAAAACTCATGATGCCGGGTTTGTCGGCATGAGCGCCCTGTTAACGACCACCATGCCCGCCATGCGAACCACCATCGAAGC
>CAZMEO010000235.1:3088-5699 GCA_964565315.1 uncultured Candidatus Moduliflexus sp. | reverse complement strand
CTGCTCTTCGCGCTCTATGGGCGACATGCCGCGTTGCTGTGCGCCACGCCGGTCTTTGCGCTGATGATGCATCAGCCGTGCCATGACACGATCCTGTTTGGCCTGCTGCTGATGGTTTTGCGTTTGCTGCAACTGAAGCAGCGCGGCTGGGCGGCGGCGCTCTATGGCCTGACCTATGCCGCCAAGCCGCTGACGCTGTTGACCGCGCCGTTCCTGCTGCCGCGCCTCGGCTGGATGGGACTGGTCAGCCTCGCGATGTGGGGCGGCTATGTCGGCTGGTCGCTCTGCTATGAGTTCGGACGCCGGCAGACCGCCTATCTGCTGCATCTCCTGCTGATCGGCTCGAAAAAGGCGGCGGATGCGGGCGATGTGCGCGGCGTCTTCACGGCGCTCGCCGAACGGCCTGACCGCATCGGGCACAATCTTGCGTTTCGCCTCAATCTGCGCTGGACGCGGATCGGGGTTCAGGCGCTCCCAGCGCTGCCTTTCTATCTCTTTCCCGCCTATTTCCGTCCGATCTCCTGGCAGGGCGGCGGTCTCATCCTGCTGATACTGGTCGGGTTCGGCAATATCAAATATCTGCTGTGTGCGTTGCTCTTCCTGTTTCCTGTCCGCGATGACGACGCCATCCTGTGATGTTTCTATTATCATTCCGGTCAAAGATCACGCGCGTGTGCTTCCGGCGTGTTTAGCGGCAATTGCCGCGCAAACCATCGCGCGCGGCGTCGAAGTGATCATTGTGGACAATCATGAGCATTTCGAGCCGGATCGCTATGCCGGATGTTCGTCAGGCCGGTTTCCCCTGCGCATTGAACACGAACCGCGCCCCGGATCATACTCGGCGCGGAATCGCGGTCTTCTTGTGGCGCGAGGCCGCCTCTGCGCCTTCACCGACGCTGACTGCCTGCCGCAGCCGGGATGGCTTGACGCTGGAGTGCAGGCGATAGACGCGGGTTCTGGCGTCGCAGGTGGAGAGGTGATCATGACATTTCGCGATGCGTCGCACCCGACGTTGGCGGAACGGTTCGACAGCGCGTATTATCTGGATCAGCGGCGCTATGTCGAGACCTGCGGCTTTGCCGCCACCGCCAATCTCTTTGTCCGGCGCGATCTGTTCGAGCGCGTCGGGCTGTTTGACGCCCGCCTGCGTTCTGGCGGCGACAAAGACTGGTGTCTGCGGGCGGCGCAATGCGGCGTCTCCGTCATCTATGCGCCGGATGCCTGCGTCTGGCATCCGGCGCGAGCGACCTGGGGCGAGGTCTGGCGCAAAGCGTGGCGCATCGAACAGGGACAGCGTCCATCCACGAATGTATCGCTTTCTGTCGGCATCGGCGGCCTGCTGCGGCACTGCCGCAGCGTGGCGGCGTCGTTGCGGCATCGCGGCTGTTCCTCGCGCCGGATTGTGTTGACGCTTTCCATCCTCTGCCTGCTGCACGGCTCGTTCGCAGCGCGACGCCGCGTGCTGGCGCAATGGCAGCGATGTCGTGATCGGAAATACGTACATCGTGGAATGAATGAAGTCGGTAGCCCCGCCTTACGTGGCGGGAAGGAGGATTCCGCCACATAGGGCGGGGCTGCCATGGTGTACTTTTTTACGAGATCATGTATTCGACTGACGCGGAAATGATCGGATTCAGAACGCGAGCGGGCGCAACTGGTACGCGCGCATTCGTTCTTGCGCGGCAGCCAACGGCAACGCGCCGCCGGTCGCAGTCGGCGAAAAAAGATTGCAGGCGGCGAGCATCGTGCCGATGCGCAAGCATTCCTCAAGGGGTTTTTCTTGCTCCAACCCATACAGCACGCCGGAACAAAAGGCGTCTCCCGCGCCGACGGAGCCTTGAATCTCCTGCTCTGAAATCTGGTACGACGGGACTTTCACTTCCTGCCCGCTTCGATTGAGCGCATAGCCGCCCTCCGGCATGTGAATCACGACTAATTCGGATTTCCCGGCAGCCAGCAGCTTTTCCGCCACGTCGCGCAGGCGTTCCCCGCGCAATCTTCCGGCGTCATCCCGCAGCGCCACGCCGACGGTCTGCCCGGCTTCGAGTTCGTTCAGAATCAGATAATCCACATATTGCAGCGCCGGGATGACGAGGCGGGTAAACCGATCCGACATCTCGCTCACGACATCGACGCTCGTTTTTAAGCCCATCTGCTGAAACCGCCCAAACGCCCGCGCCATCACCGTGCCATAGTCCTGGTCAGCGGCGTCCATGCCATCTAACAGCAAAATGTAGCCGATCTGCGCGATTTTGTATCCGGCAAAATCCTCAAATGGAATATGCGCGACCGTCCATTCCGCGTTTGCGCCGACATCATGGAAAAACGTCCGCTGCCCGGAGCGTTTCGCCGTCATGACATCAGTGTAGGAGGTGGGGCTCTCGGCGGAGACGCTCACGGCATGGGTATCCACCCCTTTTTCTTGCAAGCGCTCAAGGACGTACCGCCCGTTCTCGTCGTTGCCGATACGCCCGACAACGGCGACCGGCACGTCGGGATCAAGGGTTTTTAAATTGATCGAATTATTCGTGGGGCATCCGCCGACTCCTTTGCTTGTGGCGAGAATCTTGATCAGCGTTCCTTCGTTGGGGTAAGTCTCAATGATTTTGAC
>CAZMEO010000235.1:0-2988 GCA_964565315.1 uncultured Candidatus Moduliflexus sp. | reverse complement strand
GAGTCAAGAGAAAAGTCAACGCGATGACGGTTTGTTTGTTCTGTCCGTAAAAATCGTTGACAAAGGGAGGTTGTGTGCGGTATGGCGGTTAAAATTTGGAAGAACATTGGAAACACCGTTCACGAATTCGAACTGCTTCAGGGAGGAGATCATGGAACTTAAACTTGTCAGCATTGAAAAACCGGAAGAGATCAATTTTATTTTAGGACAGACGCATTTCATCAAAACCGTCGAGGACGTGTATGAAGCGATGGTCAACGCCGTGCCGGGCGCAAAATTCGGCGTCGCGTTCTGCGAAGCCTCCGGCCCGTGCCTCGTGCGCTATACCGGCACGGACGACGAAATGATTGAACTTGCCAAAAAGAACGCCTTTATCCTGTCCGCCGGGCATAGTTTCATCGTGTTCATGAAAGGAATGTTTCCGGTCAATGTGTTAAACGCGATTAAAAACGTGCCGGAAGTCTGCCGGATTTTCTGCGCTTCCGCGAATCCGGTACAGGTCATTCTCGCAGAAACCGAACAGGGACGCGGCATTCTCGGCGTCGTTGACGGCTTCTTGACCAAAGGCATCGAATCGGATGACGATATTCGTTCGCGCAAGGAATTGCTGCGGCGTTTCGGATATAAACAATAAATCGCTTGCGCCGGACAACCCTGCCAGGGTTTTGAACCCTGGCAGGGTTACTTCGTCGGCGAAACTATGCTGCAAACTGTCATTATGGCTGCCGGGAAATCGACCCGCACCTATCCGTTGACATTAACGAAGCCGAAACCGCTGCTGCGGATTGCGAACAAGCCGATTTTGGCGCATCAATTAGACCTGTTCGTCGGGCTGATTGACGAAGCCATTATTATTGTCGGCTATAAACATGAGATGATTCGCGCGGAATTCGGCGAATCCTATCGCGGCATCGCGCTGCGCTACGTGGAACAGCGCGAGCAATTAGGCACAGGCCACGCGGCGATGCAGGTCGAGCCGTATATCCGCGACCGCTTTGTGCTGATGAATGGCGACGATCTTTATGCCAAAGAAGACCTTGACGCCCTGCTGCCGCATCGCTATGCCCTGTTAGCGCAGGAAGTCCACAATCCGCGCTTATTCGGCGTGTTGACTGTGCAGGATGGGCGGGTGACAGACATTATCGAAAAACCGGAGCATCCAGCCAGCAATCTGACCAGTGTCGGCATGTATCTTCTTGATCGCGGGATATTCGACATGCTGAAGCAGATTCCGAAAAGTCCGCGCGGAGAATATGAAGTCACAGACGCCATCAAGCGCCTCGCCCAGACAGCGGAAATGCATTATCATGTCAGCCCCGGTTTATGGATTCCGGTGGGATTTCCCTGGAGCATTCTGATTGCGAATGATTTTGTGCTGCGGCGCGATATGCCGGGCGAAATGCAGGGCATCGTTGAGCCTCATGTCAAAATCGCCGGCAATCTGTCGCTTGGCGCCGGGTCCGTCATCCGCTCTGGCACGCATATTCAGGGCAACCTCTGCGTGGGAACCCAGACGATTATCGGCCCGAATTGCGATATTCGCGGGAACGTATCTATCGGCGATCATTGCATGATTGCGGGATCGAACAGCTTGATCAATTCCGTGATCGGCTCGCATGTCCGCCTTGCGCCATTTTGCCAGATTGCACATTCAGTGATTGGCGATCATGTGTTTGCGCATTCAGGGCTTGTCACGATGAGCGACGCCATGGAGACGCCAACCATTATGTCAGTCGTCAAAGGGGAGCGTGTCAATACGGGGTTAGAGCAATTAGGCGCAATCTTCGCATCGCATGTCGTGACGCAGCCGCATGTCGTGACGTTTCCAGGCGTGAAAATCTCCCCTGAAACCCTTATTACTGCCGGAACTGTGGTAAAAGAAGACCTATGAAAACACGCATGAGCCGTTCCGTTTTTTTTCTGCTGCTGCTGTTGTTTGTGCTGCCGCTCTCGGATGTGCTGCCGTCAACCTACGTCGCGATCAAGTATCCGTTCACGTTTCTGTTAGCGTTCGGCTTGGCGCTCTGGGCCACGCCGTTAGCGCGAAACGCCGCGCTGCGGTACAATATCGTGGACAAGCCGGATGGCCGCTTAAAAGATCACGCCACCCCGACGCCGTATCTTGGCGGCATCGTGGTTTATATCGCCTTTTTGCTGACGCTCTCCTGCACGTTCGGCTTTACGACGCGCGTGCTCGGCCTGACGCTGGCCGGGGCAGTGCTGGTGATTGTCGGTTTATTCGACGATATGCGGGCAGTCACGCCGGGCGTCAAATTTCTCGGCCAGTTGATTGCGATTCTCGTCTTGATCAAGTCCGGGATTCGAATTGAACTGATTTCCCTGCCGGAGTGGATTTCGCTGCCGTTGACCGTGCTGTGGGTGGCGGGCGTGATTAACGCGATCAATATCATTGACATCATGGATGGGTTAGCGACGGGCGTGGCGTTTTGCGCCAGCATCACGCTCTGGGCGGTGTCGCTGCTGAACGGCCAGACCATGATCGGGATTATGACGATTGCGCTCGCCGGAAGCTTGCTCGGCCTGCTGCGCTATAATTTCGAGCCAGCGCAGATTTATCTCGGCGATACCGGCAGCATGTTCATCGGCCTGATGCTTGGGGCGCTCGCCATGATCGGGCAATATACCGAGAAAAATCCGCTTGGCGTCGTCGCGCCGATTCTGATTCTCGGCGTCCCGATTTTCGATATGCTGTTCGTCATGGTGTTGCGCTACCGCAAAGGGATTTCCATGTTCCTCGGCAGCAAAGATCATTACGCCCTGCGCTGCCGCAAAATCGGATTCTCCGTCAAACAGATCGCGCTGATGAGCTGCGCCGCCACGCTGCTGTTCGGCGGCTGCGCGTTGCTGATCATGCAAAGCTCGTTTGCGGTGTCGTTGATCGTGCTTGCGCTTGTCTTGACAGAAGTCGGCATTATCGCCCGCCGCCTGGCTCGCGTCGAAATGCCAAGCAATACGCAGATTTTTCAA
>CAZMEO010000234.1:0-5726 GCA_964565315.1 uncultured Candidatus Moduliflexus sp. | reverse complement strand
AGGATTTCAGCGTCAGCGTCACGCGATCTTGCGCGGCGTTTCCGTCAGCATCAACGGCGTCAACGGTAAGCGTCGCCTGCGCGGTCTGGCCGCCAATCTGCTGCGGAATGCTATAAATTCCGCCTAATGTCATTTCTTGAAACGAACCTGGCCCTTCGAATTTCCATGTGAGTTTCGGGTTATTGCCCGTCACTTCGGCTTGAACCCATATCTCTTTCAGGGCAGAACCGATCTCAATGTCTCTGATGTCCGGATCAAGCGCGATCTTTACAGTTGGCTGCGCTGCCGCTTGTTGCGCGAATAGCACGCCAAACAGCGCGATTCCAGTCAACACCCCGAAAATCTTCAGGCGATTGCCTCCTCTAATGTTCATCTTGCCTCCTTCTCGCAGTTCTGATGTATTATTCTAACACTTCGATTTTGACCATTTGACGTAAATTCGCGCCGTTCTGCGCGTCCATAATTTGAATTTCCAGCAGGTCTTTTCCCGCTTCGGTCGGCGCAGCATACCGAATTTCAGGAACAGTCGCGCTCGCGTTCTCCGACGGCACGCTCTCGGCCTTGCCTTTCAGCGCGGAACATTGCACCTGAAACGGCAAACCGGACGGATTCACAAGCTGCACGCCGATAATTGCAGTTTGGCCTGCCTGCACAAAAAATTTTTCCTGACGGATAAATGGATACTGAACTTGAATCGGCTGAGGTACGGGGGTCGGCGTTGGCTCGGCGGTCGGAATCGGGCTTGGCGTCGGCGTCGGTTCTGGCGCGACAAGGTTCAGCGTGATGCTGGCGGTCGCGGCCTGCCCATTCGCCGTCTTTGCCGTCATGGTCACGACGACCTGCTGCATCGCGGTCGCAATCGCCGTCGGGACGCGGTAAATTCCGCCCATTCCGCCCTCCAACTGCTGAAATTCTCCCGCCCCGTCCACCTTCCAGCGGGCATCCGTCAGCGCTTCATTCGCCCGTGCTTCGATCCAAATTTCCCGCACCATCGCGATCTGAATCTGCATATCCTGCGGCGCGGGATCAGACACTAATTCAATCAACGGTTTCGCCAATCCGGGCGCAGCGTTGAAAATCAGCCAGCAGACGATTCCGATAAAATGCTGAACGGCAATTCTGTGTCGTTGCTGCATAGATGCCTCCTTGTCCGTTAGCTGTCAGACACCTTGGAGGTGTCTGACAACTTTTTATGACCGTAAAACATTAGAATTATCGCGTTCTTCATCGCGGTTGAACAGGAGCGCAAAAGTTTGCTTTTGCCACAAGGACAGGCAGACTGCAAAAGCAAGCGTTTGCACTCCTTATCGTCAGCGCGTGATCGTTGCGGCGATCTGAATCGGCAGCAACGCTTGCGCGATGACATCGCCTGTCGCTTTTTCGACGACCTGAATCATCAGCAGGTCTTTCGCGCCTGGCAAATTGGGCGTCACATACGCCGCATCCGTCACCGTTTTTTTCTCAAGAAAATGATAAAAACGAGTCTCGACCTCCCGCTGTAACGGGTTGTCGAGTTCCAGTGCGACAGTCACCTGTTCGCCAGGTTTCAGCAGGTAGCGCTCCTGCAAGGGCGTTACCGTCAGACCGCGAGCGTCTTGCAGCCGAAGTTCGCGAATGGCGACCATCGCGGCGGCAGCCTGCGGCTGGGTTCGAACTTCTGCGATCACGGCGTTCAAACGCTGTAACTCGGCAGCGTTGCGACTCGCCTGCTCCTGTGCGGCGGTCAATTCGCGCTGCGCCCGCAGCCGCCAGAATCGTTCCAGCCCGCCCCACACTCCCGCGCCGCTCAGCAGAATCCCCAGCGCCAACAGTCCTGCCAGCATAAGCCGATGGCGGGAATTTTTCCTGGCAGCGCTGCGTTGCAGAAATGTCATCGTGATGGCGAAATCTCCGCCATATCGCCGCGCCCAGGCTTCGTTCGGGCGTTCCTGCTCTTTCCACAACAGGGCGCGTTCGAGGTCTGGCGATTTCCAGAGTGCGGCTTTGCCCTGTTCCCACAAATACGCCGTTTGCCTGAGATAGCGGTAGGTTTCGGCGGATTTGGCTTCTTGCTCCACCCATTCCCGAAGTTGACGCCAATTGCGCAGGAGGCTGTCATGGCTGAGCGCCACCGCCGTGTCCGCCGTCAACGGAACGCCGATTTCCGGGGTGAGAAAATGGCATTCGGGATGCCGGAAAACTTCGACAATGTCGATAACTTCCTGCACGCTCACGCCCGCAATTTCAGCAATTTCCCGAATCGGCACCGCTTCGCTGACATAGCGCGTTTTCGCCCGGCGGTCTCCCAGACGGCGAAACAGCGCGGCGGCGAGAGGCTGCTGGCGCGGCAGCAATTTCCAGAAGGTCTGATCGGCATGGTTTGACAACGCATTCAGCACGCCGCCGACCGCAAAATATTCCTCAAGATTCAGCATGATCCGGCCTGATTTCCGGGCGGTTGGCGCTTTCGTCTCCTGCTGCGCGTCCGAAGCGTATTTCCCGGAGGTGGCGCGAAACCATATCCGCATCAAACAATGCTGTAACAGCGGAAGCCGATCCGGTTCCTGCGTGGTTTCATCCAATAAGCGGGTGAGCATGGATGCTTCGATCTCGCCACCGCAGATTTTGGCTGGTTCGGTAATCGCCCGGAAAAGCTGCTCGCGGGTCATGGGCGGCACTAAATAGAAACTGGCGTTCAACAACTCCGACAAGCCCGAAAACAGACTGCATTCGCCGACAAATTCGGAGCGCATGGTCGTCAGCACGTAAATCGGAAACTCGCGCTGCCGGACGCTGTGCGCGATCAACGCGACAAAGGCTTCCGCTTCGCGGCGATTCCCATGCCGGTATGCCTGAAAGAGTTCTTCGAACTGGTCAATCAACAGCAGAAAATTTGTATTGTCCGGCAGCCCATCCTGTCGCAATAACGCGGTCAAGCCCTCTTCGCCTTGCTGCAAACAGGCCAGAATCCCCTCATCTACTTCGACATCTGCGGCGGCAAGTTCCGGCGAGGGTTTTTCTAACAGCGACGGCCTGGTCAGGGCTTGCGCAAGCTGACGCAGCGGCGACTCGCCGGGGCGCATTTTTCCCACCCACCAGCGCGAACGATTCTGCGCCGCCGAATCTTTTTCCAGAGCCGCCACCACGCCAGCGCGCGCCAATGATGATTTCCCGCACCCTGACGAGCCGAGCACCGCCACGAAACGCTTCGCGATCAATTGCGCCATGACCTCTTGCGTTTCTTGCTCCCGACCAAAAAAAATCGCGGCTTCATGATGCTGAAACGGACGTAAACCTGGATATGGATTCGAAATCATGCTCAATATGCATTTCCTTTCTGCTGCATGTTATACCAATTAGAGCGCGGCAAGGTCGCCGCGATGTGCCGCATGCGGCGGCGTCTTCGAATGAAGAAGAGCGCCACCAGGTCAAATCATCATCTTAACTTATTGATTTGCCTGAGAAAGTCAACAGAAAAAATATCATGCCTGTGCATGCGGCCTATCTTCTTAAGATACGCGCAGCTAATATCGCTCGAACTCCTCATCCAGATGGTCGCTGCCACCGGCCTGAGTCAGCGAGTCGAGCGAGGCGGCAAATGTGCGGTGCGGCGCGTTCCCTTTCGCATCCGATGGCGCGGGGCGGGGGTTGTTCCCAGTCACAGGCGCTGCGGGCGGCGGCGAAGGTTCTGCTTGCTGCGCCTGTTCAGAGAGCGTAAAAAAGGCGACGGCATGCTGCAATTGTTCCGCCTGGGCAGCCAATTCTTCAGCGGTGGCAGCCAATTCTTCTGACGTGGACGAGTTCTGCTGCGTCACATGATCTAATTGCTGGATCGCGCGGTTAATCTGCCCCGCGCCCATATCTTGCTCGCGGCTGGCGGCGCTGATGGACTGCACCAATGTCGCGGTCTTTCGAATATCCGGCGCTAAACGAGTCAGCATATTGCCCGCATTTTCCGCAACGGCGACCGATGTTTGCGTGAGTTCGATAATTTCAACGGCTGCCGCCTGAGAGCGTTCCGCTAATGCGCGAACTTCCGACGCCACCACCGCGAACCCCCGGCCAGACTCCTGCGCCCGCGCTGCTTCAATCGTGGCATTCAGCGACAGCATCCTGGTCTGGCGGGCAATATCATCAATCACGGCAACTTTCCGGGCAATCTCGCGGATCATGTTGACGGTTTCCTCGACTGCCGCGTTGCTCTGTCCCGCATCTACGGCGGCTTGCGTGGCAATTTTTTCCGTCTGCTGAGCGTTCTCGGAGTTCTGACGGATATTGGCAGCCATTTGTTCCATTGAGGCGGATGCTTCTTCGGTTGATGCCGCCTGAGCGCTCGCGCCTTGCGCCATTTCAGACGCGCTGGAACTCATCTGCTGGCTTCCGGATGTGACATTCGCCGCCGCGCGTTTGACCTGCGCGACCACGTCGTTCAGCCGGACAATCATGACTTGCAGCGCACGTTGCAACTGCCCGATTTCATCATGATGCGTGACGGAAATCTGCTGTTGCAAGTTCCCTTCGGCTAATTTTTCAGCGAATGCGACGGCTTCGATAATCGGTCTGGTCGTCGCGCTCGTCACGATCCAGAGCAGCAATAACGCGACAATCGCGCCAGCCGCGCTTAAGGCGATCATGCGCCAGACATCTCTTGTGGCCTCCCGCATCTGCCTCTCCGCTGCCGTGGTGATCTTGTCCATCGGAACAAAGATTTTCACCACCCAGGGCGAGGTTGTTTGACCGGCTCGAACAGGCATAAAGACCTCTAATTGATCGCCGTGCATTTCAATGACGGCTTCCTGGCCTTTCTGAACCAGGGCGAGGTCTTCCTCGGCGTCCTCATCGCCGCTTGCTTGCTCAGGCTGCCCTACTAATTCGGTGTTGCCGCTGACCGCAGCAATCGTGCCGGATGAACTGATGACAAACATGGTTGCGGTGCCGTCATATAATGCGCGGACTTCGTCAGCCGCCTGTTGAATGCGTTCCAGGCCGAGATCAATGGCGACCACGCCATAAAACGTCTCCTGAAACAAAACCGGCACGGCGACAGTTGTGATGAACTGGTCTTGTTCCTGCGTCTTCACACGATACGGATCGAGAATCAGTTCCTGCTTCGTCTCTTTGGATGGCAAATAAAAATTGGCCTCTCCAGCAGCATCCAATCCGGCAGACGCTTCAATCTTGATGCTGCCATCCGCCTGACGCCGCCAATGCGGTAAAAATCGGCCAGTCGCGTCGTGTCCATCGGTGTTCGCGTACAGCGCATCCAACCCATCAAAACCGTTTGCTTCCCATGCAGTCGCAATGCCGGAAAAACGCAGGTTTTGTGTCAGGATCGTCTGAAGAATCCCCATCGCCGCATCACGTTCCAGTTGCAGCGTTCCCGCCGGGTCTTTGACGCCGGAGAAGGTTTGCGCTAAAGTGCGAGCGGCGTCCAGCGCGGTTTCCAACTCAGCTTGAATCTTGTTGCTATATTGTTTGGCTAACGACACGACATACGCTTCCGCGTCGCTGACGGCTTTTTCTCGATTCGCGCGGGCTTTCGCAGTCATCGTGACTGTCGCATATCCGACAATCAATAGCGCCACTCCCAATAAACAACAGCCTGCCCACAGCCCGATTTTGGTTCGCAAACTTTTCACTTTCATGGCGTTCGCTCCGATTACCGCAGTGTTCCCCTCATCTCCTGTGCGAGATGAAGGGAACGAGAGCAATTATTGTTGTCCGCCTAACGCTTCCATCAGATAACT
>CAZMEO010000233.1:1922-5734 GCA_964565315.1 uncultured Candidatus Moduliflexus sp. | reverse complement strand
TCATGAAAAAACGCATCGCATTCCGCGATATTCCCGCCCTGCTGCTGGCGGCATTTCTTCTGTTGTCTTCGCTGCCGTCGAACGCCGCTGAGATTGACCTGAACATGCAAGACATCTCGTTCACGACGCCGGATGGCATGCATATCGTGGGTTCGTGGATCATTCCTGAAGCGGCTGCCGCCAAAAAATCGACAAAAGTGCCGGTCGTGCTGCTGCTTCATGATTACGGGCTGAATCGCAGAGATTGGAGCATCTTTATTCCCGACCTTGTGCAGCGCGGTTATGGCGTGTTAGCGATAGACCTGCGCGGGCATGGACAGAGCCGCCGCGAAGAAGCCGCGTCGCCTCCGACGCCGGAAGACGTGATGAAATACGGACAGGCGGATATTCAATCTGCCCTGAACTGGCTGAAGTCTCAAAAACACGCTGACACAAAGCGCGTCGCCATTGTCGGCACGGGAATCGGCGGAGACTTAGCCTATTTTGGACGCAGTGCTTTTCCCAAAGCGATCAAGGTTGCTGTCGTCATCTCCCCGTCATATTCGACGGTCACTGACGGCACATTTTTCGGCAGGCAGGCAGATTCCGTCTTATTCTGCGTCTCTTCCAAAAGCAAAGGCGGCTTCTCAATGATGGCCGCCGACACGCTCGCCAATTTTACGAAAGACCCTAAAAAAGTCGTGGTTTATAACAGCGCTGCTTATGGATTAGGGATGTTTTACAAACACCCGGAGATGAAAAAAGAAATCCTGGAATGGATCGCCGCGTTAAAAACCAAAAAATGATTGTTCCCCCGATGTCTCAACGTTGTGGCGCAATCAGTCTTCAGCCGTTCGGCCTTAACGTGATTAAAAACGATGTTGGTCGAACTCCTGTGTTTATCAATACCATCAGAGAGGAAAAATTATGGAAACTCAGTTAAAAGTGTTATGTGTCGATGCGCACAGCGGGTTTTATCGCACGCAGCGGTATGCTGTCGGCGACTTTTTCGGCCCGGTAGATTTGGGGCTGCATTTGGCTGGACGCTTCAATAGCCTGAACATCGGTGCGGGGTTATTGGCGGGATCGATTTTTCCCGGCTCGAATCGGCTGGTCTTTACCGGATTTTCGCCATGCTGGGGCGGATTTTACATTTCATCAATGGGAGGCGCGGCGTTAGTCTTCGATAACCTCGGCATCAACATGCTCTCGATTCTTGGCAAAGCGGACACGCCATCCATCCTCTATCTGAACCGCGTGCATGGCGAAGAAATCGAAGTCGAACTCGTGCCGGTCAATGTGGAAAACGTCTGGAAACAGGGGCGCGGCGGCATCTATGCGCTGATGGATCATGCTTACGCGCTGTTGGGGCAGAAATATGAAACCGAGCCGCGCATTCTCGCGGTTGGCCCGGCGGCGCTCGCCACCGATTTCGGCGCGGTCGCCTCTGTGCCGATTGTTGACGGCAAGCTGACGTATGTGGATACCTGGGCGGGGCGGGGCGGTTTCGGCACGAAAATGCTGCGAGAACATGGCATCGCGGCGGTTATTTACGGTGGCACGTTTATTGACGAGGATTTCCGGGATCGCAAAGTCGCGGATGAATGGTTCAAACAGCGCTATCATAAAAAACTGGCTGCCGCCGACATGGAAGCGACCACGAAATACCGCTTCGACCCGAATTTCGAGACCGGCGGCACGTTCGGCGTCAATTACGCCACGCTGAAAGGCCAGATGATGTCGTTCAATTACCGCAGCATCTACATGGATGAGGCCGAGCGGATTGACATTCATGACAAATTCGTGTTACAGCACTATCTCAAGCAATTCAACGAAGAGACGATCAAGCCGAAAAAACAGCGCACCTGCGGCGAGCCGTGCATGGCGGTCTGCAAAAAAATGAACGACGAATTCAAAAAAGATTACGAACCGTATCAGACGATGGGGCCGCTCTCCGGGATTTTCGACCAACGCGCCGCCGAAAAACTCAACCATCACGCGGATATGTACGGCTTCGACGCGATTTCTGCGGGCGGCGTGGTGGCCTGGCTGATGGAATGTCTGTCGGACGGCCTGCTGAAGCCTGAAGAACTCGGCGTCAAAGACGTGCCGATGTTTTCGCCGAAAGGCTTCGATGTTGTCGCCGATTCCATGCACAACGCCGATCTCGGCGTCGCCTTGCTCGATTCAATCATCAAAAAGCGCGGCATTATAGATTTATCCGAAGGCGCGCGCAAATTCGCCCGCCATCTTTCCCGCGAGCGCGGAAAAAAGGTGCTGGATTCGTTTGTCTATGTGGCGTATGCCCGCAAAGGCTGGATGGTGCCGAATCAGTACTGGACGCCGGGGGCGCTCTCGCCGATGGCGATCATGGGGAAATACTACATGCACTACGGCAAAGAGTTTTTGCCGCCGCGCGAACTTGGGCGCAAAGACGCCGAGCGCATGAAGAAAGAATTATTGCTGGACAACCTCGGCATCTGCCGTTTTCATCGCAACTGGGCGGAAGAGATGTCGCCGGAATTGATCCAATCGCTGTATGGCCTGAAAGACAAATACCTGCAAACCAACTTGATTACCGCCAGCCGCATCAACAGCCGGAATTCGTCGCTCTTCTGGGAATCGGAACGAAATATCGACATGGTGTATCAATTCCTGAAGCGCAAACAGGTTGTGGAAAATACTACCGACGCCGAATTGGTGAAATGGATCGAATTCTTCGAGAAAGACCGCCAGGAAGCCGCTTTGAGCTACTGGTACGACATTCATAAAGGGATTCAGGAATCATTGCGGGAGTTTTAAAGTCGCAGAACTGTCAGACACGTTGGACGTGTCTGACAGTTGGCTTTCAAAGGAGGCGCGTATGCGTATCGTCGTTATTGGAGGGTCCGGGCATGTCGGCACGTATTTGATTCCCCGGTTGGTGAACGCCGGGCATTACGTCATTTCAGTCAGTCGCGGCAAACGCCAGCCGTATCAGCCGCATCAGGCGTGGAACGAAGTCGAGCAGGTCGCCATTCATCGCGATCTTGCGGAGCATGAAGGGACATTCGGCCTGCAAATTCAGGAGCTTAACCCGGATGTCGTGATTGACATGATCTGCTACACGCCGCAAAGCGCGGAACATCTTGTCAACGCGCTGCGCGGCAGAGTGCAGCATCTCCTCGTCTGCGGCACGATCTGGATTCATGGCCGCAGCATTCAAGTTCCCACGACCGAAGAGCAAAACCGAAAACCGTTCGGCGATTACGGCTTGCAAAAGCTCCGCATGACCTCGTTTTTGCTGAAAGAAGCCCGCTTGAACAAATTTCCGGTCACCGTCTTGCATCCGGGACATATCGTCGGACCCGGCTGGATTCCGGTGAATCCGCTTGGCAACTTCAATCCTGCCGTGTTTACAAAATTGGCGCGCGGCGAAGAAATTCTTCTGCCGACGCTTGGCATGGAAACCTTGCATCATGTGCATGCCGACGACGTGGCGCAGGTCTTCGAATTAGCGTTAGGGCATTGGGGCGAGGTGATCGGCGAAGATTTTCATGTGGTGTCTGATGCCGCCGTGACGCTGCGCGGCTACGCGGAGATGGTCGCGTTCTGGTTCGGCAAAGAAGCCAATCTGAAATGCGGCGCGGGCGATGAATGGAAGGAAGGCTTTTCAGAAGACGACATCAAAACATCGCTGGATCATATCACCCGCAGCCACAATTGCAGCATTCAGAAGGTCAAGCGCGCGTTCGGCTATCAGCCGCGTTACACGTCGTTTCAGGCCATTTACGAGGCGTTGCAATGGCTGATGGAACAGAAAGTGATCGAGGTCTAAGCCTGATGGAACAGAT
>CAZMEO010000233.1:0-1822 GCA_964565315.1 uncultured Candidatus Moduliflexus sp. | reverse complement strand
AAACCTCACAGGTCTTTAAGACCTGTGAGGTTTGATTATACTAAAACACGACTTTTGAAAAAAGGTGGGGGCAAACAACAGGAAACGCTTGAAGAGAGGGGAAACGGCGTGTTTTTCCTCTCTGTTGAGCGGATATGCAAATGAAACCGATGATTATTTTTGTGACATTCGAAACGGAATACTCTTCCTATGGCGGACTTGGCGCGGTGATGAAACTGCTGCCGAAAGAAATGGGAGAAAAACAATGCGCCATCATCTCGCCGCTGTTCAAAAAATGGACGAACCTTGACCAATTGAAGCGCGACAAAAAAGTCAAAAAAGTCTCGCCGCTCTTCACCTTTTACGTCTTAGTGCGCGGCCATGCCTACCCGGTCGAGGTGATCGAGGTCGTGAATCCGAACGGCTTAAAAATCTATTTTCTGTCGTCGGAGGAATTTTTTAACACGCCCGAAAATCCGTATGTCAACCCCTGCAATCCGAACAGCCCGCTTGAGCCGTACCGCAACCCGATCAACAGCGAAAAATTAGCGGAGGATTCGCTCTTTTTTTCGATTGCCGTGCCGATTGCGTTGACGGAACTCTGCAAAGAGGGCGCAATCAAAGCCAAAGAGGTCATTTTGCATCTGCAAGACTGGGAAACGGCGGCGGTGGCGCAGGCGGTCAGGCGGACGCATACGCATCCCGCGCTGCATTCGATCAAGTGCGTGCTCACGATTCATAACCCGTATGATAAGCCGCTGCATCAACTGAATTCGCCGCGCGTTCTCGATTTCAGCGCCCACCTTGGCTTCGAAATCCATAAGTCAATCTTAGCGCAGGTCATCCCGCTGTTAGATGCGCCGGTCTCAACCGTGTCGGCGAACTTTGCCCATGAATTGCGGAACGAGGCCTTATACACGCAGATTTTCTGCCCGCATTTGCAGAAGGCGTTCAAGCAAAAAGGGTTAGTCGGCGTTGATAACGGCATTTTCGGGACGCCGACGTTTCCATTTTCCGAAAAAGCGTTTAAACAAGCGAAGTCCGGCGATTTTTCCGCCATTCAATCGGAAAAATGGGCGCAGCGCGTGCAATTAGCCGCCGTCATGCGCGACTATCAGCAGCAATTGGCGAAAGACGGCAAAACCGTCACCTGGGGCGGCGAGCTTGATCTCTCGGATCCGAACGTGCCGATCTTCTTTATTTTAGGGCGAGATGACCCGCGCCAGAAGGGTTTCGACGTGATTGTCGAGGCGATTCATTCGCTGCCGCGCGGCGCAGGCCGCTATATCTTTACGGTCATGCCCGGTGACGAGGGCTTGCTTGGGCTGAAATTCATGCAGCATCTCGCGAACGAACGCCCCGGCGAAGTCTGCGTCTTCCCGTTCCGGCTCGAAAAGACGGTCTTCGGCGCGTTGCAGCAAGGCTCGTCCTACCTCGTGATGGGGTCGCTGTATGAGCCGTTCGGCGCGGCGAATGAAGGCTATCTCGCCGGAATGCCTGTGGTGGCGAGAGCGACCGGCGGATTGGTGCAGCAGATTGCGCCGCATCCGCGCTGCATGGACAATGAAGAGATTCTCAGTCTCTACGGCTTGCAGCTTGTCCGTCAGTATCACGATGCGCGCGACGCGCCGACCGGCATTCTGTTCCGCGAGCAGGTGTCGTTTGCCGATGAAGTCGAAGGCTGGCGCGACATCGTGGATTGCGGCTACTGGGAGCAAAACCCGAAAGGCGACCGCATCGGCGAACGCAAAGGCATCTTGCTGTTTCAGGAAATGTTCAAAAGCGCCGCCGCCGCGCTGCGCCTTGCCATCAGCCTCTATCAGGATCAGCCGCAATATGCGGA
>CAZMEO010000232.1:2659-5740 GCA_964565315.1 uncultured Candidatus Moduliflexus sp. | reverse complement strand
ATGTGGACAGGCTCGCCACGAAATGCTCTTCCCCATAATATCGATACGCTCAGACGGAGTACATTGAGGGGTTATGATTTCCCGATGGCTGAAGAAGGCGCAATCACGGTGGAAGGCATATCGCCGACGCGCCCGCGCAAAAAGTTTTGCTGAAGAACAAAGCGAGAAAGCGGCGTATGATGCGAAAGAACGCGGCACGCGCCCTGTGCCGCTCGCGCAAATTGTCGGCAGCGTCGGGCGCTACCATGATTTCGACGGCGAATTCCGCCTGCGGCAGCATCTTCCCGCCGATAAGCTCGAACATGTCAAGCGCTTGATGAAAGGCGGCGTGTCGCTTCCGCCGGTCAAATTATATCAAATTAAAGACGAGTATTACGTCCTCGACGGCAACCATCGCGTGGCGGCGGCAAAAGAATTGGGGTGGGACGCCATTGAAGCCTGCATCATCGAGTTTCTCCCCTCGCCGACAACGCTGGAAAATATTATCTATCGCGAAAAAGCCGAATTCCTCGAACAAACCGGTTTGCGCGACGAGTTCGAGTTGACGGAAGTCGGGCAGTACGCCTATCTGAGCGAGCAAATTCGGCAGCATCAGCAATTTTTGGAACAGGCCGGAACTCAGACGCCGCTGCCATGCGCCGCCGCAGATTGGTTTCACACCATTTATCTCCCGCTCGTCACGCTCATTCAAAAAAACCACATTTTAGACGCCTTTCCGCAGCGAACGCTTACCGACCTTTATACCTACATGTCTTCCCATCAATGGCAGCGCGGTCAATCGCGGACGTATCACAAAGAGATTGACGCGCTGATTCCCAATGATATGGAAGAATTTCGGAAGATGATGGCAGGAAAACCCGAACGAGATTACCCGGAAATGCAGCGGGAAATTACAGTGTTCGTGCTGATGAATGTCTCGGCCAGGCGCGAGGTGAAACTGATGGAAAAGCTTTTCGCGATCCCGGAAGTGCGTGAGCTGCATTCCGTGCATGGCAGTTTCGACATTTTGATGAAAATTGTGTTAAAACGGGATTTGCTGACTTCTGATGCTGAAATCATTTCCGATTTCGTCAACGAGCGCATTCGCCTGATTCCCGGCGTGGTGAGTACGCAGACGCTCATTCCGGGACATTCCCAGACAAAGGAACCATGAGCGCCCGGCGCCTCGACAACGCGCCGGACGATTCGTGAAGACACTGATGAACAATCAACAAGAACTGACCGAAAATATTATCAAAGAGCATGTGCTGTGGTCGTTAGGCGCGGGACTTGTCCCGATTCCTGTGCTCGACGTGTTGGCCGTGACAGCGATTCAATTAGATATGTTGAAGCAGATTGCGCGCATCTATGAGCAGAATTATTCCGAATCGTCGGGCAAAGCGATGCTGTCCGCCGTGACTGGCAGCACGTTCGCCCGCATCGGCGCATCCATGATCAAGGCGATTCCCGGCATCGGCACGATTTTAGGCACGGTGTCGATGCCAATTTTATCGGGCGCGTCAACCTACGCGATTGGCAAGGCGGTCTGCATGCATTTCGAATCCGGCGGCGATTTTTTCAACATCAATTTCGACAATATGAAAAAGGCGTATGACGATTTCATGAACAAAGGCAAAGAAGTCGCGCAGAGCCTTCAGAAGCGGCAGAAAAACTCATCGCAGGACACCATCAAACGCCTGGAAGAACTGATGCAGCTCAAAGAAAAGGGCTTGCTTACCGATGAGGAATTCGAACGCAAAAAACAAGAATTGCTTGCGCAATTATAGACGCGCTCATCAAGGACAAGATGTCCATGAAGAACCATCTGGCTCGATTTCAGCATCTCTATAACCACATCAAAAAACATCTGTCCGGGGAAGAACGCTATCGGCTCTATTTTTTTCTTCGGGTCAATATCATCGCCTTGCCCGTCTTTCTGAGTTTCAGTGCGTATCATCTATTTCACGGCGAATACGTGGCGGGCATACGCGATGCGGTGACGGCGCTGCTGCTGACCATCAGCCTGATCTATATTTTTCGCACGCCGCAGAAAATTCGCATGTATCGCCTCAGCATTTATGGGCTGATCGTGATTACCCTGCACATCCTGTTTGAAGGACTCGGCGGCGGCTCGTCCATGCTCTGGATATGCTTAGTGCCGCCATCCACATTTTTTCTGTTAGGTCTGCGGGAGGCGCTGCTTCCGTTGTTGCTTTCTTATATCGGCATTGCGCTGGTGTTCTTGCAGATTCCTGTCTTTTCCGTCTCGCCGTATCTCTATCCGTTTCCAATGAAAATACGGCTTGGAGCGACGTATTCGCTTCTGCTGATCATTTCCTACGTGTTTGAGGCATTGCGCTGCCGGTTTTATCAGGAGGCGATGCGCGAGCATGAACAATTGCATCAGGAAATTCAGCAGCGCCGACACATCGAAGAGGAATTGCGGCATTCGCGCGAAGAATTGGAACAGCGCGTGCGCGAACGAACTGCCGAGCTTGCGCACGCCAAAGAATTGGCCGAAGTCGCCAACCTTGCCAAAAGCAATTTTTTGAATGGCATGTCGCATGAATTCCGCACGCCGCTCAATCATATCATGGGCTTTACGCAGATTTTGCAGGTGCAATTAGGCTCGCAATTGAACGAAAAACAGGTCGAGTATTTTCAGACCGTGCTTGACAGCAGCCACCACCTGCTGAAGATTCTTGAGGATATTCTGGAACTGTCTCGCTTAGATTTAGGGGATATCGCGACGCATTGCGCCCCCGTGAAACTTTACGACCTCTTGCATGAAAGCCTGACGACAATTCGCTCGAAAGATATGCAGAAGCAGGTGATCTGCACGTTGGACATTCCGAGCGAGCTTCACGCATTAACCGTTTGCGCCGACGAACGACATCTGAAACAAATCATGTTTAATCTGCTGTCGAATGCCTTTAAATTCACCCCCTACGGCGGCAAAGTGCATGTCAGGCTGGAACAAAAAAACGCGGAGGCCATCATCCATATCAGCGATACCGGCATTGGCATCTCTGCCGAACAACACGAGATGATTTTTTCGAAATTTTACCAGGCGAGTGCCGGATTAAAAGGAAAAACACCGGG
>CAZMEO010000232.1:0-2559 GCA_964565315.1 uncultured Candidatus Moduliflexus sp. | reverse complement strand
GCATTCCACGCGGAGCGTGGAACGAGAGGCGTCTTCGCTCATCACAGCATTGAGAACCTCACAGCCCTGGGATTTCTGGGGATGATTGGCGCAGAAGTGTTGAAGAGTGCGCCGAAGGTCGGCGCACTCATGTTGTCGGGCAAACTGTTCGATGCGCACATTCAGGATTAAAACATCCAGCCGACGGTGGCGCCGATATACGCCTGGCTGCCTTCAACCGTCAAATCAATCCCGCTTGCGCTGAGTCCGACATCCTCGCCGCCGTAAAACGTCTGGGTTTGTTCCCCTTCGAGATCATACGCGGAATAATTCGCCAGCAGCGACAGCGCCCATTTCGGCGTGACATGCCAGCGCAAGTCGCCGCCAATCGCCCAGAACGTGCCGTCGCTCTCGCCTGTGCTTAATTTCTCGCGCAGCAGATGATCGTCTTCATCGTCGCACGACGCAAACGGGCTGTAAATGCCATAAGCATTCATGTCAAGAGCGCTATTCGGGATGGCTGAAGAAACGGCGATGCCAAGATACGGCACGTTGATTTTCTGCTGATACGTCAGCCCTGTCCCCGGCAAGCTCCCCTGATAAAACTCATCAGGATCAATCGTCCACTGCGTGCCGTTTTTGGCTTCCCAATCCCACTGCGTGTACGAAAATCCCAGCAGAACTCCAAGAGCGAAGGTTTCGTTCGAGGGAAGCGCAGAGAGAATATCGTATCGCGCATTCAAGTCAAGATGCTTTCCATCCACCGTCGCATCCGATTCCGAATAAATCGCCCGCTGGCTGCCGTAATACCCATACAGCCAATCGCTATCCTTCATCGTGCCGGTCTGACTATACGCTGAAAACCAGCCTCCAGCGCTGAGCGTCAGGCGCTCCACCGGCTGGAACGACCCCACGACGCCAAGATACAGCGTTCCGTCTAACGGCCATTCCAATTCGCTTTTCCAGCCGCCATCCTGTTTTCCGCCGATAGTATAGGTCATCTGCCCGAATTCGACATAGGAAGAGAGTCCGACAAAACCGCTTGAGGTCGCGCCCCCCTCTTCGGACAAAGAGACGGCGTTCACCGACGACAGAGAGGCGATCTGCCCCCAACTTGCCGCAGGACATACCAAAAATAGCCACAGAATCCAGCCCGCTTGACATCGCCCGAACATTCGCCGCATAATGCTGCTCCTTCTTCCACATCACGACGGACACGGCTGTCCGTCGAAACGTAAATTCAAATCGTCATGGTTGATAAGGGAGGCTTGCTCCAGAATGGAACGTAAACAATCAATAAAAATATGTCTTCCTTACAACGCATAAAAAAAATTGTCAAGAAAAAGCCGTCTCGCCTTGCATTCCATGTATAGCATTATTCAGGAGCATTGACCGCACTGGCAGGAGTGTCAAATCTCGATTTGACGGCGAAATCGAGATTTCGCACTCCTGAAATACGATCTTTTCAAAGGCAATTGGCGCAACATCGGTTACGATAAGAAAAGATATAAAAACGCTCAGTTTTTTGTTGACTCAACCGGTTTTTCCCGCATGTAAAATAATCGTGCAGCAGATATTGCGGTTCATGCCGATGACGTGTTGTTTTCGGCCATAAAAATCACGTAGCACGAAATGGGAACGTATCATTCGCATTGGCAACAATCGCGAATAGATACCACAGCAGATGAAACAACGAGTTGCGGTCGTCTGGTGCTGTTGTCTGTTAGTGTTCGTTTGTGTGTCTTCTGGATTCGCGCAGGAGCGCTTGAAGATGTCCACCACAACCAGCACGGAAAATTCCGGATTGCTGACCGTGCTGCTTCCGCCATTCGAACAGGCGTTCAATGTGAAAGTGGATGTCGTGTCGGTCGGAACAGGCAAGGCGATTGAGCTTGGCGTCAACGGCGACGTGGACGTGGTGTTCGTGCATGCGCGGGACGCGGAGGATAAATTTGTCGCGGATGGCGGCGGCGTCAATCGGCGCGACGTGATGTATAATGATTTCGTCATCTTAGGGCCGGAGAGCGATCCGGCGGGCGTAAAACAGGCGAAAGACGCGGCAGACGCGTTGAAAAAAATCGCCGACGCGCAGGCCGCGTTTATTTCGCGCGGCGATAAATCCGGCACGCATATCAAGGAACTGGAACTCTGGAAAAAAAGCGGCGTAACGCCGCAAGGCGTATGGTATCTTGAAGCCGGTCAGGGAATGGGCGCGGTGCTGACGATGGCGAACGATAAACAGGCGTACACGCTCTCGGATCGCGGCACATATTTAGCGTTCACGAAAAAAACCTCGCTCAAGGTCGTCTCGCAAGGCGATCCGGCGCTGTATAATCCGTATGGAATTATCGCGGTCAATCCGGCCAAATTCCCGAACGCGAATTACGTCAAGGCGATGGCGCTGATCGGCTGGGTCACGTCGCCGGAAGGACAGGCCATCATCCGCGAATTCGGCAAAGACCAATTTGGCGAACCGCTGTTTTATCCGCTGGCAATTCAATAACAGAACTTACGCAAAACCTCACCCCTTGCCCCTCTCCAAAGGAGAGGGGCATCCTGAATCACCCCTCCCTGTTGGGG
>CAZMEO010000231.1:0-5741 GCA_964565315.1 uncultured Candidatus Moduliflexus sp. | reverse complement strand
ACTTCCGGCGAAATCATGTAGCCGCGCACATGGCAGCCGCCCCGGTTCGAGGTGGCGTATTGCAAGCCATGCCCCTGCACGCCGCGTGGATCGTAAGCCGGAAGTTCCTGTTTTTTCACGACCATCGCGAGTTCGGGATGCCCGTAGGCTTCAGCCAGACGGTATGAACCTTCAGCCATCAGTTTGCCCAACTTCCCTTCGCATCGTCCCATTTTCTGGGTGTAATAGACGACGGCTTCAGAACTGCCGAAGACCAATTCCGGGCCATTTTCCAAATCGTCTTTCGGAATGTAGCCCTTTTCATACAATTCCATCGCGGCGGCAATCGTGCATCCGGCTGAAATCGTGTCGAGGCCGAGTTCGTTGCATAAAAAATTCGCTTTCACGATGGCGAACAGGTCTTTGACGCCGCAATCTGCGCCGAATGACCAGCCTGATTCATATTCCGGCCCTTCGCCCTGCGAGCCGTCCGGCAGTTCGACCACGCGGCCACAGGCAATCGGGCAGGAGAAGCAGGCTTTATTTTTCTTGAGATATTTCTTTTCGACCAGCGCTTCGCCGCAGACTTCCGCGACATCTTTAAACGTCGCGAACTGGAAGTTGTTCGTCGGATACAAGCCGCCCTGATTAATGATATTGTCAAGGACTTTCGTGCCTAATTTCGGCAAGCCTTCGCCCGCCACGCCGTCTTCTTTCACTTTTTTGTTCTTCGCGCGAACGACTTCCTGGAATTTCTCTTTTTCATCAAGATCAATCGTCAAACTGCCGCGCACGACGACCGCTTTGAGATTTTTCGACCCCATGACTGCGCCGACGCCAGAGCGTCCGGCGGCGCGATCTTTGTCGTTCATGATGGACGCGATTTTGGACAACCGCTCGCCTGCCGGTCCGATGCAACTGACGCGGGCTTTGGCGTCACCAACCTCTTCGACCAATTTGTCGGTTGTTTGATGCACGTCCATGCCCCACAGATGTGCGGCGTTTTTGATTTCGACCGTGCCATCCTGAATCGACACATAGACCGGCGCGCGGCTTTTGCCTTCGAAAATGATGACGAGATACCCGGCTTTCCGTAATTCCGCGCCGAAATGTCCGCCGGAATTACTGCTCGCGATGCAGCCGGTCAGCGGGCTTTTCGTGATGACCATATAACGCCCGGTGGTCGGTCCCGGCAGGCCGCTCAACAACCCGTTTGCCATAATCAGCTTATTGTCGGCAGATAACGGATCGACTGTCGGATCAATCTCATCAACCAGGATTTTGCTTGCCAATCCTCGTCCGCCGAAATACTGTTTCAGCAGCGTTTGATTCACGTCTTCTTTGCGGATGCTGCCGGTCGAAAGGTTGATTCTCAGGATTTTTGCGTCAAGTAATTTCATCGACGGCCTCCTCCCTTGCGGGATGAAATAGTTGAAAACTCGAACTGTTTCACAATACGACAGGGCGCTCAAGCGATGCTTCAGCGCAATCAACGCGCCAGCGCATGGGGGCTGGCGGCGTAAATTCGTGTTGGGCAGGCAAAAAAACGCAGAATGTTAGATTTCTGGTTATTCTTTGTCAGAATATTCAGTGTGATGGCGGTTATAAAAAGAACCAGGAAGAAATAACGAAGAATGAGATGTATCAATTATTTATTTTCAATGAGGTATAAGCATAAAATTGTGACATTGGGGGAGAATGTCAAGAGATAAAAACAGAAATTTTGCGAAATGAAGCAACCTCACAGGTTTCGGAACCGTGTGAGGTTTTCGAACAGGTGGGTTACGCCGATAACACGGCCTGCCAGAGCTGCGGCAGCGCGATGCCGGCGTTTTGCCGCAGATGGCAATGCGCCTCTCGCGAGACTTCAGAGAGGTTTGGGTTGATGTCAATGATATACGCGCCATGCTGTTTGGCATAAAGCGCGAAATAGACCGGCGTGGTGACGACGCCGGACGTGCCGACAACTAACACCACGTCTGTTTTGGGCAGGAAGGAATTGATCTGATCTAAATGCTCCGGATCGTACATCTCGCCGAACCAGAGAATATGCGGGCGGGCGAATGCGCCGCATTTCGGACAGGCGATCATCGCTTCTTCCGGCCAGGTAAAATGCGGATTGTTGAAAACGGTCTGGCATGTCGCGCAACGTGCTTGATTGATATTGCCGTGAATTTCAACGACTTTTCGATTCCCGGCGCGTATATGTAAATTGTCAATATTCTGCGTCACTAATAAAAATTCCGGGTAATGCCGCTCCATCGCCGCAATCACGTCATGCGCCGGATTCGGTTTTGCATCGGCGTATTCCACGCGGCGGCGAAGATACCATTCCCAGACCATTTTGGGATTGCGCCAGAAGCCTTCCGGCGTGGCGACATCTTCGATGTTCGCGTTGCTCCATGTGCCGTCCGCGCCGCGAAAGGTGGGAATGCCGCTTTCCGCCGAGACGCCTGCGCCTGTAATGACGGCGACGGCATGGGCGTCGCGCAGCTTGTGAATGGCCGTTTTCTCTGTATCTTGAGTCATCGTCATCTGTATGGGAGCGCTGTTATGATGCCTACAAGGATAGGTTGTATATAGGATATTCGAAACGGCCATGCTCGCCGTCTCCTCCTAAAACATATCCCTGTTGCTCATACACGCACCAATAAAATGCGCCATTATTGAGAACATCGAATCATTCAATAAGATGCGATGTTGAGCAGGGTGGGTTTCTTCCCAATATCCTACGTAAAACATATCCATGTAGCTCATCCCGCACCAATAAAAATTGTCAAATAGAAAATTCTTGCGTAAAAACCTGAGATGTTGCACAGCGGTCACAGACGGAGATTTTCTATTGACAGTTTTTTAGTGCGCATGGTATGCAGTCTCACTCTTTTAGTCATGATTATTTGCCTCTGATAAGGATTCGGCATGAAGGCTGATTTGCATATACACTCATATTATTCTGATGGAAAGTATTCACCGGCTGAAATTGTGTTGTCTGCCGCGCAGAGCCATTTAGACGTGATTGCGTTGACCGATCACGATACGATTGACGGTCTGGCAGATGCGCGGGAAGCCTGTCGAAAGCATCCGTCGCTCACCCTGATTCCTGGCGTTGAACTCAGCACGTACCAGGAAGCCGATGAATTGCATATTCTTGGCTATGGGATCGATCCGGCGCACCCTGCGCTCACCGCTTTGCTGATGGAAACCGGGATCAAGCGGCAGGCGCGGCTGCGCCGCGTGCTGGCGCGGCTGCAAGAATTAGGGGTGACATTGACCTACGAAGAGGTACGCAGCGCCTTTCAGACATCGAGTTTGGGACGAATGCACGTGGCGCGGATGATGATTGAACGCGGGCATGTCCGCACGATTCGCGAAGCCTTTGATCGGTATTTGAGTTACGAAACCAATCAGATTCGCTATACGGTCGGGGATTTTATCTCAGCGCAGACCGCCATTGAGACCATTGCCGCTGCCGGAGGAATTTCAATATTTGCCCATCCGACGATTGCGCTTTTTGACCGGTATATTGAGCCGCTTGTCGCGTATGGGCTGCAAGGAATTGAGATTTTTAAGGGAAGTCGTTCGTCAATCGAAGAATTTTATCTTGAAACCGTGGTGAAAGATAAAGGATTGCTGACGACAGGCGGCTCTGATTGGCATGGGTTTCATCAAACGCAGACGCTCGGCAGCTTTTATGTGAATTCCGGTCAAATTCAGCGCTTTTTGACCGCTCTTGGATTGTAATGCCATATAGCATCTCCTGAGACCTCAGGGGTCTTGGAGACCTGTGAGGCCGAACAGAAGAGGAGGACTCTCGTGAATAGATTATTGACAACCCAGGCCAAAGACGTGATGGTCAAGCGTGTGATTGCCGTGTCGCCAAAAACGAATTTAAAAGAGCTTTCGACAATTTTTATCGAAAATCAAATCAGCGGCGCGCCGGTCGTTGATGAAGAAAAGCGTTTGGTGGGGTTTGTCTCCCAAACGGATCTGGTGGAATTAGAATTGCATTCCGAAGATTTTCTGGAATCGCGGATGGAAGAAACCGGCGGATTCGTGCAAGATATTATGGTGCCGGATGCCAAGGCGCTCCCAGAAACGGCAACGCTGGCGGCGGTGCTTGAGACGATGTGTGACGAACGGCTCCATCGCGTGATGATTATTGATGAACAACAACGGGTTTCCGGGATTATTGCGACGATGGATGTGTTGTGTTATCTGCGGCAGTTATTCCAACAAGGATACGCGCAGACGTCGGGGTAAACGACGCCGGAAACTCATGATAAGGAGAACAGGACGCAGAATGCTGCGTGACGCCGCGCGCATGCCGGAGGTCGTCAGGCGTTTGGCATCCGCGCGAACAGACAGAAACTATGCTAACAGTCGAAAAAATCGGCGGCACGTCCATGACGAAATTTCATGACGTGCTGAAAAATATTATCTTAAATCATCATATTGAAAATTATTATAATCGCATTTTTGTCGTGTCGGCCTACGCGGGCGTGACAAACATGCTCTTAGAACATAAAAAAACCCGTCAGCCCGGAATCTACGAGAAATTTGTCAGCGGCGGCGATTATATCGGCGCGTTGGATGACTTGCTGCAACAGTTGATCTCAATCAACAAAACCTTCGTTGATATCCGCTTAGACCTCGAAGCCGCAGACGCCTACATCACGCAGCGCGTCCACCAGACCAGAGCCTATTTGGACAGCATGGCCGACGTGATTGTCTCCGGGTACGTGGATAAACAGAATATTCTTCAGGCCGCCCGCGAATTGCTGGCCTCCGTCGGCGAAGCGCATTCGGCCTTCAACTCCGCGAATATCATCCAGAATCACGGCCTGCACGCCACCTGCATCGATTTGAGCGGCTTTCATGATTCCCGCTATCTGACGATTGACGACCGCATCCGCGTCATGCTGAAAGGCATTGATTTTTCCAAAACGCTGACCATCGTCACGGGCTACACGAAAGGCACGGAAGGGATTATGCGCGAGTTTGATCGCGGCTATTCCGAAGTGACGTTCAGCAAGGTCGCGGTCGAAGTGAACGCTGATGAGGCAATTATTCACAAAGAATTCCATCTTTCCTCCGCTGATCCGAATCTTGTCGGCGTCGAAAATGCGATTCCGGTCGGCTTCACCAATTACGACGTGGCGGATCAGCTTGCTGACATCGGCATGGAAGCGATTCACCCGAAAGCGTCGAAACCATTGGAACGCGCCGGCATCAGCATCCGCGTCAAAAATACCTTCGAACCTGACCATCCCGGCACGCTGATTTCCAAAGATTACATGGGAAAAGAAGCCAAAATCGAAATCGTGGCCGGAACGGATAAGGTCGTCATCATCGAAATTCATGATCCGTCAATGGTCGGCGAAGTCGGCTTTGACTGGCATGTCATGGAACTGTTTTACAAATATCAGATCAGCTATATCCTGAAATCCACGAACGCCAACAGCATTTCGATGGTGATCTGGGAAAAAGACCTGAGCGAAGAATTGCTGAAAGAACTGCAAGACACGTATGAAGTCGTCACGGTCAAGCCGGTGGCCGTCGTCTGCGTGATCGGCTCGAATATCGCCAAGCCCGGCGTGCTTGCCAAAGCCACGCAGGTTCTTGCAAGCAACAAGATCAATATCAACGCGATTGCCCAATCGCTGCGCCAGATCAACATGCAGTTCGTCATCGAGCGCGACCGCTTCAAAGAAGCCATTGTCGCCTTGAACAGCGCCCTCTGCGTCCAGCCATAGTTCTTCATC
>CAZMEO010000230.1:0-5779 GCA_964565315.1 uncultured Candidatus Moduliflexus sp. | reverse complement strand
AGGCGGCGGAAAGCTGATCAAATTCATTCCCTATCCAGTCGTCAGCGGCTATCTTTCCGGCGTGGCAGTCATCATCATGCTCGGGCAACTCCCGAAATTGTTTGGCCTTCCCAAAGGCGCTCCGCTGCTGGATGGCCTGTTGTCGCCGTCGCTCTGGAAATGGCCGGGATTGGTCGTGGGAGTGATCACGATTCTTGTGATGATCGTTGCGCCGCGTCTGACGACAACAGTCCCATCCGGCATTTTAGGACTGATGGCGGGCATGGCGGCGTATTGGGCGTTGACGCCGTTCGCGCCTGCTTTGCGGACGCTTGAGGGGAATGCGCTGGTGATTGGCTCGCTGCAAGCGTCGGGAGGGTTCTTCGAGGCGATTGCCACCCGCATGCATGGGTTTTTCGTCATTGATTTCGCCGCGATTCGATTAGTGCTTATTCCCGCGTTCACGCTCTCGATTCTGCTCTCCATCGACACGCTGAAAACCTGCGTGGTGCTGGATGCGCTGACGCAGAAACGGCATAACTCGAACCGCGAACTGATCGGGCAAGGGCTGGGAAATCTCGCGGCCTGCCTGCTCGGCGGAATGCCCGGCGCGGGGACGATGGGGCCGTCGTTAGTGAACGTCAACAGCGGCGGGCGCACGCCCCGTTCCGGCATGGCGGAAGGAATCGGCGTGGTGCTGGCCTTAGTCATCTTCAAGCAGGCGATTGCCTGGGTGCCGCTCGGCGCGTTGGCCGGAATTATGATTGTGGTGGCGGGGCGCATGTTCGACCGGCAGATGTTCCGGCTGCTGCGGTATCGCGCCGGTCGCTTAGACTTTGCGGTGATTGCTGTGGTGATTATCGTCGCCGTGACGGTGGATTTGATCGCGGCGTCTGGCGTCGGCGTCGTCTGCGCCATCCTGCTGTTCATCCGCGATCAAGTGCGCGGCACGGTCATCCGGCGCAAATTATATCTGAATCAGGTCTCGTCGAAAACCCGGCGTTTAGCCCAGGAGCGCGAACTGCTCGCCCGGTTCGGCGAGCAGGGCGTGTTTTGCCAATTGCAGGGGAATCTGTTTTTCGGCACGACTGATCAGCTTTTTTCGCAATTAGAGCCGGACTTGCGCGCAAAGCGGTTCATCCTGCTTGATATGCGCCGCGTGCAATCGTTAGACTATACGGCGGCGCATTTATTCGAACAGATGCAGGCGCGATTGGCGCAGCGCGACGGACAGCTTCTTATCAGCGGCATGCCGTCCGCGCTGCTGGATCAGCGCGATTTTGAGCATTATCTTGTGCAACTTGGCGTTGTGAGAGAAGGGGGCGGCGTGATGATTGCCGAAACCCTTGACAGCGCGTTAGAATGGATGGAAGAGCGCATTCTGGCGAGCGCGGGCGCGTCGAAAGACGCCGAAGAATGCGTGCTTGATGTTCATGATTTCGAATTGTTTCACGGTTTTGACGAAACGACGCTTGCGAAATTGAACACCTGCTTGCGGGAACTTGCGCTTTTGCCAGGCCAAAAAGTGTTTTCCGCCGGAGATCGGGATGATGAAATTTTTCTTGTGCGGCGCGGCAGCGTTCGCATTATGCTCCCGTTAGAAGGCGGCAAGCGCCATCATGTCGCGACGGTCGGGCAGGGCAACTTTTTCGGCGAACTTTCATTTCTCGACCGAGGCGTTCGTTCCGCCGACGTGGAAGCCAAAGTCCCGACAGCGTTGTACGCGCTCTCCCGCCGTCGTTTCGATGAGCAGATTCAGGCCGATGCCGCAGTCGGAGTGCAGGTGTTTGCCCGCTTAGCGTTAGCGATTGCCGAGCACTTGCGCCGAACTGACGCCGAATTGCAGGTGCTTGAAGACCGATAAGCGCAGGGGGAGTTTTTTGCGTCGCGCCGCGAAAACCCCTTGACAAATCTCTTCTGGCATCTCATCCTTTCAATATAACGACTACACCGATTCAGTAATTTTCAGGGGTCGCCAGACCATCCTTGCGAAGGTTCGCAAGGGTCGCAGTTCTGCGAGGGACTCACATGTATATCGAAACAGAGGAACAGGCGCGAGAGATGTTCGTGTATGCGCCATATCGCGAGCTTGAACCTGCCATTGACAGCACATGGCACGCCTACGCTCTTGCACCTGCCATCGCCAGAGGCTTGCGAACGCGACCGGTTGACGCCCTGTGTCTGGCAGCTTCGGCGTTGAAGCATTCCAATCTGGTCATTCAACGGACGGCGCTGCTGGTGTTGCAGGCAATTGGCATAGACCCCATACTGAAAGAATCTATAAAACGCCTGCTGGATGACTCTCTTGGGTGGATGAAACAGCAAGGAAAAACCCGGGACAGCGAACCGGCGCTGTGTTATTGGGATGAAACGCTTGCCAGGATCGAAGGCCGTTATGACGCCTATCTTGCAGAAAAACAGACGCAATATCGCCATTTCGACCAGCAGATCGAACAGATCACGGACGGCAAAAAAGCGATCCGGCTGAACGCGATTCTGACATTAGGGCGCACGAAAGACCCGTATTTTACCGAGGCGATTGCCCGCGCCCTCGATGACGCCGAAGATAAAAACGTCAAAGCCGCTCTCGACGCGCTCGCTGCCATCAGAGGGTTTGATGCCATTCCGAAAATTGCCGGGATGCTTCGAGGCTTTTGGGCGCGCCAGGCGCTGGAAGCGCTTGCCGTGTTGGGCGACCGCAGCGCCTTGACGCACATGTTCGAAACGCTTGAGAACTCAGCAGCGCCAGCGTATATGCTCGACCTTCTCTCGCATTATGGTCAGTTGGCCGTGTTCCCCCTGATCGCCGCGCTCAAAAAATGCGACCATCCTGAAGCGTATAAAAACGGCTTCGCCAGCGTCGTGGCGGCGATGCGCTGCGATGCGCTTGCTGACGCCCTCTTGCGCGAGGCGGCACAGGACAGCGGCCTGTCGGAAAGCATCGCGCGGCTGCTGGAAAAAATGTATCCCAAACAATTGAAAAAACGCGCAAACACGCCGCTGAAAGCCATCGCGCCGCTGGTAGCTTCCGCGTTCGGCGGCAAACTCTTTGAGGTCGGAGGGCGTGGCGAATTCGCGCTGACGCCTGATGGGGGGACGCTGGCGTATCTCGCGCATGGCAAGGGCGTCACACTGCTTGACGCTCGCACAGGCGACGCGCTCGGCTCGCTTGCTGTCGGCGGCTATCCCCGCGTCATGGCGCTGTCGCCCGACGGCGCATATCTTCTGACCGCCGCCTCTACCAACCAGCGCGGCTATCTCGTCCAGGTCTGGAAATGGGGCGAATGGGGGCGCAGCTTCGTTGACATCGCGCATCAGGGCGAAATCAAAACGCTGGCGATGAGTTGGGATACGCGGTTTCTGTTGATTGGCGATATGGAGAAGGTGCGCATCGTGGAATGCGGCCTCTGGCGCGATGCCTTCACGTTCGCAGGCCATCCGATTGAGCCTGCTCCGCCGCCGCCGTTCCCCATCACCGCCGGAAATGCGGCCTATCGCCCGTTTACGTTTCTTCAGGCCATGCCGAATTCGGCGTCGGTGCTGATTGGCGATTGGCTCGGCTGGCTGTCAGTGTTGGAGATGGACACATGGCGCGAAATCGCGTGGCTCAAAAGCGATAGCTGGGCGCCGAAATTCGCCGAACTTTCGGCTGATGGCACGCGGTTAGCGTATGCGGGGCATGTCGGCATTCGCGTCTGGGAGACGGCGACCTGGCAGGAACAATACGCTGCTGCCGCGCCGAATGGGTTCGATTATATGACGCTTACGCCGGATGGCCGGTATCTCGTTGTCGAAAAAAATAAAAAAATCCGCTTTTTAGATATGCGCACCTGGAAAGAGGCGTTCGCGTTCGACTCCATGCCGGTCGGTCAGTTGCTCGTCTCGCCGGATGGCGGCGAATTGTATCTGTCATCGTCGTTTAAAATACGGGCATGGAGTTTAGCGCTGCTCCATGCGGCATAGTCATTCATTCGCAGCGTGTTGGCAGGGCGAGGAGACCTCGCCCCTACGCAACTTCACGCAAAGGAAAACAGAGCATGCGCAACGCAAAACGAGTAGTTCTCGCGTTTTTCTGCTGGATGATGGCGTTCAGCATTATCCAGGCAAATATGGCTTTCGCGCAGGACGCCGCGTCAGCGCCCGCCATTATCCGTCACCCGACCGGACAATCCGAAAAAGACAAACGGTACGAGTATATGATGAAACTCCTCACGCTGATTCTTGACCATACGACCGAGACCTACGGCGCGTATGAGCTTGAGCCGAATACCATGCCGATGACGCCGGAGCGGATGATCAAAGACGTGGTGGACGGGCGATTGGATGTGATTCAATTTCCGATCAGCGAACGCGCCAACGCCGAATTGCTGCCGATTCGCATCCCGATGCGCAAAGGGCTGTTAGGCTGGCGGGTGCTGTTGATTCGCAGCGAAGATCAGGAAAAATTCGCGCAGGTGAACAGGCTGGAAGATTTACGGCAGTTCAAGGCAGGATATGGGGAACAGTGGGCTGATTTGCCGATCTTGCAGGCGAATGTCGGCGATGTGGTCACGTCGAATCAGTATGATGCGCTGTTCGTGATGCTCGCCGGGAAGCGGTTCGACTATCTGCATCGCGGCTTGCATGAACCCTGGGCGGAGCTTGAAGCGCGGAAAGAGGAGTTGCCGAACCTGCGCGTCGAGGAGACGCTCCTGCTGTATTATCCGATTGGCAACTACTTATACGTCAGCCAAAAGAACCCACAACTCGCCGAACGCTTAGAAACAGGCTTTCGCGCCGCGATTGCCGATGGTTCGTTTGAGCAACTGTTTCAAACTGAGTATGGCGAGATTATTCACAAAGCCAACATCAAACAGCGCACGCTGATCGAATTTACCAACCCGATTCTGCCGAAAGACATGCTGCCGGATGATCCGTCGCTCTGGCTGACGTTCGATGATCTGGCGCGATATTAAGGAGTGAAAACCGCGAAACAATGTTCGAAATTTTACAGCTTGAATTTATGCGAAATGCCGTGCTGGCCGGCATATTAGTCAGTATTGCCTGCGGCATTATCGGCTCGTATGTGGTCGTAAATCGCACGGTGTCCATCAGCGGCGGCATCGCGCATGCGGCGTATGGCGGCATCGGGCTGGGGTATTTCCTGCGCGTCGAGCCGATTCTGATTGCCGTGCCATTTGGCCTGGCGTCGGCGATTGTGATGGGGCTGATTCAACGCCGCACCCGCCAGCAGGCGGACACGCTGATCGGCGTGTTCTGGGCGCTCGGCATGGCAGTCGGCATTATTTTTATTGACCTGACGCCGGGCTACGCCGCCGACCTGATGAGCTATCTTTTCGGCAGCATTCTGGCCGTGCCGACGTCCAGCCTGATCGCCATGTCCGCCATGAACATCGTCATTCTGATCGTGGTGTACCTGTTTTATCAGGAATTTTTGGCGCTGTCGTTCGACAAAGAATTCAGCGAAGTCCTGTCGCTGCCGGTTGAGCCGTTGTATTTGCTGCAATTGGGCTTGACCGCGTTGACGGTCGTTCTGACCATGCGCGTCGTGGGGCTGATTCTGGTAATCGCGCTGCTGACGATTCCGGCGGCGATCAGCCGGCAATTCACGCATAAACTGCATCACATGATGATCCTTTCATCCGCGTTAGGGATGCTCTTTACGCTGGTCGGCCTTTATCTGTCATACACCTTCAATCTGACATCCGGCGCGATGATTATTTTGACTGCCGGCGCGGGATTTTTCGCGTCCATGCTGATCAAAAAATTTTCTCAGAGAAACGCTGTCAGACCCCTTTAA
>CAZMEO010000229.1:4474-5788 GCA_964565315.1 uncultured Candidatus Moduliflexus sp. | reverse complement strand
GTTTCCAATAAGTCGGAAAGATGATGCAAATATGTTTTAGCTTTTTCAGGCAAGTCGTCATATTGGGTAATGCCGACGGTCGATTGCTGCCATCCCTCGAATTCTTCGTATATCGGAGCGCATGCTTCCAACGCTTGCGGTTCCATCGGAAGTTCGCTCACGACGCTGCCGCGATAGCGATAGCCGGTGCAAATCGAAATTTTGGGAAAGGTGTCTAAAATATCCATTTTCATGATCGCTAAGGCGCTCGCGCCATTCACGCGCACGGCATAGCGCCCGACAACGGCGTCGAACCATCCGCAGCGGCGCGGTCTGCCGGTGGTCGCGCCATATTCATGCCCGCGATCCCGCAGCAACTGCCCGGCAGCGTCCGATAATTCGGTTGGAAACGGTCCTTCGCCGACGCGCGTGGTATAGGCTTTGATGACGCCAAGCACGCTGTCAATTTTCGTCGGGCCGACGCCTAAGCCGGTACACGCGCCGCCCGCGCACGCGCTGGAGGAAGTGACGAACGGATAGGAGCCGTGATCAATATCCAGCATCGTTCCCTGCGCCCCTTCATACAACACATGTTTGCCTGCTTTCATCGCCTGATGCAGCAGCAGCGAGCAATCTGCGACAAGCGGGCGGATTTGTTCACCGTAACCCAAATACGTCGCATACACCTCGTCGAATGACAATTCCGGCGCATCATCTTTCACCATGCGTCTGGCAAATTCTAAATTAATGTGAAGTTTTTCTTTGAATAATTCCGGGTTCAGTAAGTCGGAAATCACGATCCCGGATCGGGCGATCTTATTTTCGTAAGTTGGGCCGATGCCGCGCCCGGTCGTGCCGATTTTTTTTGCGCCAAGTTCGCTTTCGTGCGCCCGATCAAGCAGGCGATGATATGGCAGAATCACATGAGCGCGGGCGCTGACGAATAAACGGCCTTCGAAATCCGTAATGCCTTCCTGTCGCAATTCTTCCATTTCATGCAGCAGCGCTTTGGGGTCAACCACGACGCCGTTGCCGATGATGCACTGTTTGCCGGAATGCAGCACGCCCGCCGGAAGCAGATGCAGCACGAACTGCCGCTCGCCGATTTTGACCGTATGCCCGGCGTTATGCCCGCCCTGATACCGGGCGACGACCTCGAATTTATCTGTCAGCATGTCCACGATTTTGCCTTTGCCTTCGTCGCCCCACTGCATGCCAAGAACTACTAAATTTGCCATGTCATTCTGCCTCGTTGCGAAACACATAGAGAAGCGCAGAGGGAGAAATCGCTTTCTCTGAAAACCCCTGCGCTCTCAACGGTCTCCGCGATAATGT
>CAZMEO010000229.1:0-4374 GCA_964565315.1 uncultured Candidatus Moduliflexus sp. | reverse complement strand
GTGCTACCGGGTATCATCCTTATCGTTTCAGGTGCATGAACTGCTTCGCCTGGTGCATGAACGCTTCAAGTTTCGTCTCTGTTCCGGCGTGCTGCGTGCCGTCATACGCTAATGAAATCATCGGGAGATTGTCGTGATCTTCCCGCAGTTTTTTCAAAATCGCGGTGACAATCGTTCCCGGCATGCAGCCGAACGGCATCGCGTTAATGATGCCGTTGACGCGATGATGATGATAATCAATCACTTTGCCCACGCTCAACACGGTTTCGCCTTCGAACGACCGGTCAACATACGGATCGGAGTACTCAAGGATCCCCGTTGTCGGCGTTTCGTCGAGATAGTCAATCACGCCGTGAAATGGCTTCGCGAGCTTGTGTTCGATTAACACCTGCGCTTTATGCTGAATCGCGTTTTTCACCCAGTCAAGATAATGTTTTTCTGTTTTCAAATGCCACGACCGCGTGCAGTTCGTATAATAAATCCACTCCATCAGCGGCGCGAGCCAGACTCTGCCGCCGAGCGCTTCCACTTTCTCCACCAGAAAATCGTTGCAGAACGAATGGGTGCGGACGTAAATTTCGCCGACAATCCCAATCGTCGGTTTGGGCTGCGATTTATCGGTCTTGATGGCGCGGAATTCGTCGGCGCATTCGGCTAATGCCTTATACGGGCTGCTTCCGAATTCGAGCGCATCCGAGAAGCGTTTCAGCGAGCGTTGATAGACGGCATTCGCATCGCCGCGCGTCACTTCGAACGGGCGCGTATCGTAGAGCGCTTTATAGAGCAGGTCAACGCCCACCATCGCGACCCAGCCGACCTTTGCAAAGCCCTTGATTTCTTTATAAAAATCCATATCCTGATTCGGCGCAAAAACCGGAACGTCATGCCCTAATTCCTGCATGACAAGACGCTGAAACATGTTGTACTGCCCGAAGCGGCACGGGCCGGTGCCGGATGGCATAAAAAAGGCCGATTTTTCAGGTTCAAAGCCTGGTTCGCGGGTTTTCTTCACCATGTCGCCCGTCGTCACAATCAACGGATAACACTCTTTGCCGGTCGTGAACTGCCGCCCGATTTCCACGCTCTCTTTGTCGGAAAACCCGAAGGCTTCCGCCGGAACGCCCAATCCGCGCAACCCTGCCGCAAACGCATACGTGTGGTCGCCCATATAGGGAATGAACAACTTGCGGCCTGTGATTGACGGCGTTTGGTCGTCGAACGTGCGCTGATACGCCGAATACGTCCGGCCTTTGATATTGTCCAGACTGTCCAAAAACGCCTCGCAGCGGGTAATTGCGCCCGCCGGGGCGCTATGCTCGTCAATTTCGATGATCAGCGACGGCTTATCCCCCATCACTTTTTTGAAATACGTGGTCAGGAACGAATCCGGTCCGCAACTGAAATTCGTGATGTAGAGCGCATGCAGCTTCGGATTGTTGCGGATCATTTTGCCCGCTTTCAGAATGCGCTGGCCGTATTTCCAGTACATATTTTTCCAGTCGTCGCCGATTTTTTCGGCATGCACCGGCAGAAAATCCATCGGAATCGCAAGGACGCCGAGGTCGCGCAGAATCGTCGGCAAGCCGAGATTGATGCCCGGATCGCAGCCGTTATAGACGCGGCTGACGATGACGAGCGCCCGCTGCTGGTCGCTCAGGCTTTCCAGAATCTCCTCGCCGCGCTTCATCAACGCGCTGCGGAAAGCGCTCTGCGTCCGTTCCGCCACTTCTAACGCGCGTTCCACCTGCTCCGCCGTTTTGCCGAACGGTTTGGCGAATTCGAGCAGCGAATTCAGCAGCACTTTTGACCCTTGCGTGAACGTCACGACCGGGCGCAGGAACTTGCCTTGCGGCATGTTCAGCGCGGCATTGACGAGATAGGGCGACGTTTGCACATACGGGCAGAGATGGAAATTTTTATAATCGGGATCATCCTGCTCCATGCCGATAATGCTGGGCAAGAAGATATAATCCACGTCATCGCGCTCCAACAGCGACATCACCTGTCCATGCGCGACTTTGATCGGAAAACAGGATTCCGCGACCGTGCCTTCGACGCCCTTGTGAATAATTTGTTTATTCGTGCGCGGCGACAGAATCACTTTGAAACCCAATTCCGACAGGAACGCATTAAAAAACGGAAAGAGCTCATGATAATACAATGCGCGGGGAATGCCGAAACTTGCGCCGCGTTCCATCGTCTTTTCCGGCTTATAGAAGCCGACCAGCAGCTTTTCCCGCTCAGCGAACAAGTCGGGAATCAGTTCGCGGTATTTGGTTTTTTCTTCGCCGTTCACGTCCCAGCGCGGGCAGCGTCCGCCGTAGTGCATCGGGTCTGAGCCTTCGACAAGGACTTCATGGATTTCGCAGAGGTTCGAGCAATGTTTGCATTCGAAGGTGCGGATTTCGTATTTGCGCTTGCTCAGGTCAAAGCCCCGGAATTTGCTCGGCGGATTGCCGTGCTGACGCTGATAATCCCGCGCAAGCAGCGCGACGCCGATCGCGCCGGTGACATCATGATGCTTCGGCACGATGACCGGCTTGCCGACGACTTGCTCGAACGCGGCGACAACGCCTCTGTTCGCGGCCACGCCGCCTTGAAAGAAAATTTTGCTGCCGACGCGCCGGTCGCCAACCACGCGGTTGAGGTAGTTTTTGACAATCGAATAGCTCAATCCGGCGACGAGTTCATCGACTTTCGCGCCTTGCTGCTGATGAAAGACCAGATCGGATTCCATAAACACAGTGCAGCGTTCGCCGAGGCTGACCGGCGATTCCGCGCCGAGCGCGAGGTTGCCGAATTCGCCTTTGATGCTGATGCCGAGCTTTTCGGCTTGTTCTTCAAGGAACGAGCCGGTTCCGGCGGCGCAGGCGTGGTTCATTTCGAAATCCACGACCACCGATTTATCAATGCCGATATATTTGGAATCCTGGCCGCCGATTTCGAAAATCGTATCGACTTCCGGGTCAATATGCACGGCAGCCCGCGCCTGCGCCGTGATTTCGTTGCGCACCACGTCCGCGCCGACAAAATCGCCGGTCAGGTAGCGGCCTGAGCCGGTGGTTGCAACGCCAAGAATCTCAACCAGATCGGCCACTTCGCCGCCGACTTCTTCGATGCCCCGGCGCACCGCTTCAATCGGGCGTCCGGCGGTCATCAGATAGCGGCGCGACAACACGTTGCCGTCGGCGTCAATCACGACGACGTTCGTGCTGATTGAGCCGACATCCACGCCCATATAGGCCGGAATGCGCGTTGTGGCTTTCGGATCGAGCGTCAGCGTGCCTGCGCCGATGTAATGGCGCGTCGTCGGGTCGCCGTCGAATTTCAACGGCGCGAGCCGCGTCGCCTCGATGGAGCGGCTGTTGACATACGCCTCGAAGCGTTTGATGCCGGTAAAGCGGCTCAGCGTCTTTTTCTCCAGCACTTCCAGAATCGCGCCGAGCGCCCCCATGCAGGCGGAATAGCGCGGGATAATCAATTCCCCTTCTTGCAGGTCGAGAATCTCTTCGAACGCCTTGACGACGCCTTTGTTCCAGGCCACGCCGCCATGAAACGCTATCGGCTTGGCGAACTCTTTGCCTTTGCCGAGGTTGCTTTTGTAATTTCGCGCCATCGCGTAGCACAGCCCGGCGACGATGTCGTAATCCGGCGTGGCGATCTGCTGCAAATGAATCATGTCCGATTTTGCGAACACGGAGCAGCGCCCGGCGACGCGCGGCGGATGGACGGATTTCAAGGCCATTTCGCCGAATTCGCCGTCAATCGCGATGCCCAACCGGCTCGCCTGTTGATCTAAAAACGACCCCGTTCCGGCAGCGCAGACCGAGTTCATGGCGAAGTCTTCCAACACCAATTCTTTGCTGGTCGGGTCTTCCATCAGGCGAATCAGCTTGGAATCCGCGCCGCCGATTTCGATGACCGTGCGGACTTCGGGATGCAGAAACGTGGTGGCTTTGGTTTGCGAGACGATTTCATTGACGAACGCGGCGTCAATGGCTTTGGCAATTTCTTTGCCGCCCGCGCCGGTGAAGGCGATGCGATCAATGCGATCCGCGCCGAATTCGGCGATCACGCTTTTCACCGCGTCAAGCGTGGTTTCGACCGGTTTGCCTTTATGCCGGATATACGCCTGATGCAGAATTTCATAGTCATTATTCACGAGAATCACGTCAACGCTGACCGAACCAATATCAATTCCGAGATGAATCGGAGAACGTTCTTGAGTTTTCATAAGATATGCTCCTTGTTCGAGGCGCAAGAATATGGCCTCATTCGCGAATGCAGTCGCGGGACTAAACACTGTATTTTCTAAACGTTATAGCAGCAAGAAGCATCGGTAAGAGGCGAGAGCTTTGTCAAGCAAAAAGAGGT
>CAZMEO010000228.1:2605-5836 GCA_964565315.1 uncultured Candidatus Moduliflexus sp. | reverse complement strand
CTGATCGGCGATATTCTGCTGCGTTTCGAACATGCGGGATTTCATATTGTGGCGATGAAAATGATCCGCATCGGCAAGCAGGAAGCAGAAATGTTTTATCAGGAACATCGGGGGAAGCCATTTTTCAATGCGCTGACGGAAATGCTTGCAGGCGAGCCGATTATTCCGGTCGTGCTTTCCGGCGAGAATGCGATTGCGCGGGCGCGGGAACTCATCGGCGCGACCGACCCGGCATTGGCGGCAGAAGGGACGATTCGGCGTGATTTTGCGTTAGATAAAAGCCATAATTCGGTGCATGGCTCTGACAGCCTGACGTCGGCGGCGCGGGAGATTCCGTTTTTCTTCGGGGAAGCAGAAATCTGTCATTCGCGAGAAGTGACCAATTAAATCTGATCAATGCGGCGCGACAACAACCTGATTTCGACCACCGGTTTTGGCGGCATACAGGGCTTTGTCCGCCGCGTTAATCACGTCCGAAAGTTCCTGCCCGTGCGTCGGAAAGTTTGCCACGCCGATTGACGCTGTCAGGGAAAAATCATGATTGCGATAATGAATATGCATATCGCCTAATTCTTTCCAGATTTGTTCAGCCCGAACGCGAGCCGCTTCTAAGGCGGTGCTCGTCAGAATCAGCAGGAATTCCTCGCCGCCATATCGGCAGGCAATGTCTTCGCCGCGCACGTGCGCCTTTAAAAACCGCCCCAATCCTTTTAACACGGCGTCGCCAGTGTCATGACCATACTGATCATTAAACGTTTTGAAATGATCGATATCCAGCATAATGACGGAGAGCGGCGACGGGTGGCGTTTCAAGCGATATTGCTCCTCTTCCAGCACGTTTTCTAAGTAACGCCGATTATAGAGGCCGGTCAGCGCGTCCCGAATCGATTCGATCCGCAATTTTTCCCGCAAGCGCAGATTGGAAAGCGAAAGCGCATACTGCGCGACAATCCGCGCCATCAGCGTCAGTTTTTCAGTCATCGCAATCCCCGAAGTCATCGTCTGGACAGTGGCTTGCGGGTCATATAGCGCAAGAATGCCGATTTTTTCTTCATGAACGATAATCGGAACGTAGAGGCAAGGTTTGCCAGAGACAAAAAGGCTCTGAGAAATCGAATGCGACGGGAACGGCGGATTTTTGAGCGCATTCACCTCATGGGCAAGTAATTGGCTAATCGTGTCACGGCAATCGGGCGAGACATCTTGCGGAAATTCTCCCCAGGATTGCGCTAAATGAAGCGTGGCGTCTTCCGTATCAAGCAGCAGCAAGCCTCCGGCATCTTGCGGGAAAAATTGCTGACACACGGCGGCCAATACGGTGTAGGTTTCTAATTCCGATTGGCAGGCGTGCAACATTTCATACATCTGATTCAGCAACTCCAATTCCTGATTATGCCGTTGCAGCATCACCTGAATCCGTTTTTGTTCGGTAATGTCATGCCCGATTCCAACAATCCCGACGATTTTGCCTTCATTATCAAGAAAAGGAATTTTGCTGCTCAGCAGCCAGCCGTGCGCCTCCGCGCCGCAATAGGTGAACGGTTCTTCTTGATTGATGCGGGCTTCGCCGGACTGGATAATCTGTTGTTCTTCGTCATGAAACATGCGGGCGGATTCAGGGGGGAAAAAGTCGGAATCCGTCTTCCCAATCAATTCGGACGGATGAGAAATCCCCATAAAACGCGCTGTTACAGGGTTCGCCGTCACGAATTTTCCTTGAAGATTTTTTACGTAAATACTGTCTGGCAGATGATCGATCAGCGTGCGCAGCAAATTTCGCTCTTTCGCTAACGACATTTCGACCCGGCGGCGTTCTTCGACCTCGACCGCCAGTTGATCATTCGCTAACATCAGGGCTTCTGTCCGTTCTTCGACGCGCCGCTCCAATTCGGCATTGGCCTGAGTCACGCGCTCGTATAATCGCGCGTTTTCAATCGCAATCGCGGCTTGCATGGCGATCATTTCCAGCAGCCGGATGTGCATCGTGCTGAAGGCATACCGCTTTGTCCGGCTGTATGCGTCTAATGTCCCGATAATTTTGTCAGCGACGCGCAACGGCACGCTGATGCAGGCGAGCAAGCCGTCTTGCAACGAAGGAGGAATCTGAAAGCGCGAATCGTTCGGCAGATCGTTCGCGATGATCGGTCGTCCTGAGACAGCGACATGCTCTGAGACAGACGTGCTGACGCATTGTTGAGCGTTGCGAAGCTTTGCGCCGCTCAAGCCATGCGCGCCCTGAAGATGTAATGCCTGATTCTGTTCATCCTGAAGCAAGATCGCGACGGCATCGGTCTTTAATAATGCAGCGGCGCGGCGGGGAATGGTATGCAGCACGTCTTTCAGATGCAGCGACGCCGTCATGGAATGGCCAATATCATGGAGCATGGCGAGTTGCTCATACATATTGATCAATTCCGTCGCCTGTTCTTCAACCTGTCCTTCTAACGCTTTGAATGGCGCGGACGTGTGTAAATGCTGAAGGTGTCTTCGATACAACAGCACGCCGAGTCCGCCGCCAAACATAATGCACCAGGGGAGGCTTCTTACGAGAATCGGATAGCCTAACAGGATTTCTTGCACGGCTGCCAGCGCACAGCAAGCAAGCGTTCCAGCGAGAAAGGAGATCACATCTTTTTTATACGGTATGCGAATCAAGGTTCTCTTTTCCTGACAAGAAGTTGATGAAACAACAGTAACGATAACGATGTATTGTAACGTGAGTTTTGGATAAGGCTGGCGTCCCAGCGGGGCGACATGCGTGTCGATTGGGAATGGATGCCGCCTCCCCTCATGTTGCGTAAGTCCTGCTATTTAAAAGCAAGTCAACAAAACACTTGTGGATTGTCAACATAATTTGTCAAACTGTTTGACAAAAGGAGGGGCAACCCAATTTACGATGCTGTGCGGGATGCTGGTGTCGAACGTTCAATGCAGCACTATTTATTAACATTAAATACAACACCTCACAGGTCTTTGAGACCTATGAGGTGTCTTACCAGTTCAACCATTCTGACCCACTCAACCGGAGAAACTCTGTTATGGCGTATGAAACAATAACGGCAATGGAAACCTACCGGCAATTTGCCCGGTATTATGATGGATACGTGCAGCGCTTCACGCAGGATTTCGCGATGTATGGCGCGTATTGTCAGCCGGAAGATCGGATTCTTGAAGTCGGCTGCGGCACGGGGCGCGTTCTGCGATATTTATTGGAACGCGGCTGTCAGGTCA
>CAZMEO010000228.1:0-2505 GCA_964565315.1 uncultured Candidatus Moduliflexus sp. | reverse complement strand
CGGGTGCGATGATGTACGGCGGCATGATGTAGAGCAGGCGTCCGAATGGGCGTACCCAAACACCGAGTTCTACGAATTGCGCCTGAACCTCCGCCATATTGACCGGCGTTTTGACTTCCACGACGCCAATCGCGCCGAGCGCCCGCACGTCAGCGACGGCAGGCAGCGAGCGGCATGGCGCAAGTTCGGCTTTCAATTGCGTCTCGATGTGTTGGATGCGTTCCTGCCAGGGAGACGCGAGCAGCAGTTTAATACTGGCCGACGCGACCGCGCAGGCAAGCGGATTCGCCATGAACGTCGGGCCGTGCATGAACACGCCCGGCTCGCCGTTCGAAATCGTCTGCGCGACGCGGTCAGTCGCCAGCGTCGCCGCAAGCGTCATGTAGCCGCCGGTCAGCGCTTTGCCGAGGCAGAGAATATCTGGCTCGATTCCGGCATGTTCGCAGGCAAACAGCTTGCCGGAACGCCCGAAGCCGGTCGCGATTTCATCGAGAATCAGCAGCACGCCGCATTCATCGCACGCCTCCCGCACGCGGCGCAGATAGTGCGGCGAATAAAAGCGCATTCCGCCCGCGCCCTGCACAATCGGCTCAAGAATCACGGCGGCAATCTGCTGTCGATGCGTCGCTAACAACGCATGAAATTCCGCGAAATAGCGCTCGTCCCAATCATCTTCGAAGCGGCATTCCGGCGCAGGCGCAAAAAGATGCTCCAGCAACACGCCGTTGAAAATCTGGTGCATCCCGGTTACGGGATCGCAGACTGCCATTGCGCCAAAGGTGTCGCCGTGATAGCCGGAGCGAACTGTCAGCAGTTTCGTTTTTTCGCGATTGCCCTGCGCCCGCCAGTATTGCACTGCCATTTTGATCGCGACTTCGACTGAGACCGAGCCGGAGTCGCAGAAAAAGACCTTTTGCAGCGACGGCGGCGTCAGCGCGACAAGCTGCCGCGCCAATTCGATGGCCGGGGCGTGGGTGATGCCGCCGAACATGACATGCGCCATTGCGTCAAGCTGATCGGTCATCGCTTGATTCAAAGCCGGATGATTATAGCCATGAATTGCCGCCCACCACGACGACATGCCGTCAATCAACTTGCGTCCGTCGGCGAGTTCGAGATACACGCCAGACGCGGACGCTACCGGATACACCGGCAGCGGGTCGCGCATGGAGGTATAGGGATGCCAGATATGTTCGCGATCAAAAACAAGCGCAGCAGCGTCAATCGTCATCATATTTTCCACCACGAAACACGCAAAAAACACGCGAAACGTTTAAAAAACAACTTCAGCGCAGACCTCACAGGTCTTCAAGACCTGTGAGGTCTTTTCTGCGAATCTATTTTTTACATTTTACTTTTTTCGTGTTTTTTGCGTGTCTCGTGGGTTTTTATTGTAGAATCATCAAATCATCGCATTCGACGGCCATGTTGAGATTCAGCACAAAGCCGATATTATTTCCGAAAAACGGCTCAAATTGAGCCTCGCCAACCCATTGGTCATTGATAAAAAAGAAGAGGAGTTCTCCCGCCTTTCTGACTGCCAGCGTGTTCGCGGCGTCAAGCGTCTTGATATGGGCGGACGGCGTCCAGGGAAGCAATTCCTGCCATTCGTTATTGATAAATTTTTCATATTTATAGAACCCATTGCCAGCCACTAAAAATTGATACCGGCTGCCAGCCTCGTTCGCTCCCCAGAGCAGGCCGTAACCGTGATCATTCACGCCGCTGATTTTCCGAATAGTCACGCTGATCGCAAAATCGCGGGATGAATCAAACGGAATCTCGTTCCAGAGCACCCAGCTATCAGCGTCGCGTTTATGCTCGAATTGCAGCTTGCCGTCTCGAACGCGCGAAGCCGCTTCCGGCTGTTCCATTTCGAACCAGCGATTCGCGTTGGTCGTAAACGCTTCTTCGAAGATGACGGCAAGATCATCCAATCCGGCATGTTGCCTCGCAGCGGACGTTCCCGCGCTGTATGCCTTGAAATAGAGCGCAACGATCTCATAGCCGCAGCCCGTGCCGGAACACGAGGCGTCCTGCTCATACCAGCGGAAGGTCGCCGTGAATCGGTTTTCTCCAACGCGCAAATCTTTCGGCGTAATGCGAAGCTCTGCCACCTGGTCGGAACGCTCTTTTCGAACCGGAATGGTGTATGTTGTCGAATTGATCTTGAGATAGGGTTTAAAGGAATCGAAATTCGGCAGTTTTGTCTGTTTGCTCAGCGTCCGGCTTTGCAATTCGAGGACGATCTCTATCGGAGCATCTTGCCGCGCAAATTCTTCCGGCAGATTCACGCGGATTTCAGCCGATTCTATGCGATATTCGCCGTGTTGAAACACATGAATCGGCTGCTGATATGGCTGGCGATAATCTTCCCAGACGACAACCGTTTTGGCGCTCGCCGCAGGAGTGAACAGGAACAGCAGGCCACACAAAGCGATCCTCCATATCTTGTGGAGCGTCTGAATATTGTCTCGCATCATCATGCGGCCTCTACATTCACCA
>CAZMEO010000227.1:3975-5851 GCA_964565315.1 uncultured Candidatus Moduliflexus sp. | reverse complement strand
GCGCCGATTGGCCGCCATCGCGCCGACCGGCAGCGCATGGCGGTGGATGAAGAACATGGGCGCGAGGCGTTGTCGTTGTATCGCGTCGTAGAACAATTTCCGCAGCATGCGCTGGTGGAAATCGAATTAAAAACCGGGCGGACGCATCAGATTCGCGTCCACTTGAAGCATATTCATCATCCGGTCGTCGGCGATCCGGTCTATGGCAGCAGTTCGAAGAACAATCTCGGCATGACGCGGCAGGCGTTGCATGCGCAAACTATCCGTTTTCGCCATCCCGTCACGCAGCAGGAGATGACGTTCTCGACCGACCTCCCGGACGACATGCGTCAACTGCTTGAGAAATTGCGAACAGGCTAACGATCCAGGAAGACACAATGGCAGATGTCGGCATTATCAAATTTCAATTAGCGAATACTCAATTCGGCATATTCACGGATCACATTCTGGAAATCGTCCGCTTGGAGAAGTTCCGCGTGATTCCGCGCCCGCTTCCCTATGTGGTCGGCGTGATGGAACTGCGCAACTATATCGTGACGATTGCCGACTTGCGGAAACGGCTTGGCCTGACGCCGCTGCCGCTGCATCCTGGCACGACGATGATTGTCGGAAAGTATTCCACCGGCATGATCGGCGTGTTGGTCGAGTCCATCTCGCATTTCCGGCAGGTTTCCGAGAAAGATATTCTGCCGCCGTTTGCCATCGCCGGGTTTCCGGCGGATTTGCTGCATGGCGTTGTGGCCGAAGAAGACGAAATCTTGCTGATTCCAGATTTGGAACGCCTGTTCTCGTCTTACATGCGTGTGCAACTGCTCCCGATTTCGCTGTCGGAAAAAATCGCGTTTCACTATCGCGACGTGCCAGGCGGCATGACGCGCACGTTAGAAACCGTCCTCGCGCTTCAGCGGCATCTGGATGAAGGCATGATTCGCAAAATGTCCCACGCGATGAGCCTTCCGCCCGTGCAGACGCATAAAATCTCCTCCTATTATGCCGATTTTCATCCGCAGACGTTCAAAGAGGGAAGCGGAGGCGAGGCCGGTTCATACCTCTATCAAGACGCTCGCGCCGGAGACGAAAGCTATGTCTCGCTTTCAAAACGCGCATCTTCGCAGCGTTCGCGTCATTCAGACGAACAACGCGCCTTGAAATCGCGTGAATCGTCGTCGGAGACGGCGGCGGTGCGCATCACGCGCGAGCGCTCATTAGCTGAGATTCTGGAAGCGACGCTGCATCGCGACGCCGATTCCGGGTTGATGAAAGATGGGACGCACGCCGTGTCAGCCGAAGAACTCCTCTCGCAGCGCGAGGTCGGCAGATTGGCGGCGGCGGCCTTGCGCGTTGCCCCCGTGCGCCTGCGAAAATATCTGACGTATTACCGGCAATCTGCGGCGAGCGCTCCGCTTCAACCAGAGGAACTCCACGAAAAGACGCCGCCGGAAACCGACCGGGAGGCTGAACTTTTCGCCCGTTTGCAAGGCGACGCGCGCAGCCGCCTTCCCCTTGAAGAGGTCTTGCAGCGGCTGCATGATCATCATGATGTGTTGACGCGCCGCCATCTTTCCTGGCTGTCGGAGCAGTATCACATCTCATTGTTGAATTTGGCGCGGCGCTTGGGGTATTATCGACATATCGGGCTTGACATGCGTGAAGCCGCTGCGCCTGCGTCGGACGCTGAGCAAACGCGGCTGCCTCAACAGGCCAGACCGTCGGAACATGCGCCAGACGCAGAGCGTTCAGCCGTCACGCAGCCGTTTTCCCCCATGACGCTGCCCGAATGGATGCGAGAAGTGATCAACACCGAATCCAGAGCATCCGCAGCGTTCCGCACGATTGCGGCGCGGCTGCGAATGCCGACATGCCGTCTGCATAAATT
>CAZMEO010000227.1:0-3875 GCA_964565315.1 uncultured Candidatus Moduliflexus sp. | reverse complement strand
CTACGCGGACATGAAAAAACTTACGGACAAATGTTGCGCCAAATGTATTGACAGTGAGTTTCAGCGGTGTCCCAAAGTGACGGAATGCCTGATTAAGCGCCCGCTGGCCGAGTGTCATGAGAGCGAAGCGTGCGTTGAAAAACGCGACGCGGTGATTCGCAATATTCGCTACGGCGAAGGGATTCTTCTCAAACTCACGACATGCAGCTATCTGCCGGAAGAGCAGATCGGGAATATCGTGAACACGATTTTTATGGAACTGCGCCGCCGGGAACTCTCGCATGTCACACTCGGCATCACGGGCGGATTGGGGAATGTGGCGGATGCGCCCTTCCTGTCGGTGTCGTCGCCGGAATATCCGACGATTGTCTATGCGAAAGTGACCGAAGAGATGATTCCCCGCATCATCGCGGAACATATCGAGCAAAAAAAGGTGGTCGAAGAATGGGTCTTAGGGCAATTCTCCGATGACAGCAAAAAGCTGATTGATTCCGTGCCGGTCATTCAATATCTTGAATTTTTCCATTCCCAAAATCTCCGCGTGCTGCGGCGCTGCGGGCTGATTGACCCGGATAATCTCGACGAGTATTTTTTGGAAGAAGGCTTTCTTGGCCTGTCAAAAGCGCTCAATCGCATGACGCCGGATGAAGTGATCAATCTGGTCGGGCTGTCCGGCTTGCGGTCGCGCAGCGGCAACGGCGAAGCGATCATCAAAAAATGGAAACGGATGACGGCGCATGACGCCGAGCAACCGGAACATGGAAGCGAGCGCCCTCAGAAATATCTGATTTGCAACGCGCATGAAGGCTACGACCTCTCCTTGAAAGATCGCACGCTGCTGGAAAGCGACCCGTTTACCGTGCTGGAAGGGATGCTCATCACGGCCTACGCCGTGCGGGCGACGCATGGGATTATCTATCTGAACCCGGCGTTCAATTTAGCCGCCCGGCGCTTGCAGCGCGCCCTCGATTTAGCGCGGGAAAGCAACTATCTCGGCCCGGAAATCCTCGGCACGAACTTTTCGTTCAACATCGAAATCCGGCGAGCGCCCTCCGGCTATTTGGTCGGGGAAGACACGTCTATCGTGTCGTTTCTGGAAGGGGATGTCGGCACGCGCCCCGTGCCGCCGTATTTGGAAGATCGCGGCTTATGGGGGAAGCCGACGCTGATCCACGATGTCGAAACGCTGGCGAATATCCCCTTGCTGACGCAGCATGATTTCAGTTGGTTCACCGCTACCGGCGTCACCGGCAATCCTGGCACGAAATGCCTGACGCTCGCTGGCGCCGTTCCGCGCCCCGGCATTATCGAAGTGCCGTTAGGCACGTCGCTGCGGGACATTCTTACGGACATCGGCGGCGCGGATCCGAATGCCATCAAAGCGTTGCATCTCGGCGGCCCGTCGGGAGGGTATCTCGCGCCGGAACAATTTGACATCTTGTTCGATCACGACAGCTTGCAGTCGTGCGGCCTTCATATCGGCACCAGCACGATTGAAATTCTTGATCAATCGGTCTGCCTGATTGATCGGGTTGCCAAACATTTGCTGTTCGTGCTTGATGAGTTATGCGGCCAGTGTACCGCCGGGCGGGAAGGCGTGTATCAACTTGTGTCGATTCTTCAGGCGATCCGCGAAGGCCGCGACATACCGGGATGCCGCCGCCGGAATTTAGCGGACGTGTATGCGCTGCTGACGGAATTGATTCAGTATATCCGCCAAACAAGCCTGTGCGGATTTTGTAAAGAGGGCTGCATCAGCGTCGCCACCACCCTGATGTATTTTCGCAAAGAATATGAAGATCATCTTCAAAAACGCTGCAAGGCGGGCGTTTGCTTTTAATTAATTAGACATGAGAAATTATTTGAAATAATTTTTTTCACGCAAAGGCGCAACGCTCGCAAAGAAATATTCACGCCAAAACCGCTTAGTAACGTTTAAAAAATAACGTCAGCCAGACCTCACAGGTCTTTAAGACCTGTGAGATTTCTATCACGAACGTATTTTTTACATGTTACTTATGCGAAATGACATAAGAAACTTGGCGCCTTTGTGTGAAAAACATTATTTCCGATAACCTCTTACGTTCATTATGGATGTCATCACATTACAGATTGACGGAACGGAAATGCAAGTGCCGCCTGGCACGACGGTGCTGGAAGCGGCGCAGTCCTATGACATCGCGATTCCGACCTTATGCGCTCATCCTGAAATCGCTGCGTCAGGGCGCTGCCGGGTCTGCGTGGTCGAGGTCGAAGGCTATGACCAACTCGTGCCAGCCTGCCGCCTGCCTGTCGAACAGGGGATGATCGTGCGGACGCGGACGCCAGCGGTGATCGCGTCGCGCCGGATGAGCGTCGAACTCTTAGCCGCGCAGCATCCGATGCAATGCCTCACCTGTTATCGCAACGGGAAATGCCAGCTTCAGGATTTAGCCCGACAATTCGGCGTGCAGCGCCCGCGATTTTCACGGCGGGACGCTGTGCTTAAAGACGGAAAACCGCTTTATCCGCGCTGGCCGCTGGATGAAAAAAGCCGGGCAATCGGCCATGACCCGAATATGTGCATCTTGTGCGGCCTGTGCATTGACGTCTGCCGCAACATTCAGCGCGTGGACGTGATTGATTTTGCGAATCGCGGCCCGCGCAGAAATATCGAAACGGCGTTCGGGCAAAGCCTGAGCGACGTGGAATGCACGGCTTGCGGGCAGTGTATTCAGGTCTGCCCGGTCAATGCGTTTTATGAACGGTCTGATTTAGCGGTCGTGCAGGCCGCGCTGCGCAATCCCGACGTGCAGGTGATGGCGCTGCTTTCGCCGATGGTCAGCGTCTCCATTGGCGAGGAATTCGGCCTTGGCCCAGGAACACGGCTGGATCAGCAGCTTGTCGGCGCATTAAAAACGATTGGCGTGAATTCGGTGTTCGATGTCAGCGTCGGCGGCGACATCGTGATGCTGGAAGACGCCTATCAATTGCTTTCCAGAGTGCGCTCCGGCAAGCGGCTGCCGATGTTTTCCTCCTCCAGCCCGGCCTGGGTGAAGTATATCGAGCATTTTCACCCGAACATGCTGCCGCTGATGTCGTCGTGCAAATCTCCGGCGCAGGCGCTGGCATCGCTCGTCAAGATGTATGAAGCGCCGAAACGCGGCTTGCTGCCGGAACAGGTCTTTATCGTGTCGTTGACGCCGTGCACGGCGGAAAAATTCGAGCGGCTGCGCCCGGAAATGAGCATCAACGGCGAGCCGATGATTGACGCTTGCCTGACGACGAAAGAAGTCGCCAGCCTGCTGTCCGGGCTGCTCGGCGATTCCCTCCTCTCCATGCCGCCGCAGCCGTATGATCCGCCATTCGATAGTGCCTCCGGCGCGGGCATGCTGGCGTGTGCGGCAGGCGGCATGATTGAAGGCGTGATGCGCACGTTCTACGAACTCCTGACGGAAAAGAAGCTCAAAACGCCGGAGTTCAGCACGATGCGCGATACCGACGGCTTTGCGGAAATCACGCTGAAAACCGGCCAGGAGAACATTCTTGGCGCGATTGTGCATGGCACGGGCAATGTCGGGCGCTTGCTCGAAAAAATTGCCAAAGAAAAAAAGGCGTATCAATACGTCGAAATCAAAGGCTGTCCGCAGGGCTGCGCACATGGCGGCGGCGAGCCGCTCCCCTGGAACGGCGAGATTCTTCGCGCCCGCAGTCAGGCGCTCTACGCGCTCGACAGCGAACAGGAGATTCGCAAAGCCCATGAAAACCCGACCGTCAAAAAACTCTACGAGGAATTCCTCAAAAAACCGGCCAGCGCCGAAGTCAAAAAAGTCTTATACACTACCTTTACGCAACGACAACGCTATTTATAACAATGAGGAATGAAGAATGACGAA
>CAZMEO010000226.1:0-5926 GCA_964565315.1 uncultured Candidatus Moduliflexus sp. | reverse complement strand
AATGCTGTGCGCCGGGACGAGCCTCGGCGCGTATCTGTTTGTTCTGCGCATTCCGGCGCTGCGCACATTCAGCGAACATGCGCAGGAAACCGCGATTCTTCAGGGCGTGCCGTCGCTTGCGCGTTTCGGCCTGTTTCTGCTTTTCGCGAATCTTGCGCTGTTCGTCTTGTGGCTGCTCTATTCGGCGATTTTGGCGAAGACGACGCGGCGCGATTTCATGGAAACCGCGCAGCAGGACGCGCTGACCTATCTGCCGCTCTGCGTGCTGTCAGCGGCGTGGCTTCGCTTCGATTCGCTGCTGACCTATTATTTCGAAGGCTTGTGGTTTCTTGCGGAGACCGCCGCGCCATTCTTGCTGCTGATTGCGCTGCTCGGCGTCTGCTACCTCAAAATCGCGCAATGCGATACGCCGCGCCGCCTCTGGCGCGAATCCGCCGCACCGCTTGACACGCCGCCAGCGCCCTCCTGGAAGCTCGCGTTCAGCGTGTTTCTCGCGAGTCTGATTGTCTATGCGTTGGTCGGATTTCGCCTGAAAACAACGAACGGCGCGGGCGGCGACGAGCCGCATTATCTGCTCATTACGCACAGCCTTGTCCATGACCGCGATGCGCAGGTCGGGAATAACTACAAAAAGCGCGATTATCAGGCATTTTTTCAAGGAACGCTTGATCCGCACCTCAGCATCGCGAAAAATCAACGCCGCTATTCCATTCATCCCATTGGCATGCCGCTGCTGCTTGTGCCGGCGTATGCCCTTAAACAAGGGTACGCCGCCCCAATCTTGACGATGAACCTCATGGCGGCTTGCCTGTCGGTTTTGATCTTCTGCATCGCTGAGGCGCTGACCGGACAGCGGCGGCTTGCGCTCTTGCTCTGGGGCGTTCTCAGCTTTACGCCGCCGCTGCTTTTTTATTCGTCGCAGTTGTACCCGGAAACGCCGTCCGCGCTGTTTCTCGCCGCCGCGTTTTATCTGATTTACACGCAGCGGCGGCGGCAGGCATGGCGAGCCGTCGCTATCGGCCTGCTGCTGGCGTATCTCCCCTGGTTGCAGCAGCGCATGATTCTGCCGTCAGTATTCCTTTGGGGCTACCATCTCTACCGCCTGCGAGCCTTGCCGGAACGCCGCCCGCATTTCGGCATCGAAGCAGGCATTTCCACGTTCTTTCTTGCCGTGTCGGGGCTGGGCATGGCGGGATATTATTACGCGCTGTTCGGCAATCCGCTGCCGAATGCGCCATATAAAAGCGTCGGCGTCGCGCAGGTGTTTTCGGCGGAAATTTTCTGGCGCGAAGGACTGCTCGGCCTGTTGTTCGATCAGGAAACCGGCCTCTTCATCTTCGCGCCCTATATGATGTTTGCAGGCGCAGGGCTGCTGATTCTGCTGCGAAAAACGCCGAGTTTAGCGCTGCTGGCGCTGGCGGTTTTCCTCAGCATTTATATTCCGTGCGCGGGGTTTACGTTGAACTGGCGCGGCGCGTGGAGTCCGGCGGCGCGGTATATGGTCGCGATGATCCCGATTCTGCTGATCCCCCTGTCCATCGGCCTTTCGCATCGTTCTCGAACCGCGTATCGCTATCTGTTCGCGCTGTTCGTCCTGATGGCTTTCGGCTGGTCGTTGTATTTTCTGCGCGACCCGTTTTCGCTGCTGATGTGGAACAGAGGCATCAATCCCTTGTTCACTGAACTGAGTCGCGTGATTGACGTGACGCGCTATTTCCCATCATTTACCGAACAGGGAAGAGGGAATTTCGCGCTGACCGCCGCGTGGATAGGCGGCATCGCCATTATGACGCTCGATCTGTATCGCCGCGCCGCCGCGCCACGTTGCGAATTGAAACGCAGAACTCCGGCAATGCCGCTGCGTCTCATACATCTCGCGCTGATCTACGCAGGCGTCATTGCGACATTTGCGGCCTGGACATTTCTGCGTGTCCGTTTGGAATACCACATTTCAATTTTGGGCGGCCACAATCACGCTGTCCGCCGCTTTCTTGAACATGACGACTATCAGGCCGCGCTGCGTTATCAGGTGACGCCCTTCGACGCTGTTGCGCCGTCAGATTTGCGCTTTGCTTATGTTTCCCGCGAGAAAGTCGGACGCGCAGAAAAAACGCCGCCGGGTTTCATCGTTTCCGGGCCGCATGAGGCATTTCGGAAAGGCGCGTATCGCGCCTATTTTTTCATCAGCCTGCGCCCCTCCGGTTCCGCGGAAAGCGTCGTCACGCTTCAGATCGTTGCTGAAACCGGAACGCGCCTGTTTGCGGAACGAACGCTGAGTCCAGCCGACTTCCCCGCCGTCAACGAGGCATGTTCGTTTGTGCTGCCGTTCGACCTGCCCGAAGATGTTCGCGATTTGGAAACCCGCGTGTACTTTCATGGTTTTCACGATGTCACGGTCACGCGCATTCTGATTGAGCCTGGGCTGAATTCAGCGCGGACAGGTTCGCTGCCCTAATTTTCTTGACAGAATTTGCGCGTTTCGAACAAGGTGTTTTCGTTCTCTATTCAATTTCAGGCTGATATAAAGACCTCACAGGTTTTTGAAACCTGTGAGGTCTTCTCCTAAGAACGAACGATTGCCAACGCATGACAACTTAATTAAATACGGAGAGAAAACGCATGAAACATTGCTGGTCAAAAATTTTTATCGGATTGATTGATGCTGCCTTAGCATTGCTGTTCGCCGTCGTATTATATATTCATTTCGTCGCACCGATTCGCTTTGAACTCGGCGGACTGAAAATCAGCGCATCTGGCTATAATAAGCCTTTTCTCGTGATGGCTGGTCTCTGGCTGCTCCGCTATATCATCCTGCTTGTGACCAATCCGAAAATGCAGAAAAGCCGCATGGCGTGGTATTATATGGGCATCAGCTTGATTGCGGGGGCGACTCTGCTTCTTGAAGTCTCGATGACCCGCATCTTTTCCGTCGCCTTTTTTAATCATTACGCCTTCTTAATTGTCAGCACTGCCTTGTTCGGCACTGGTTTCAGCGGCGTTTTTCTGGCAATCTTCCCCTCGCTCAAACGCTTCGATTTTAACAAGATGTTGACAGCGCTGTCGCTCTGTTTCGCCGTCAGCATTATCGTGACGCTAAAAGTCGTGGTGGGCGTTCCCTTGCAATTTGGGAAACTCGATTCCCAGTCGATTCAGATGCTCTATCTTTCTATCTATTTTCTCGGTCTCGCGATCCCGTTCTTTTTTTCCGGCATGGTCATCGCTTTATTGCTCTCCAATATTCCCAATGATGTCAATACGCTCTATTTTTCGGATTTACTCGGTGCGGGAATCGGCTGCTTTCTGGTGCTGCCGCTTGTGCCGACTGTGACCGCGCCGGGCGCAGTCATTGTTGCGGCGATGCTTGGCTGCGCGGCAGCGGCGGCCTTTGCGAAACTGACCGGCAAATCGCTTGTGGCGCTCAGCCTCTTGCTGATGGCGGCGATTGCGGCACTCTTGCCGCTTGCGGATTCGCATTTCCGCGTCAAAGTGCATGAAGGCAAGCGCAGTTTCAGGGACGAAGAAACCGAATTCAGCAAATGGGGGCCGATTTCGCGCATTGACATCACGCCATACGGCCTGGATAAAATTCTCTGGATTGACGGCGGCAGCAACCAATCCTTCATGAAGCCGTTTGATGGCAATGTAGAGGCGCTTCAGCCCAGCCCGCTCGCCGGTTTAGTGTATCAATTAGTCAAAAACCCTGATGTGCTGGTCGTCGGACCTGCCGCTGGCGAAGAGGTGCTGTACACGCTTTCCTATAAGCCGAAGTCGATTACCGGCGTGGAATTAGACCCGGTTATCTGCAAAATTATGCAGAAGGAATATAAAGACTTTGTCGGCGGCATTTACAATTTGCCCAACACGAAATTGGAGAACGACGAAGGCCGCAGCTACATCCGCCGCAGCCCTGACAAATACGATGTCATCCAGCAAATCAACAATGCCTCGCCAACAGCGATTGCGTCGGGGGCGCTCAATATCTCCGAAACATATCTGATCACGGTCGAAGCATTCAAAGAATATCTTGATCATCTGAAACCGGGCGGCTACATCTTTATCCGTCGGTACGGCGCGATCCGCTTAGCAGTCGTGGCGGCGCAGGCGTTGCGCGAACGCGGCGTGGAACATCCCGAAGAACAAATTATCGTCATGAGCGATCCGCTGCACACCGTCGCAGGCGGCCAATTCTTCCTGAAAAACGGCGCGTTTACCGAAGAAGAACTTGCGTTGTTCCGCGAGCCAGGGAATTATGAAAATCTGATGCACGGTCCGGCGGCGTTAAATGTGCAGCATCCGAAATATGCCGAATACCGGACGCTTATCGCCGAGCCGGACGCCTGGAAGAAATACGACGAAGTCGGCATCAGCATGTTCCCGGTGACGGATGACCGCCCATTTTTCAACCATTTCACGAAATTCGCCCGATTCAACAAGAATACCGTGCCGGAAGAATTTAAGCCGATTTTCAGAGTCTATGGCAACACCGACAATTCGCTATTAGTGATTCTCGGCGAAGCCGCCGGACTGTCGGTGATTTTCATCATTTTGCCGCTTTATCTTTTTCAACGCGCAGGGTTGCATGCGCCGGGCAAATTTCAATTTTTGCTCTATTTCTTCTCGTTAGGGCTGGCGTTTATTCTGATTGAAATTGTCTTCATGCAGAAATTTACGCTGTTCATGGGCAATCCGACATATTCAGTCACGGTCGTGTTGTTTTCGCTATTAGTTGCCGCTGGCTGCGGAAGCTTTCTCTCCGGGCGCTTCAAGCAAAATCCTAAAGGGGCGCTGCTGGTCGTCATCACGGCGATAGTGCTGCTCTGCGTTGCGGAGCTTACCATTGCGCCGAAAATTTTTACGCTCTTTTTAGGCAAAACCATGCCGGCGCGCATGTTGATTTCGATTCTGATGCTTTTTCCCCTCGGCTTGATGATGGGGATGCCGTTTCCGCTCGGCATCACGCTTGCCAATCGCGTTGCGCCGCGCCTGATTCCCTGGGTCTGGGGCATTAACGGCTATGCGACGGTCATTGGCTCGGTCTTATGCGTGATCTTCGCGCTGTCGTTCGGCTTCAAAGCGGTCATTTTCATCGCCTGCGGCATTTATATCGTCGGGTTGATCGCTATCTCGACCGTCAAAGCGTAACGCATTATCGAAAATCCACAGGAGGGGCGTTCAATTGAACGCCCTTTCAATCACAAGGACCTGCGATGAAACTCTCTGTTGTCATTCCTGTGTATAACGAAATCCATACGATTGAAGAAATTATCCGCCGGGTACAGGCTGTTGAATTCGAAAAAGAGTTGATTCTTGTAGATGACTATTCGACCGATGGCTCACGCGAATATTTGCAAACGCTCACCGAACCGAATATCCACGTCTTATTTCATGAAAAAAATCAGGGCAAGGGCGCGGCGCTGCAAACCGGTTTCGAACATGTGACAGGCGATGTGGTCGTGATTCAGGACGCCGATTTGGAATACAGCCCGGAAGAATATCCATTGTTGCTGAACCCGATTCTGGCAGGCAAGGCGGATGTGGTGTACGGTTCTCGTTTTTTGACCGGCGCCGAGCGGAGAGTCTTGCTGTTCTGGCACTCGCTCGGCAATAAATTTCTGACGTTCCTCTCGAACATGATTACCGATTTGAATCTGACGGACATGGAAACATGCTATAAAATGTTTCGCGCCGAGATTTTGAAAGAAATCAAAATTGAGCAGAAGCGGTTTGGATTCGAGCCGGAATTCACGGTGAAGATCGCTAAAAAGCATTATCGCATTTACGAAGTCGGCATTTCGTATAATGGCCGCGATTACTCGGAAGGCAAAAAAATCGGCTGGCGCGACGGCGTCGCCGTGCTGTGGCATTTACTGAAATATCGCTTTTTCGTCTAAATCGCGTCGTGTTATCAGGCTTCTGAGGTCTTCAA
>CAZMEO010000225.1:1837-5930 GCA_964565315.1 uncultured Candidatus Moduliflexus sp. | reverse complement strand
TTCCTTTCCCGAAAAAATCCACCGAATGCTGCAATTGATCGGCCTGTTCTGCCAATTCCTCGGCAAGGTGCGTCAATTTTTCCGCCATCATCGAATTTTCATGGATGACCTCATCTAACTGATGCAGCGCGGTATTCACCTGATCCGCCTGTTCTTGCTGCTGCTGGCTCGCCTGACTGATAAACTCGACGAGTTCCGAGGTTTCCTGAATGCGCGGAATCAGCCCAAGCAAGCGATCTCCGGCGTTTTCCGAGAGCGCGACAATCACGTCGGCGAGTTCGCTGATGGTTGACGCCGCGGTTTGACTCCGTTCTGCCAGCGCCCGCACTTCTTCCGCCACGACGCCGAAACCTGCGCCCAAATCGCCCGCTCTGACCGCTTCGATGGTCGCGTTCAACGACAACATCCGCGTTTGTCTCGCAATCTCTTTGATGCCTGCGGTTTCTTTGGTAATTTTCCGCACGGCGTTTAAGACTTCAATGACCGCTTGCCCGCTTTCCTGCGCGTCTGACGTGACTTGCAGGGAGAGTTCCTCCGTTTGATGGGCATGTTCCGCGTTATGGCGGATGTTGGCGACCATGTGTTCCATAAATGATGACGCTTGCGTGGCGGCGCTGGCTTGTTCATGTGCGCCGCGCTCGATTTCGTGGGAACGCGCCCGGAGTTCCTGGCTGCCGGATGTCACTTTATCCGCGCCCTCTTTGATGCGAGTGACGATGCTTCGTAACGTTGTAATCATGTCCTGGAGGCTATACGTCAGCACGCCGATTTCATCGCGCCGATGCGTCGTCTGGAGCGTCACGGCAAGATCGCCATGCGCCACCTTCTCCATGCCAGTCATCAAGCGCTTGAAGTGCGCGGCCATGTTCAATGCGAACCAATATGCTGCCAATGCGCCTAACCCAATGGCTCCCAGAGACACTCCGATTGTGATATTGCGAATGTGATTGAGACTGTCGAGGAAGTCGTCAATATACGCCGTCGAGCCAATAAGCCACTTCCATTCGGCAAAATAGGTATAGGCAATAATTTTGGGGCGAGCGTATCGCTCTCCAGGATTGAGCCAGGGATAATAATCAATGATCACTTCTCCCTGCCCTAAAGTTGGAGCTTGCTGCGTCCAGTCACGAACAAAAAATCGTCCGTCCGCATCCTGAGTGTCTATGATTGTTTCGCTATCTTGCTTTCGTTGTCTGGAAAGGACATATTCTCCTTGCATGTTGATGACGGTGATATACCCGGTTTTGCCGACAACGATGCTCGATAGGGCATCAAGAATCGCTTTCGACGCTTCGGGTTGGCCGACGTATAATGCGCCGATAATCGCGCCTTGCGGGTCGCGAATCGGCTCGTATGCCGTTTGATACCAGGTATTCAACACAAAGGCGCGTCCTTGAAACATTTTGCCTTGCATGATAGTTTGATAGACGGGCGAATCGGTCGGGATATAGGTGCCCACAGCGCGAGAGCCGTCAGCTTGCAGCACATTGGTTGAAATGCGCAACAAGCCCTGCGGAATCGTTTGAAAAATCGTGGCTGTTCCGCCGACTTGCGATTGGATGTGGTCCACAATGCTGTGCGAGTTAGACATATCGGTCACAGGCGCGCCGCCGACGTTCATCGATGGAATGGAGACCGCTGTTTTTTCGTTTGTGATCGAATGGATGACGTTCCACGTGACGTTTTCCTGCTCATTCAGGGTTGCCTGCCCGGAGGCATAGAATAATTCATGCGCGACCTTGAGGTTGTAATTCACGCGCTCTTGCGTCAGATCAATGGCGGTTTTCAGATGGCTCGACACCATCAGCACCTGCTCTCGCAATTTCTCCTCGATCAGAGAATACACTTCCTGTTTCGACGCGCGATAGCTTAACACGCCTAACGCGATGACCGGAATCGCGACCAATGAAATGCACATTCCGATCAGTTGCCATTTTAAGGTGATAGTTGGCAATTTCATGCGAAAACCTCATGAACAGCGATAACGTGGTTAAGAAACATCAGACGTTGCGAGTGCCAGCGAACCGCCCCGTTCGCCGCTCTTGTATTAAGACACCTATATACACTATCAACCTCACGAGTCAATCTTTTCTTCACAAGACTTATGCAAAAGTTATCAGCCGGGGAGCTTTTTCATGATTTACTATTTTATATTTTATGAAATACCGTAAATTCTTGATAATTAAAAAGCAAGCAGATTGTTCATTACAAGATGCTGACGCACGCGCAAACGCCGCATTCGCCCTATTCGCAAACGAATTCAGGCGATTTTTCGTCCATCTGGCTTCGGTGGCATGGTGTTTGTAATAAGAACAAACGTCAGACAAAACAGTGATGACATACCAAATTCCCGTACTGAAATGTACGTTATATATAGATGAACGAAGAGATTGTTGGCCGCGCGCGAGAGATCGGGCATGGTAAAACGTTTCTTCAGGAGGAAACGATTATGGTCACTTTTTTATTCGCAGTCGCGTTGATCGCCTCGATTTACCTGTTGCTCGGCGACAATGACGTGTCGAAGAAGTTCCCGCTCGGCCCGTTATGGGAATAACGCAACCGTAAGCCCCTCCCGTCATCCCGGCGCGACCATGCGCCGGGATGTTACTTTCTCCGTTTTTGCTTTGCATCCACTCCGTTTCCTGAGTTGTGAAAAATTTATTGACATTTACAGGCGATAAAAACTACGGTCACGAAATAGGAAATGGGGAAAATTCTACACCGTTTTTTCTATTTTCAGCCTTCGAAAACGAGCAATTCGACTGATGTGAACTCAGCAAACATGAAAAATAACAACCCCAAAAAGCATTTACGGTCAGAGTGTCGAGTCGTGACGCGAGCGACGCAGAAACGATAGAGCAGCACTCTTGACGCGCCGCGATGCGCTTATGGCTGCGACCGCGCCTGAGGCATTGCGCAGAGGACTACAGATAATGGAAACGTTTACTCCTTCGAAATTTGGATTACCGGCAGGCGGCGAACGCATTACCTTTCAAGATGGCGCACTTCAGATTCCGGATCATCCGATTATTCCGTTTATTGAAGGCGATGGCACCGGGCCGGACATCTGGCGCGCCGCCGTCCGCGTGGTGGATGCCGCTGTCGCAAAAGCCTATAACGGGCATAAGCAGATTCACTGGTATGAAATTTTTGCGGGCGAAAAAGCCTACAATCAATTCAACGAATGGGCGCCGCAGGATAGTTTCGACGCGATTCGCTATTATTATGTTGCCATTAAAGGGCCGTTGACGACGCCCATCGGTGGCGGATTTCGCAGCTTAAACGTGACGCTGCGCCAGAAACTCGATCTCTACACCTGCCTGCGTCCCGTGCGTTATTTCGATGGCGTGCCGTCGCCGGTGAAACGCCCGCAGGATGTAGATATGGTCGTGTTCCGCGAAAATGCCGAAGACATTTACGCAGGCATCGAATGGGAAGCCGACTCGACGGCGGTCAAAAAATTAATTACCTATTTGCAAAATGAATTCGGCGTCTCAAAAATCCGTTTCCCCGAAACATCCGCCATTGGCATCAAACCGATTTCGATTGAAGGCACGGAACGCCTTGTGCGGGCGGCGATCCGCTACGCGATTGCACATCACCGCAAATCGGTGACGCTCGTGCATAAAGGCAACATCATGAAATTCACGGAAGGCGGCTTCAAAACCTGGGGCTACGCGCTGGCCGAACGGGAATTCGGCGAACAGGTCTTCACCTGGGCGCAGTATGACCGCATGAAAGCCGAACAAGGGAGCGACGCGGCAGATCAGGCGCAGAACGAGGCGATTGCCGCCGGAAAAATCATTATCAAAGACGTGATTTGCGACGCCTTCTTGCAGCAAATTCTGACGCGCCCGAAAGAATACGACGTGATTGCCACGATGAATCTGAACGGCGATTATATTTCCGACGCATTAGCCGCGCAAGTCGGCGGCATCGGCATCGCGCCCGGCGCGAATATCAACTATGAAACCGGCCACGCCATCTTCGAAGCGACGCACGGCACCGCGCCGAAATACGCCGGGTTGGATAAAGTCAACCCCGGTTCGGTCATTTTGTCGGCGGTCATGATGCTGGAATACATGGGCTGGCA
>CAZMEO010000225.1:0-1737 GCA_964565315.1 uncultured Candidatus Moduliflexus sp. | reverse complement strand
GGCAAAATTAATTCTTGAAGATGGCGCAGTGTTCGAGGGTTACGCCTTCGGCGCAATCAAGCCGGTCTCCGGCGGCGTCGTCTTCAACACCGGCATGGTCGGCTACCCTGAAAGCCTGACCGATCCGTCGTATCGCGGGCAACTGCTGGCGATGACCTATCCGTTGATGGGGAATTACGGCGTGCCCGGCGAAGAACGCGACGAGCATGGCTTATTGAAATATTTCGAATCGGAACACATTCAGGCCGAAGCGCTGATCGTCTCGGAATGGAGCGAGAACTATTCCCACTGGAACAGCAAAAAATCGCTCTCCGACTGGTTGCAAGAACAGAATATTCCCGGCATCTCCGGCATTGATACCCGCGCTCTGACGAAACGCTTGCGGGAACGCGGCGTGATGCTCGGCAAAATCGTCTATGATGCCGACAACGCGGTCGAGTTCGTGGATCATGATCTGCGCAACCTCGCCGCTGAAGTCAGCGTCAAAGAGCCGATCTCTTACGGCAACGGTTCGAAGCGCGTGACCATCGTGGATTGCGGCGTCAAAAACAATATCATCCGCGCTCTGCTGCAACGCGATGTGACCGTCATCCGCTGCCCCTGGAATTACGATTTTTTGAAAGAAAATCCGGACGGCATTCTGATTTCGAACGGCCCCGGCGACCCGAAAACCTGCGGCGAAACGATTGCCAACGTCAGCCGCGCCCTGAAGAATCACACCCCGATTCTCGGCATTTGTCTCGGTTCGCAGATTCTCGGCCTCGCTGCTGGAGCGGACACCTACAAGCTGAAATACGGCCATCGAAGCCACAATCAGCCCTGCGTGGAAACCGGTACGAAACGCTGCTACATCACCGTGCAGAATCACGGCTACGCCGTTGACGCCGACCCGTTGCCGGAAGACTGGCGGCAATGGTTTTATAACGATAACGACAAAACGAACGAGGGGATTATCCATATCTCGAAACCCTTTTTCGGAGCGCAATTCCATCCCGAAGCCTCGCCCGGCCCGGATGATACCGAATTTATTTTCGACATGTTCCTGCGGGCGATGTCGTGAAAATTTTTTAACGCAAGAGACGCAAAGGCCGCAAAAGACGCAAACGCTTGTTTTTACGGTTGCGTCTTTCGCGCCTCTTGCGCCGTTTGCGTTAAAAATTTCCTTTATGCGAAAACAATATACGAAAGTGTTGATTTTAGGCTCAGGGGCGCTGCGCATCGGACAGGCCGGGGAATTCGACTACTCCGGCAGTCAGGCGATCAAAGCCCTGAAAGAAGAAGGGATTGCGACGGTGTTGATCAATCCCAATATCGCGACAATTCAGACCTCCGATTATCTGGCGGACAAAGTCTATTTTTTGCCGGTGGACGCCTATTTCGTCGAAAAAGTCATCGAAAAAGAGCGTCCCGACGGCATCATGCTCGGCTTCGGCGGCCAGACCGCGCTGAATGTCGGCCTCGAAGTCTATGAAAACGGCGTGCTGGAAAAATACGGCGTGGAGGTGCTTGGTTCGCCGGTGCAGGCGATTAAAAACACGGAAGACCGCGAACTGTTCGCCAACGTGTTGACAGAAATCAACATGAAAATCCCGGTCAGCAAAGCCGTCAACAGCGTCGAACAGGCGGCGCAGGTGGCGGAAGAAATCGGCTATCCGGTCATGGCGCGGATCGCCTACGCCCTCGGCGGGCTTGGCTCTGGCATGGCGCGAAACAAGGACGAACTCGTCGAATTGACGA
>CAZMEO010000224.1:0-5963 GCA_964565315.1 uncultured Candidatus Moduliflexus sp. | reverse complement strand
GCTTCGATCTCTTTGATATTCGTACTGACCGGCGTCTTCTTGCAAAACAATTTGCGTAAATTAGACAGACCGTACAACGGTTCAAGCGTTTTGATCTGCGTGTAGCCGCAATCCAATTCCTGCAAATTCGTCAAGCCGCGCAACGGCTCTAAGTCGGTGATGGCATTTCCGCCGCAAGACAGGGTTTGCAGGGTGATCATGCTGCGCAACGGCTCAAGCGACGGAATTTGCGTGCCGGAGCAATCCAACACCTCTAATTGCAGCGCTTCGAGCGGTTCGAGGCTTTCGACAAAGGTGGCGTAACATTTCAAGATTTTCAGGCGCGATAAACAACGCAGCGGTTCGAGGCTGCTGATTTGCGTTTCCGAACAGCCGAGGATTTCCATGTCTGGTAGTTGGGCAAGCGGGGCTAAACCGGTAATGGCTGTCTCGAAACAGCCAAGAATGCGCAGGCGCGGCAGATGGCGCAGCGGCTCAAGGCTTGTGATCGCGGTCGCGCCGCAATGCAATTCATCTAAATTTACAATCCGCTGCAATTCGTCGTCAGTCAGTTTCTCCGGCGTCTCTCGCCCGACGGCGGCACTGAAAATATGTTTCCATTCGTCATCCAGCCATTCCCACCACGTTTTGATGTCGTCCATATTCCCCCCTGTTTAATGATGAGATGTTGATTGACTGATTGATGTTGCGCAGCGTTGCCGACAATTCCTCTCCTGCAAGAGGCAAGGGATGGATTTGCCGTTCAAAGGCACTCCCGCAGAATCCCTCCCAGGAGGAGAACTCGCGGCGATTGGCATTGAATCTGCTACGTAACATGAGTTATTGAATTGTCGCTAACAGAGCCGAGAGTTCCGGGCGCGTGAAATGATATTGGGCGCGGCAGAATTCGCAGACAACTTCAGTCTGTTCTTCTTCGGCAATAATTCTGGTCAACTCTTCTGCGCCTAAGGAAATCAGCGCACGTTCGATGCGAGGTTTCGAACAGGTGCATTGAAAGTTAATCGGGTGTTTTTCGAAAATGTCGAATGGAATGTCGCGGAATAAGTGCTGAAGCAGGGCTTCCGGCGTGTGATGCTGCTGGAAAAATTCTGAAAGGGGCGGCATCTGTTCGATGCGTTGAACGAGCGATGCAATAACCTGTTCGTCCGCCGGAGGGAGCGATTGCAGCAAAAACCCCCCGGCCACCGCCACATCGCCCGATGGTTCTAAAAACACGCTGACGCCGATTGCTGAGGGAATCTGCTCGGATTCGGTCAAATAATACGCGACATCTTCCGCAATTTCGCTGGTATAGAGCTGCACGATCCCTTTGTACGGCTCTTTCATCTGCAAATCTTTGGTGACGGTCAGAAATCCGGCGCGGCCAAGCGCTCCAGCCACGTCGAATTTGCCGTGTTTCAGCGGCAAATCAACGTCAGGCACGCCGACATAGCCACGCACATCGCCTGTGCTGCCCGCTTCCACCAGGATTTTTTTCAACGGCCCGCTGCCTTCGAATTTCAGCGCGACACGCTGTTCACCTTTCAAAATGGCGCCTAACAACGCCCCGGCGGTCAATGCCCGTCCCAGCGCGACAGTCGCCGTCGGCGACGTGCGATGCTGGCGGCAGACATCGCGCACAAGGCGCGTCGTCACGCAAGCGACGCCCCGCAGATTGCTCCCCTTCTGCGCGGTCACTCCGCGCACCAAATAATCATCCACGCTGCTGCCTCCGAAAAGATGTGCGACTCGTGTCAACGGATGGTCTCTGGCCTGGATTCGAAACGCCATCCAGGCCATCAATCGGTGTCGTTATTCTGCCTGTGGCGCTTGCGGCTGTTCAACAACCGGTTCTTCCGCAGTTGCTTTCGGCTGTGCTTGCTGTGGCTGTTGCACGGGCGGTCGTTTCTTTGATGGACGTGATTTGCCGAAAGACCCCCGAAAAATTTTTCCCCGTCGTGTGCGGCGATCTCCTCTTCCCATACTTTCCACCTCCTTTCATGAATTCCTGTCAGCGTTCGAACGCCAACAGGCATTCGTTTCTCAATAATATAGAATAGCAACGTCACTCATTGTTATCGTGCCAGAATTGTCAAGTTCATATTCTTGCTTATGGACGATTTCCCTGCGTCGTCAAGTCTTTTTGCGCATGAAATTTATAATTCCCGCTATTTTTTTACTGACAGAAATTTCTTTCTTTCATACGGCTTTGTCAATTATAGACGTGAACGTTGATTTTTAATGAGACTTCACCGGTTTTTCATCTGAGCAAAAGCAGTCAGACACCTTCAAGGTGTCTGACTGCTCTGTCCATTGTTATGAATCATCAACTGAATCTACCGAACGTCGTGACGAGCGTGATTTCGCTCGAAACTCTTGTCGTGCTGCTGCTGAATGCGCATGGAAAGCCAATCGAACGGTTTCGCCCGAAGCGCATTGTGATCGCCATCTGCGTGCTGCTCGCGGCAATTGGCGGTCTCTATGTTTTCGGCGCAGACATGTTGCGCGGCCTGTTTTTCGGGGGAAGCGGGAAACAAATCGCGCCGTCTTCGCTGACGTCGGTCTGGGAATATCCTGATGACCGACAGGATGCGGGCATGACGTCGTTTGTCAAGCGCGGCGAACTCTGCATCGCTTCGACGGCTGAGGCGGTGCTGGCAATCGAAATGAAAACCGGCGTGATTCGCTGGACAAACGCGCAATTGCCGCAGGTCATCATCAAGCCGCAATCCGACCATCCGGCGCTGCCGCTCATTGCCGTTCGGCAGGAATATCGCGGCGAAACCGTCATCATGCGGATTGACCCGGATTCAGGGCAGACGCTCTGGCAGCAAACGCTGCCGCTTGCGTTTGCCGAAGTGACGTTTGATGAGCAGACCATTGCCGCGTATGCTGGCCGCACGCTCTCCGCGCTTGATCTGAATGGGCAAACGCTCTGGACAAAGCGCGTCGGCGGAAAGGCCGACATCTCTTACGCGCAATGGCATAGCGGGCTGCTGATCGGGCAATTTCAGGACAAACCTGAGAAAGCGGTTGAGATCACGCTGAGGTATCTTGATCGGATGACAGGCGCGGTCATTTGGGAACAAGAGGACGGACAGGAATACCCGCGTTATGTGGTTGAAAAAGACCGGCAAATTTTTTCACAAAAGGAGGGACGCACGGCGCTTATTCATCTTCCGGATCAGGCGCGAATCTGGGAAAGCGGCGAGGCGATTTCCGATATTGTCGCGCAGGACGACACCACGTTGTATGCCATGACCGCCGCATTCGACAAGCAGACCGGCAGGCGGCGGTTCGATTACCCTGCTGGAAGCGCATTTTCCGGGTTAAGCACGGCGTTCGTGTTCGCGCTTCAGGAGATCAATCCGCAAAAAAAATTGCTCCTCATTATTGACAAAATCAGCGGAGAGGTCAAACAGAGTATTGAGCATCGCGCCTGGTACTTTGCCAAATACCTCACGGAAGACGACCGCGCTTTGTATCTCGCGATGTATTCGAAACCGGAACGCGCCGATTCGACGGAGATTCGTTCGGAATTGGCGCGGATTGACAAGCAGACCTTTGCAGCGACCAGTTTTTCAGTGGGCAGCAATCCTGGGATGCTGTACTTCGAAGTCTTTACACAGGAACGTCTCGTGTTTATTCCATCATTTCAACGTCTTGGAGGGTATGCGCTCTCGGAAAGGTGAAACGTCCGGCGTAGTGCGGAAACGTGTCGGTTTTTCCGATACGCGGGAAGTTTGAAATTCAACTATGTCTTTATATCCGATGCCATTTTCCGATTTGATCAGGCGGGTGTTTGTGGAGTTCGAACGAGGTGGGAAGATATTAGGCATCCCAGAAGAAAAATTTTACGCCGGATGCCCCGGATCGAACCTGAGCGTGCAATACATGGGGCGAAAGGCATCCACACCATTCGGCCCGGCGGCGGGGCCGCATACCCAGTTAGCGCAGAACATCGTGGCGGGATGGCTGACGGGGGCGCGGCTCTTCGAATTGAAAACTGTGCAAATCCTTGAAGACATCCGCATTCCCCGCCCCTGCATTGACACCGAAACCATCGGCTTTAACGTGGAATGGTCGCAGGAATTGCCGCTCGATCTATCGCTGCGGGAATACGTGAAAGCCTGGATGCTGATTGAAATGATCAAACAGTCCGAACTCTTCGGCGAAGAATTTTCGCGGCATCACGCCCACACCATTTTCGATCTGAGCCTCGGCTATGATTTTAAAGGCATCAAATCGAAACGGATGAGCGACTATATCAAAAAATTGACAAACGCGCATGCCGTCATTGAAGAACTTCGCGCAGAAATTCCCGATGAATTCGCAAAATTCAAAACGCTGGAATATCAGCCGAAAATCGTGGACACGATTACGCTCTCGACGTTTCACGGCTGCCCGCCGGAAGAGATTGATCACATCGTCAGTTACCTGCTGACCGAGCATCGAGTCAACGTCGTCGTCAAGCTGAATCCGACGCTGTTAGGCGCGGACGATATTTCAAGTCTTCTCTACGATACGCTTGGGTATCATGACATTCAGTTAGACCGCGAAGCATTCGCGCATGATTTGCGTTTCGATCAGGCGATAGACCTGATTGGCGGCATGTATCATACCGCCAGCTCGATGGACAAAACGCTCGGCTTGAAATTGACCAACACGTTAGTCGTCAAAAATCATAAGCGCTATTTTGCCGATGACGTGATGTATCTCTCCGGGCCGCCGCTGCATGTCATCGCGCTGCATCTGTTAGAAAAAGTGCGCTCGGCGTTGGGCGAGATTCAGGCGCATATTCCGGTTTCATTTTCCGCTGGAGTGGATGAGCATAATTTTGCCGATGTCGTGAGCTTGAATGTCGCGCCGGTCACGGTCTGCACCAATATGCTGAAAGCGCCGGGCTATGCCAAAGGACGCGCCTATTTGGAACGACTCTGCGAGAAGATGCAGGACGTGGACGCGATCAACCTCCCGGATTTTATCATGAAACGCTTCCGGCATGAAGTGGATGCGATTAACGACGTGTTTATCAAATTGCGGGACGAAGTGCATAAATTAGGGCAACTGCTGCCGGAAAGCAGCCGCGATACCATTGTCGAAGAGCAATTGCAGACCTTTGCCAACCTGCATCGCCGCGTGGTGAATGCGCTGAAGGAAAACAGCGACAGCCTCGAATTGCTGACGACTGACGCGCTGATCGTGACGGAAACGCTGAAAGCGTATAACCAGCGCTTCGGCGAAAGTTTCCTTGTGCCGCACACTTTCCGGGAATTGTATCATCATATTCTTGCCGCCGCCGCAGAACGCAACTTAGATTCGCTGCTGGAAGAAGTGGTTCACGACCCCCATTATACCTACGGGAAGAATAAGCAGTCGCCGAAAAAATCAGCCACGCAGCTCACCCTGCACGATTGCGCGAGTTGCGGCAATTGCATTGCGGTCTGTCCGAATTTGGCGAATTTTGCCTATCATGTCGCGCCCGTGAGCATCGCGTATCAGAATCATCAACTTGATCGCGACGGATACACGATTCACGCGCATCCGGGCGGCGAATTTCGCCTGAAAAAATCGTTGCAAATCGGGCATATCGCCGAATCATGCAACGAATGTGGCGTCTGCGCGATTCATTGCGTGGAGCAGGGGAAGCCGCACGCCGACAAGCCGCGCTATTTCCGGTCGCAAGAAAGCTGGGACAATCGCAAAGATGACGGCTTTTTCGTCGAAAAAGACGGAGACATCGAACAGATCGCCGGACGCATTCAGGGCAAAGAATACCGTCTCTGGCACAATATGCAGTCGAATGTCGTAACTTTTTCGGATGGACGCATCGAGGTGACGCTCAGCTATCCTGACCATGCGATCCAAAACATGATCGCCGTCACGCCCGGCGGCGAAACCGAAATCTTCGACATGCGCGTCTATTATATTCTGCTGACGCAGTTGAAAGGCGTGTTAAACGACGAAGATTGCAACGACATCAA
>CAZMEO010000223.1:0-5965 GCA_964565315.1 uncultured Candidatus Moduliflexus sp. | reverse complement strand
CATTCGCTTCGACACAAAATAAATTCGCCACGAATGGCACGAAATTTAACGCAAGAGGCGCAAAAGACGCAGTGGACGCAATCGTTAAAACATGACGTTTGCGCCTTTTACGGCATTTGCGCCGCTCGCGTTAATTTTTTATTCATCAAACATTCGTGTTGGTTCGTGTTATTCGTGGAAAAACCCGTCAGGACTTTTCGCCTGAAAATTCCTTGACAGGTTTTCCCCCCTTCTTTTGCGTGAATTCGCCTGCTTAACCCTGATAGTATTTTTTACGTTGTCAGGGTATATTCTGCAACCATTTATTTAAAAGGAATTTACATAATATTATATGCCACATCAAAAACGACGCAAAGACCTGCGCAATATTGCGATCATCGCGCACGTCGATCATGGAAAAACCACATTAGTTGACGCGTTGCTCCGGGAAACCAACGCCCATAAATTTAAAGAAGGGGACGTGACCATCATGGATTCCAATCCCCTGGAACGGGAACGAGGCATCACGATTTTTTCCAAAAACGCCTCGCTGCAATATAAAGATATTCGCATTAATATTGTTGATACCCCCGGCCATGCCGACTTCGGCAGCGAAGTCGAGCGGATTCTGCGCATGGTGGACGGCGTGCTGCTGCTGGTGGACGCTTTCGAAGGACCAATGCCGCAGACGAAATTCGTGCTGCGCAAATCGCTGGAACTCCATTTGAAGCCGATTCTTGTCGTGAATAAAATCGACCGTCCCGACGCTCGTCCGCATGAAGTTGTGGATTTGACCTTCGACCTGTTCTGCGAATTGAATGCCACCGACGAGCAACTTGATTTCCCGATTGTCTTCACGTCGGCCAAAGAAGGCAAGGCGACACTCGATATCGAAGAGGAAGCGGTCGATATGAAGCCGCTGCTGGAAACCATTATTCACCGCGTCCTGCCGCCGGTCGCCGACCCGGAACTGCCGTTTCAAATGCTGATCACCATGCTTGATTACGATTCTTACATCGGGCGGATTTCCACCGGGCGCGTAGTGCATGGCAGTGTAAAAACCGGCGAAACGATTGCGCTTGTCAAGCGCGATGGCGAAATTCAGCGCGGGCGCGTCACCAAAATTTTGAGTTATCAGGGCTTGCGCCGCGTTGAGGCCGAATCCGGACAAGCGGGCGATATTCTCTCCATCGCGGGCATGGACGATGTCAAAGTCGGCGAAACGCTTGCTGACGCCGCCAATCCGGTCGCATTAAAGACGATCAAAATTGATGAGCCGACGATTTCGATGAATTTTTCGCACAACACCAGCCCCTTCGCCGGGCGCGACGGCGGGCGCTTCCTCACCTCGCGCCATATCCGCGACCGCCTGGAACATGAGGCGATGATGAATGTCGGCATCAAAGTTGAGCCTGCGGAAAGCGGCGAAGCCTATAAAGTTTCCGGGCGCGGCGAATTACACCTCTCAATTTTGATTGAAACTATGCGCCGCGAAGGATATGAACTGGAAGTCTCGCGCCCGCAGGTGATTTTGCGCACCATTGATAACGAAGTCGTGGAACCGGTGGAAGAGGTGTTTGTCGAAGTGGATGAGGGCTATCAGGGCGCGGTCATTCAGGCGCTCGGCAGCCGCATGGCCGAAATGCGCAGCATGCAGGTCAGCGCGATTGGCACCATTCGCCTGGAATTTCTCGTCGCATCACGCGCGTTAATCGGTTTTCGCGGCGAATTCCTGACAATGACGCGCGGCACGGGCATTATGTATCAGAATTTCTACAAATATCAGCCATTCAAAGGCGAAATGCCGTCGCGTCATGTCGGCGTGCTGATTTCGCAGCAGGAAGGCGCGGCGGTGGCGTATGCGCTCTGGGGCTTGCAGGAACGCGGCGCCTTGTTTATCCGCCCCGGCGAAGATTTGTATGAAGGGATGATCATCGGCTCGACCAACAAAGGGCAGGACATGGTCGTCAACGCGCAGCGCGAGAAGAAATTGACCAACATCCGCGCCGCCGGATCGGATGAAGCGATTCAGCTTGTGCCAGTGCAGGATATGACCCTGGAATTTGCGCTGGAATTCATTGACGACGACGAGCTTGTCGAAGTCACGCCGAAGCATATCCGCCTGCGCAAAAAAATCCTGAACGACAGCGAGCGCCGACGGTCGTATAAGAAGAGTTAATACATGCTTTCGTACCGGTTCCGCCCTGCGTACCGGAAATTGTTCCCAATTTCCCGCCACGTAGGGCGGGGCGACCGGGTTTGTTTTCTGTTGAACGCATGGAACTTTAGCCCTTTATTTCAACAGCCCGCCCTTTTTATTTCCCGCCTAAAGACGAAACCTCAGATATTTCGCCAGATTTTTGCTTGACACGCCGCCCGAAACGATAGCAAGAAGGTTTTCAACTGGCGACAGACAACATCATCTCTATTTCGAACAATTCCAAATGACATAATTTTCTTGACGCACAGAAGGGGAGACAGTAGAATTTTTTGAGCATGAGACAACGACTTCTCGGACAAAACCAACGGCAAGGACATCGCGCATGATTCAATTTTTTAATGTGAGCAAAACGTATAGCGGAGACGTTCCCGCCCTTGATGGCGTGAGCATGCAGATTGAAAAAGGGGAATTCGTGTTCATCACGGGCAAAAGCGGCGCAGGAAAAACGACGCTGCTGCGCTTAGTGTTTCGCGCCGACCTGCCGAGCAAGGGAACGGTGCTCGTGAATAATTTCAACATTGCCCGCTTACAAAAAGAGAGCATCCCCTATCTTCGCCGCAACATCGGCGTCGTGTTTCAGGATTTTAAGCTGCTGCCCCAGAAAACAGTCTTCGAAAACATCGCCTTTGCCCTGGAAGTGACCGGTACGCCGAAAAAAGAGATCGCGCCCCGCGTGATGCGGCTGCTGCAATACATTCGCCTGAAAGACCGGCGCGACGACTTTCCGCTACGGCTTTCCGGCGGCGAACAGCAGCGCATCGCCATTGCCAGAGCCATCATCAGCAATCCGCCGATTGTGCTGGCCGATGAACCGACCGGCAATCTTGACCCGGAAATCTCAATGGACATCATGCAGTTGTTTCAGGAAATTAACCAGCGCGGAACGACCGTCGTCATTGCTACGCATGATGTGGATTTGATCAAAAAGATGCGAAAAAAAGTCTTTTGCCTCGATAAAGGCAAATTGATTGATATTATTTCCAGCGATGAAGTGGCAAGCTCATAAATGCGCAATTTCCTCGATGATTTTCTGGATCATAAACAGAAATATATTCTTTGCATCGATGATGATCCGGGCATTTTAGAATCCCTTTATACCCACCTTTCCGAACATTTCGGCAGCGCCTATCAGATCGAATCCGCCGAAAGCGGCGCCGAAGCCTTTGATATTCTTGATGAAATCACGAAGGAAAATGGCCGCGTCGAACTCGTCATCTGTGATCAGATGATGCCCAACTTGTTGGGACAATATGTGTTAGAACGCCTGCATCAGCGGGACGCCCGCATGATGAAAGTGCTGCTGACCGGGCAGGCAGGGCTTGACGCCGTCACTTACTCCATCAATCACGCCGGATTGCATAAATATATCGAAAAACCCTGGAACAAATACGACCTGCTGCTCACCGTCGAAAATCTGCTCAAACAATACCAGATGTCCACCGCCTTAGAAATCGAGCGCCAACGTTATGAGATGATTCTGCACAGCATGAATAACGGCGTCATCAGCCTTGATTTTCATGGCCGGATTATTTCGTTTAATCATGCGGCGGCGTCTATTCTTGGAATTTCGGCGGATGACGCGCTTGGGCGGACGTATTTCGAAATTTTTTTCGAATATGCCGGAAACGAAGCGTTGAATGACATTATATTGTCATGTATCAACGAGAACCATTCAGCCGCTTATCAGGAAGTCGAGTTTTTGAAAAAAGACGGCCAAAAAGTGCCGCTGGGTCTGATGATTTCGCTGCTGCAAGATGTGGATGGCGCAGAATTAGGCGTGCTGATGGTCTTTCATGATCTTTCGGAAATTCGCCGCTATCTCAGCCTGAAAGACACCTTTTCGCGCTATGTCACCCGGCAGGTCGTTGAAAAAATCAGCGCCTCCGGCGAAGAGATTATGTTGGGTGGCGAAAAACGCGAAATTTCAGTGCTGTTCGCCGACATTCGCGGCTTTACCCCAATGACCGAGCGGCTTGAGCCGACAGAGGTCGTCACCATCTTAAACGCCTATTTTTCCTGCATGATCGACGTGATTTACGAATATGAAGGGACGCTTGATAAGTTTTTAGGCGACGGCATTATGTGCCTGTTCGGAGCGCCGATCAGCCAACCCGATCATGCGATCCGCGCCGTAAAAGCCGCTCTTGACATGAAACGCGCCTTGCAGAAATTTAACCAGCGCCAGCAAGACGCCGGGCAGCAGACGCTGCGGGTCGGCATCGGCATCAACACTGGCGATGCGGTGGTCGGGAACGTCGGGTCGGAAAAGCGGCTCGAATATACTGCTATCGGCGATCATGTCAATTTAGCGGCTCGCCTTCAGTCCATCGCCAATGGCGGTCAGATTCTCGTCAGCGAGAACACGTATCGCGCTATTCGCGACGCCGCAACAGTTAAAAAACTCCCCCCTGTCAAGCTGAAAGGCAAAGAACAGGATGTGGAGGTGTACGAATTATTGGAGATTCAGGCATAATTTTTTGTTTGAGCGTACCGACAAACAGCCTTGTTCGCTGTCTTTTAATAATCCCCGAATTCATATTGCAGAATGCTCAAGACGGCAATCCCTGCGGTTTCGGTGCGAAGAATCCGCTGACCGAGCGACACCGATTGAAAACCGCTGGCCTGAAAACGCTGCGCTTCTTCCGGCGTCAAGCCGCCTTCCGGTCCGATGACGACCATCGCGGACGAAACCAGTTTTTCGATTGATCGCAGCGTCTCTTTCAAGCGGTTGCCCTGCTCTTCTTCCCAGAGCAGCAGTTTCAAATCCGTCTCCGGCGGAGCAGCCAGGAATTCTTCAACGCTCACGATAGGCCGGATAAATGGCACGGAGGAGCGACACGATTGTTTGGACGCTTCGATTCCAATGCGTGACAAACGTTCGAGACGTTGATGCACTTTCGCAGCGGACATCTGGGCGGAAACGCTTGTCCAGTGCGACCGTTCCGACGCGAGCGGGATCAACTCGAACAGGCCGATTTCCGTCGCCTTCTGCATAATCAGGTCGAGTTTATCCCCTTTCGGCATTCCCTGAACCAACGATAATTTGAGCGGGGATTCGGTCTGTTTTTCCCACTGTTCCACCACGCGCCCATAGATGTCCTGGCGTTTGATTCGTTCAAGCACGACGCGATATTCATGGCCGCGTCCGTCGAACACAATCACTTGCGCGCCCATGCCGAGCCGCAGCACTTTCGTGATGTGCCAGACATCCGAGCCGCGCAAACAGACTTCGCCGTCGCGAATCTGCGGCGGTGGAACAAAAAAACGATGCGTTGACATATAAAGAATAAGTAACTATTCAGGTCGTAGGAGTGCCAAAGCTTGCTTTGGCCGTCCGTTTTGCCAAAGCAAGCTTTGGCACTCCTAAATAATTACAAGAAAAGAACGCTGATTCAATATCAACCCACTCAGCGTTCTCTTAAATTTGCGATAACACATAGGCGATCCAGCCGTCTTCAGTGACGTGATGGTGCGGCGTAAAGCCTAAGGCGCGGATGTCGTGAAGCAGCGCTGGGCCTTCTTCTTCCAGAATGCCTGACAAAATAATCGCGCCGCCGGTTTGCAGGTAGGAAATCGCATACGGCATCAGCGACATAATCACATTCGGGCGGATATTCATGACAATGCAATCGAATCGATGGCGGATCTCAATGGTATCTATTGAGCCGACTTCAAGCGCGATGCGCTCTTCAAGCGTGTTTTTCGGCGGGAGAAGCTGCGCGTTTTTATGCACATTCTCACGCGCCACCTCGACCGCATCCGGGT
>CAZMEO010000222.1:4645-5981 GCA_964565315.1 uncultured Candidatus Moduliflexus sp. | reverse complement strand
TCAGGAATGTATGAGCGTCCCATTTCGTGAGATTTTTTATGCAGAAAGTGCTGCAATAATGCCGGAATGTCGCCCGGTCGAGAGCGCAGCGGCGGAATGGTAATGGGGAAGACATTCAGCCGGAAAAAGAGATCTTCTCGGAACGTGCCAGCGGCAATCATGGCGCGCAGATCGCGGTGCGTGGCGGCAATAACCCGAATATCTACCTTCATTGGCGCAGTTCCTCCCACGCGTTCGATTTCTTTTTCCTGAAGTACCCGCAAGAGCCGTACCTGGGCGTTTAGCGCGAGTTCGCCGACTTCATCCAGAAAAATCGTGCCGCCGCTGGCGCGTTCGAAACGCCCTTTTTTCTGCGTGAGCGCCCCGGTAAACGCCCCTTTTTCATGCCCGAATAGTTCGCTGTCCATCAGGCTTTCCGGAATGGCGCCGCAATTCACTTTGATAAACGGCCCCTGATTGCGAGCCGACAGATGATGAATCGCGCTCGCAATCACCTCTTTGCCAGTGCCGGTTTCTCCCAACAGCAGCACCGGACTGGTGGAAGCAGCCACTTGCCGCACCATGTGCATCACCGCGTTCAAGCCGAAATCCGCGCCGATAATCTCGTCGCCGCTGATATGCAGTAATTCCTGGCGTAGGAATCGGTTATCGTCACGTAATAAGTCTTTGATCTGCTCCAACTTCTGGTAACGGATGCTGTTGCACAAGGCAATCGCAAACGGCTCGTTGACGAGCGTAATCAGGTCGGCCTGCGCCTGCGTAAATTGTCCCGGCGGATTGGCGATCAACACGAGTGATCCGATGAATTGCCCCTCCATGGTGAGTGGCAACGTCATCAGCGCCGCGTCGGGGGCAAGCAGCCCCGCCGTCACCCACTGTCGCGCAATGCGTCCGGCTTTCGCTTGCGGCTCGATAACCGGCGTGGGACGCGTAAATCCTTTCGCATACCGGATGACTTCAGTCGTCTGCGGCAGGCTGGTATGCCAGCGTTTAGCGCCTTCCTCCGTCGCGGTCGCTAACAAGACTTGCTGGCCTTGCTCCGCGTCGAAATGCGCCACCGCGTAATCCGAACCGAAATATAACAGCGCCACCTGATCCGCCGGAATGAAATTGCGGATGTATATGAAACTGTTGTAGAGAAAGGTTTCGACATCCAGACTGCCGCAAATCCGTAATGTGGCTTCACGAAAAAATGTTTGGGGATCGATGTTCATCCTGCCCTCCGAAAATTCTGTGTCACATCGCCAGCATCCTGATAACTATCCTCTGGGACAGCAGATGCGGGAACTGTTCCAGAGTCAAGTTTTAAACTGTCCTATTGGACAGTTTTGACGGT
>CAZMEO010000222.1:0-4545 GCA_964565315.1 uncultured Candidatus Moduliflexus sp. | reverse complement strand
TCAGCCTGCGCATTCGCATGACATACATCGAAATCATTAAAATACAAGCGGCAAGTGGTCAAGAGACCATGCTTAAAAATGAGTTAGCCGCGCTGACGAGCCATCCTGACAAGCAGCCCGACGACATGGAACTCAAAAAAATCAGCGTGTGCGCGCATGCGACGATTCCCGGATACTTTGCCGTGCATCTCTTCTGGGAACAGGCCGCGCCGCCTCTATCGGGAAGTCGTTTCGGGTTGAGTCTCATGCACGCCTTAAAGTCGTTTGGCTTGCTTGACCATGCGGTGTGGAATGAAAAGCAGGTCGAAGAGTCATGAGCATTTGCCGTATTGGCAAAACGTGAGAAACCGTTGGTTTGTTACTATTATATCAGCAAATAACATCAGGAATTGCTTATGGATGCCGAAACTCAAGTTTCGACGTCCACCAGAGCACATGAAGAGGATACATTTTATGAATATTATCGCAATTTGTGGAAGCGGTCAAAAAAACGGGAAAATTGCCAGCATGATAAAAAAAGTCTTAGAAGGCGCTCAGAGCCAGGGGCATACAACGAAACTTATCTATCTGTCAGAGCATCACATCAAGCCCTGTTATGGGTGCTGGAACTGCTATACCGCTGGCACGTGCGCAGTCAACGATGATTGTGCCGAGTTGTATCGCCATTTCGAACAGGCAGATGCGGTTATTCTTGGCACGCCTATTTATGAGGGGAACGTTTCTGGAATGCTGAAAAATTTCATTGATCGGAGTTTTGGGTACGCCCTTGATAAAATGCCAGGCAGCCATGAGGTTAAAAACGGGGCATTTATGAAAAAATTACAGTTTATGTCAGCGTATCTCGCTCCTAAGAAGGCGATGGCTGGCAAAAAATACCTGTTCGTCATCTCTGCGAACAAACCTTCCCCGTACATCCACTTTACAGGCGATTTGCGCAATACGCTTGCGACCTTAAAAACGTTTGTGGCGTCGTTGAATGGAATCGTGCGAGGGAAAATTGTCTATTTGAACGCTTTTTTTGGCGATACGCCGAAACGATGGGATGCCATGCTGGAACATGCCTATCAGGTCGGAAAAAATCTTCTATAATTGCCGCTCCATATTTGAACGTTTTACATCGTCAGGTTTCGGCGGGAGATACAAGGCAGCCATATCGACCAGCGCCTACTCATCTTATCTATAGAGACGCCCCGGCGGGGCGTCTCTACGGTGTTACCGCGCCGCAATGCTGCGCGTCGTCACGACATCCACGCCGGTGTCGGCGAAATTCTTAATCACTGCCTCGCCTATTTCAAGCGGCGCAGAGAGCGTCAGCCGGTAAATCTCCGCCAAAAGCGCCTGAATGTGCGCCACCGGCAGCGGCTCGCTGGTGCGCACGGGAACGCGCTGTACCACGCCATTTTCAACCGTCGCCGTCGCCGTCACCATGCGCCGAGGATCGTAAAATTCCTGTTTCGCGTATTCTATGCCGCGTTTGCAGGAATTATGTTGAACGCCGCGAAGTTCGCCGTCCACAACCTCCAATTCCATGCGGCAGCCTAACGGGCAGGTAATGCAGACCATTTCTCGCAATTGTGTCGCCATAATATTTCCGTTGAAACCTGTCAGACACGTTGAACGTGCCTGACAGGTCATCTCCATATTATTCAATCGAAATTTCAATCCGTTCCGGCAGTTTTTCGCGCTTGCCGACGATTTCTGCCGCACTTAATTGAATCTGAATCATTTCCGAGGGCTGCACCTGCCGCTGCTTTTTGCGCAGAATCGCCACGCCGTCGGCATTGACCTGCAAATGCACGTCGCGCCCGACAATCAGCGGACGCAGGAACACGGTCACATCCTGATGCGGATCGATCTGGTTCGGCACGACATACCGCACGTTATTGCCAGGGATGATGCGCGTGCGTTTATGCGCGTAATCCGCGCCGCGTTGCAGATAGCGGAGCACGCCCTGAGCGCAGCGTTCGGCTTCGCCGCTGACATAATCCACCAAATCATGCGCATGCAGCACATTGCCGCAGGCGAAAATGCCTTCAACCGAGGTCATCAAGTCCGAATCCACAATCGCGCCGCCGGTGATATTGCTCAATTTCACGCCCGCGTCGAGCGACAATTCATTTTCAGGAATCAGCCCGACCGACAGGAGAATCGTGTCGCACGGAATCGTAAACTTGCTCTCTTCGACCACATGCCGCTCGGTATCTAACGCTGCGACTTCGATGCCGCTGACGCGGTCTTTTCCGAAAATATTCGTGACCGTATGCGAAAGATAAAGCGGGATGTTGAAATCCTCAAGACATTGCACGATATTTCGCACCAACCCGCCGGGATACGGCATAATCTCAATCACCGCTTTCACCGCGATGCCAGACCAGGTCAAGCGCCGCGCCATAATCAGGCCAATATCGCCAGAGCCGATGATCACGGCTTCTTTGCCTGGCAGCAACCCGTGCATGTTGACGAGCTTCTGCGCAAAACCAGCGGTAAAAATTCCAGAAGGCCGCGTGCCGGGAGTCGTAATATTGCCGCGATTGCGTTCCCGGCATCCCATCGCGAGGACGACGGCTTTATTTTCGAGGTGCAGAATGCCGCGCTCCGGCGACATCGTCGTCACCTGATGCTGCGCATTCAAATCGGTGACGGTCGTGTTGGTATAGACATCAATCGCCGGGCATGCCTGGACATCGGCGATCAGGCGTTCGGCATATTCCGGGCCGGTCAGATCCGCTTTAAAATGATGCAGGCCGAAGCCATTATGGACGCATTGCATCAAAATTCCGCCGAGCGCTGGCTCGCGGTCAATCAGCGCAACCTTGCAATCCGCCCGCCCAAGCCGCACCGCAGCAGACATGCCCGCCGGGCCGCCGCCGATAACAGTGACATCATATTGTTCGTTACGCATACGCATTGGCAGCCCCGCGTTACGTCGCGGGAAGGAAGTTTCCGCTCGTGGTGAGCGTGTCGAACCATGAGCAAAGCCCTTCGACACGCTCAGGGCGAACGGCGATTTTTTCCCCGTGACGTAGCGCGGGGCTGCCGATTATTTTTATTCGGCGAGAGGCGTCGTTTCGCCGAGATGACCGGAGACAATCCAACTTCCGCCGCCGCGTTTCGTGATTTCGTCGTAACTCATGCCGGTTTCGCGGCGAATAATTTCCATGACGCGAAACGTGCAGAAACCGCCCTGACAGCGCCCCATCCCGGCTCGCGTCGCAAATTTCACGCCGTCCAGCGTGGTATGTCCAGCGCGAACGGCCTGCACGACTTCGGCTTCGCTGACGCGCTCGCAGCGGCAGACGACTCGCGCATACGCCGGATTCTCCTGGATTAAACTGTCAATTTCATCGGTTTTCAACTGGCGGATTTTTTTCATTCCAGTCCGGCGCGGATGATAAGACGGCGATTCCACTAACGACAGGCCGGCTTGCAGCAGAATATCTTTCACCATCTCGGCAATCGCCGGGGCTGACGTAAGGCCGGGCGACTGAATCCCGGCGGCCTGAATCAGCGCGGGAACTTTCTCGCTGCGGGCAATATAAAAATCTTCGCTGCTCATCGTCGGGCGCAAGCCGACAAAGGAGGTGATAATATCTTTGAGTTGAATGGACGGCACCATCGGGCGCACATGTTTCAGAATAAATTGCAGCCCTTCTGCTGTGGTTGCGCGGTCTTCTTTATCATCGACTTCCGTCGCCGTCGGGCCTAACATCAGCGTGCCGTCCACCGTCGGAATGACAAGCACGCCCTTCGACTTTTTGGTTGGCATCGGGAAAATGACGGTTTTTACAAGCGAGCCTGCGCGTTTATCTAACAGGTATTCTTCCCCTTTTCTCGGAATGATTGTAAACTCTTCCGCCCCGGCCAGACGGCTGATTTCGTCGGCGTACAGCCCGGCGGCATTCACCACGAACCGCGCCGTCAACTCGCGGCTGCCGCTCATGACGCGCAAGCCTTCGGGCAAGCGCTCGATGGCGTCCACTTTTGTGTTCGTCAACAGCGTGACGCCGTTCTGACAGGCGTTTTCGACAATTGCGAAAATCATCTCATACGGCTCGACAATGCCGCCGGTCGGCGCATAAATCGCCTGGCGCACATCCGGCGTGAGGTTCGGCTCCATCTCCAGCACGCGCTCGCCGGAAAGAATCTGCATGTATGGCACGTTATTCTGAATGCCGTGCTGATACATTGCCTCGATGTAATGCGCCTGCTCTTCGTCGGTGGCAATCGTCAAAATGCCGCAGCGCCGGAAGGGAAATTCGAGTTCTTCTGCCCATTGTCCGTATAGCAGATTGCCGCGCACGCACAATTTCGCCTTCAGGTTGCCCGGTTTTTCATGAAATCCGGCGTGCACAATCCCGGAATTCGCCTTCGACGTGCCGAATGCCACATCAGCTTCTTTGTCAAGCAGCGCGATGCGCAGTTGGTAGCGGCAAAGCTGCCGCGCCACCGCCGCGCCAACAACCCCTGCCCCGATAATTAACACATCGTAATCCATGAGATGAAACCACGAAACACGCGAAAGACACGAAAAAATAGAACACTGAT
>CAZMEO010000221.1:3715-6011 GCA_964565315.1 uncultured Candidatus Moduliflexus sp. | reverse complement strand
CACACTGTTTCATGAGTTTTTAATAGCGTTTCGTACCGCCGACGTCCTCGTCGGCCTCTTTTTGACGTGCCGATGAGGACGTCGGCGGTACGAAGCACTCCTAAAATTCGTCACACAGAGAACGACATGCACCAACGCATAGATATTTATCCCACGCATTCGTATAATGGCTTTCTTGTGCGCTTAGGGCGTCCCGCGCCGTTTGGAGCGACCATTGTGCCGGGAGGCGTGAATTTTTCGATTTTTTCTCAGCACGCGACGCAATGCGTGTTAGTGCTGTTCGAAAAAGATGCGCCTGAACCGCTCGTCGAAATCCCTTTTCGCGGCTTTTTCAAGAAACTTGAGCGCGACGATTCCGACTGGCTGGAATTGCGCATCGGCAACGTCTTCACGATGACCGTCTTCGACCTGAATTATGAAGACCTTGAATACGGCTTTCGGATGGATGGCCCCGGCCCGCGAGCGAAAGAGGGCGAACCGGCGATTCACCGCTTTGATCCGCAAAAAACGTTGATGGATCCGTATGCCCGCGCCATCGGCGGACGCGATGTCTGGGGCGCTCCGCCGGACTATTCGCAAGCCTATCAACACCGAGCGCGCATCGTATATGAAGATTTCGACTGGGAATCGGATCGCCCGCTGGAAATTCCGGTGGAAGACCTCGTCATTTATGAAATCCACGTCCGGGGGCTGACGCGCCATCCGTCGTCGGAAGTGAAGCATCCGGGAACATTTGCGGCGATTTGCGAGAAGATTCCTTATCTGAAAGAACTTGGCGTCAATTGCGTCGAACTGATGCCGATTTTTGAGTTCGACGAATTTGAGAACTTCTTTTACAGCCCCAATCAGCGCTTGATGAACTACTGGGGCTACAGCACGCTCGGATTTTTTGCGCCCAAAGCGGGCTATGCGGCGACTGGCGCAATGAAAGACGGCACGATGGTGGCGGACGAACTCAAAACCGTCATCAAGGAATTGCATCGCAACGGCATTGAAGTCATGCTTGACGTGGTCTTCAATCATACCGGCGAAGGCGACGAACGCGGCCCGATCATTTCCTACAAAGGGATTGACAACGCGACCTACTACACGCTTGACGAACACGGGCGCTATCGCAATTACAGCGGCACGGGCAATACGCTGAACTGTAACCATCCGGTGGTGCGGAATCTGCTGCTCGACAGCGTGCGCTACTGGGCGTCGGAATATCATATCGACGGCTTCCGGTTCGATTTGGCCTCGATTCTGGGGCGCGACCAGAACGGCGCTCCGCTTGCCAATCCGCCATTATTGGAGACGCTGGCGAATGACCCAATTTTAGGCAAATGCAAACTGGTTGCCGAGGCGTGGGACGCCGGCGGCTTGTATCAGGTCGGCACGTTCCCGGCGTATGGCCGCTGGGCGGAATGGAACGGCAAATATCGCGATACCGTGCGCCGTTTCCTGCGCAGCGATCCGAATCAGGTCGGCGACATGGCGTTGCGCCTGACCGCTTCGCCTGACCTCTATTCTGGGCGCGGCGCAACGGCTTCGATTAACTTTATCACCTGTCACGACGGCTTCACGTTGATGGATTTGGTCTCCTACAACGAGAAGCATAACGAGGCGAACGGCGAAAATAATCGAGACGGCGCGAACGACAATTTTAGCTGGAATTGCGGTTGCGAAGGGACGACCGGCGATTGGAACATTCTCAGGCTGCGGCGGCGGCAGATGAAAAACGCCATTGCCATATTGATGCTCAGCCAGGGCGTGCCGATGATTCTGATGGGCGATGAAGTCGGCCAGACCCGCTACGGCAACAATAATACGTATTGTCACGACAGCGAAGTGAACTGGTTCGATTGGAACCGCCTGAATGAGCATGGGGAATTGTTTCGCTTCATGAAAAATTGCATCGCCTTCCGCCATGCGCATCCAGTGCTCCGCAACCGGCATCATTTGCAGCATCGCGATTATGTCGGCAGCGGCTATGCCGATATTAGCTGGCACGGCGTCCGCGCCTGGCAGCCGGATTGGACGTATGACAGCCGGACGCTGGCATTCATGCTTTGCGGCAAACATGGGCGAGGCGGTCAGCAGCGCGACGATTATCTCTACGTTATCATGAATATGCACTGGGAGAGCCACAATTTCGAGCTTCCTGCTATTCCCGACGGGCGGCGCTGGCATGTCAGCATCAACACGATGATGGACTCGCCGCACGATATTTACATGCCGGGACTGGAAATTCTCCTTTCCGAACAGCGCGGCGTTGTCGTCGGCGAGCGGTCGGTCGTGGCGCTGGTCGGGCGAT
>CAZMEO010000221.1:0-3615 GCA_964565315.1 uncultured Candidatus Moduliflexus sp. | reverse complement strand
TCTGCGATGAAACCGAATATTGATCCGAAAGTGGATTGCGTGTTCAAAGCCATACTCGGCAGCGAGGAACATAAACCGCTTTTAGTGAATTTTCTCAACGCGGTGTTAGCGAAAGAGAGTGATATTCGCATTTGTACTGTTGAATTGATCAATCCTTACAATGAGCGGGAATTCGAAACTGACAAACTCAGTGTCGTTGACGTGAAAGCTCGCGACGAGCAGGGGCATTTATATCAGATCGAAATTCAGCTTGCTTTGCATCCTGGGTTGCTCTCGCGCATTCTCTATACCTGGAGCACCATTTATCATGGACTGATTCCAAAAGGGAAAGAGTTTACAGAACTACGCCCGGTCATGGCAATCTGGCTGCTGGATGAGACGCTGTTTGACGTCCCTGGCGCGTGGCATTTGCCGTTCATTGCGTATAATCGTGAGTATGGGCTGAAACTCAGCGATGATTTCAGAATTGACATCTTGCAACTACCGGAATGGCGTCTGCACGAGCAGGCGCAGGGTGATTTGGATCGTTGGATGTATCTTTTTAATGAGGGCGAAGACGTGGATGCAACGTCTCCTCCCGCGATTTTGCAGACGAACGAAATGAAGGAGGCGATTGGCGTGCTACAACATTTTTCCGAGAACGAACGCGAATATTTTTTGTACCAGCAACGCCTGGAAGCCGAACGTTTAAGCATCACCTGGCAGAATGAAATTGCGAGATCGAAACAGCAACTCAAACAGGCGAAGCAAGAAGTCAAAGAAGCCAAACTGAAAGCTAAAGAGGCCAAGCAAGAAATCAAAGAAGCCAAACTGAAAGCTAAAGAGGCCGAGCAAGAGGCGAGCGAAGCGAAACAACGTGCCGAACAAGAACGCCTGGAAAAAGAACGCTTGCTGCAACTGTTACGCAACGCCGGAATAGACCCGCATCACCCATAGCAACTCATCTATGCCTCATGATTCGACATTCTTATGCCTTTCGCTGCGGGCTGAAAACATCCGGGCGCTGATTGTCGGCGGCGGGCGGGCGGCGTTGATCAAAGCGAGGACATTTATCGAGCGCGGCTGTCGTGTCACGATTCTCGCCCCATCTGTTCGCGAGGAGTTCGCGCAGTTTGCCCCCGATTGCGTCGAAATTCGGCTTGCGTCGTATGATGCCGCCGCGCTTGCCGGTCATCATCTCGTGGTCATCGCCACTGACGATGAGGCTGTGAATGCACAAATTCAGCGCGATTGCGAGGCGCGGGACAAACTGTATTTAATGTGCGGCGACGCGCAGCAGGGGCTGTTTGTCACGCCAGTGATGCGAGAAACTGAACAAGCGATGATTGCCGTGCATACGAAGGCGGGCAGCCCGCGTTCCGCTCTCTTTCTTGCCGAAAAATTAGCGGAACGTGCGCGGCAATATGACGCCTTTATCGCCTGGATCGCCGACATCCGCCAGCAGATCAAAGGACGTGGCGACAAAGACGAGATCATGCGAGCACTGAACTCAGACGCAGCTTTCAAACTTTTTATGCAAGGCCGACAGAACGAATTATTTGAAAGATCGGTGTCAGACACGTTCGAACGTGTCTGACACCTTGCCTATTTTTCATGCCACCACTACGAATCGCGACGCGCAAAAGCGCGTTAGCCCAATTACAAGCCGATTTGATTATCGCCGAGCTTGAGCGGCGTGTTGGCGTCGCCTGTGAAAAAGTCTTAATTTCAACCAAAGGCGACCAGATACTCGATGTCACGCTCGATAAAATCGGTGGAAAAGGCTTGTTTGTCAAAGAAATCGAAACCGCGCTTCTGAATGGGGAAGCCGACGCTGCGGTGCATAGCATGAAAGACGTGCCTGCTGAATTGCCGGAAGGATGCGAACTGGCGGCGATGCTGTTGCGCGACGATGTGCGCGACGTCTTCATTTCCCGCGACGGCATCGGATTTTTCGACATGCCGTCCGGCGCGAAAATCGGCACGAGCAGCCGCCGTCGCGAGCAGCAGCTTCGGCGGCTTCGCCCCGACATTCAGGTCGTTCCGATTCGCGGCAACGTGCAGACGCGGCTGAATAAGCTTCAATCTGAAGGGTTAGACGGCACGATTCTCGCGGCGGCAGGCTTGAACCGGTTGAGTTTGAATGTGGTCGTCACCGACTATTTCACGCCGCAGCAGATGATTCCAGCGGTCGGGCAAGGCGCGCTCGGCGTGGAAATTCTCTCCAATTCTCCTCACGCCGATTTATTCCGCCAATTAGATCATGCTGAAACACGGCGTTGCGTCGAGGCGGAACGCCAGTTCATGCGGACGCTGAACGCGGATTGTCATGCCGCAGTCGGGGCGCATGCGTGGCTTGAGGGTGGCCTGCTACGCATGATTGGCATGTTCGAAGTCAATGGCGACATTGTCAGGCGCGAAATCGCCGGTTCTTCTCACGAATCAACACGTCTCGGCCAACGGCTTGCCGAAAGCATTCTTCTCACCACCCCTGACAGGGTTTGAAACCCTGTCAGGGGTTTGTTCGACCCGAATGAAAAATATGGACATCCGCGATCACGATCTTGAAAGTATGCTGCGGCTGTCGCATTTCACCATCGAACATGCGCCGGATGCGATACTCTGGGTTGATTCGACAGGCACGATCCGCCGCGTCAACGATGCGATGTGCCGCATGCTTGGGTTTGGAAGATCAGAGTTAGTCGGTGAAAAAGTCTTTACGTTTCAACTAAATGAAGACGAAGACGCCTGGCAGCGGCGGTTCGAAATTATCAAAGCGCAGAAATTGCTGGTGTTAGAGCGGCAGCAGCCGACCAAAAACGGACGAATCTTGACGGTCGAAGTCTATGCCAATTTCATGGAGTTCGAAGGCGAAGAATACATCTGTTCATTTCTCCGCGATATTACCGAACGCAAGCAGATTGAAGAGGATTTGCAGGAAAGCCAGCGGGCGCTGTTTACGCTGATCAACACGCTCCCCGGCGCGGTGTATCGCTGCCGCCCCGACGACTCGCTGACCGCCGAATTCCTGACCGAATGGAGTCAAAGCATCACAGGGTATCCGCCGGAAGATTTCATTCGAAACCGCAAGCTCTCGCTGGCAGACATTATTCATCCCGAAGACCGGGAAACAGCATTGCGATATTTCCGGGAAACGCTGGCAAATCATGCGCCGGGACGCATTGTCTATCGCATTGTCACGGCGAACAGCGCGATCAAATGGATTACGAATCGCTTTCGCGGCGTCTATGCGGATGATGACGCGATCCTCGCGATTGAAGGCTATTTCAACGACATGACCGACCGGGTCGCGATGGAAAACGCGCTGAAAGACGCGCTGAAAGAAGTCGAGCGGCTGAAAGATCAATTAGAAGAAGAAAACATTTATCTCCGCCAGGAAATCAAGCTGACGCATAATTTCGAAGAAATTCTTTCGCAGGATGCCGGATTCAAGGCCGCGCTCAGTCATGTCGAACAGGCCGCGCCGACTGACGCAACCGTTTTGATTCTCGGCGAAACCGGCACGGGCAAAGAACTGATTGCGCGGGCGATTCATAACCTGAGTCCGCGCAAAAACCGCCCGCTCGTGAAGGTCAACTGCGCCGCGCTTCCCGCCAATCTGATCGAAAGCGAACT
>CAZMEO010000220.1:0-6013 GCA_964565315.1 uncultured Candidatus Moduliflexus sp. | reverse complement strand
GTGCAGGTGGATAAACATCTGTATCGCCTGACGATGAAAGAAATCCTGGAAAATCAGGAACACCTTGACATCAAACAGGCGGTGGTCGAGGAGATTCTGGTCAAACACGGTAAAGTGCAGGGCGTGGCGACCGACCTCGGCGTGGCGTATCATGCGCAGGCCGTGATTCTGGCGACCGGCACGTTTTTGAACGGCCTGATTCATATTGGCACGAAGCAGATTCCGGCGGGACGCAGCGGCGAAGCCCCGGCCATCGCGCTGACCGACAGCCTGCGCAAATTGGGCTTTCAGACCGGACGCCTGAAAACCGGCACGAATCCGCGCCTTGACGCCAAAACGATTCATTTCGAACATTTGAAAGAACAGCCGGGCGACCCCGTTCCAGAGCCGATGTCGCTCTTTACAACGCAGATTCCGCTGCCGCAGATTTCGTGCCACATGACCGCGACCAATCCGAAAACGCACGAGATCATTCGCGAAAGTTTGCGTCACAGCCCGCTTTACAATGGCACGATCACCGGTGTCAGCGCCCGCTACTGTCCGTCGTTAGAAGATAAAGTGGTTAAATTTGGAGATCGCGAGCAGCATCGTATTTTTCTTGAACCTGAAGGCTTGACAACCAAAGAAATTTACACCAATGGAACAGGGAACAGCCTGCCGGTCGAAATCCAGATCGAATTTCTCCGCACGATTGAAGGGCTGGAAGAGGTCGAAATCATCCGCCCCGGTTACGCCATCGAATACGATTTCGTGCCGCCGACGCAATTAAAATTGACCTTAGAAACCAAACTTGTCGAAGGGTTATATCACGCCGGGCAGATTAACGGCACGTCCGGCTATGAAGAAGCGGCGGGGCAGGGCTTTGTGGCGGGCGTCAACGCGGCGCTGAAAATTCGCGGCGGCGAGCCGTTCATTTTGGATCGTTCAGACGCCTACATCGGCGTCATGATTGACGATCTCGTCACGCTCGGCACGAAAGAGCCGTACCGCATGTTTACGTCTCGCGCCGAACATCGCTTGCTGCTGCGGCAGGATAACGCGGACTTGCGGCTGCTGGAAAAAGGCTACCGGCTCGGCCTGATTTCCGAGAAACAGTACGCGGCCTTTCAGGAGAAAAAGGCGATGATCGCCGACGAAATCGCGCGGCTGAAATCGATCTGGGTGAAGCCGAGCGTGGCGGTGAACGCCGTTTTGCAGTCACGCGACACGCCGGAATTGGAGCAGCCCGCATCATTGGAACAATTGCTGAAGCGCCCGGAATTGAGTTATGCTGATATTGTAGCATTGAATGAGACCGCGCCGACGCTGCCGCGAGGCGTGGCGCAGCAGGTTGAAGTGCAGTGCAAATACGAAGGGTATATTTTACGCGAATTCGAACAAGTCGAAAAGTTTAAGAAATTAGAACATAAACGAATTCCCGACGATTTTGTCTATGACGACGTTCAAGGGCTGTCACGCGAACTGCGTGAGCAACTGACGGAGGTGCGCCCTGCGTCGCTTGGGCAGGCGTCGCGGCTGCCAGGCATGACGCCTGCGGCGCTCTCGATTCTCGCAATTTTACTGGAAAAACGGAAAAAAGGGGCAGGAAACAATGGTGGAAATCGAACGGATGATGAATGACCGCGTGATGGTGGTCTTGAGCAGTCACGAAGGCTTAAGCAAAATCGGCATTTCGGACAGTCAGTTTTACGCGAAAATCGTTGGCTATGACCGAATTGGCCTCTGGATCGAGAATCCTGAATTTACGACGACGCGAGTGCGCGATGATGACGGCCATATCATTCCCCCTGAAAAGCGCAAAAAAGAGATTTATTTAGCCAACGTGCTGATTCCCTGGGGAAACATCCGTTCGGTGGTTCAATTTCCGCACCGGGAAGGGTTTTCGTATGAAGAAGATGGCATCGGCAATCTTGGACATGGCGTGTATTTATAGAAAAGGACGGCGAGCATGGGCGATGAAAAACGGAAATACCCCCGCGTTCCGGTGAACGCATTTGTGCGATTTTACGAAGAAATCCGCGTCTCTCGCAAATATCTGCACGGCATCATCAAAAATTACAGCCGGGGCGGCATGTTTATCGGCACGAAGCATCTGTTGAGCAAAGGCACGATTGTGACGGTTGAGATTCCCTTAGAAACCGAGGATGAACAATTGGCAATCGTGCAGGTGCGCGGATTTGTGCGGAGGATTCAGGAGACGCCTGGCTCAGAAGGGATTGGGCTTGAATTTTTTGAGCTGCGGGATGGCGAGCATGAAATCTTCCAAAAATGGATGGACGGGTTAAGCCATTAGCAGCATGACGCAAACAGACTGCGAGGACAGACGTTGCGGTCTGTCCTGACAAAAGACGTTCTCTCTTGAAGAGCGCAATCCTCGCAGCGTCGCTTAGAGCGTAATGCCTAAAACTTCCTGGGCTTTTTCAAGAATTTCGTCGGGATCGAATGGTTTGGTCATGTACGTATCCGCCCCGGACTCCAAGCCTTTCTTTTTATCGAATTCCTGGCCTTTCGCCGTCAGCATGATAATGTAAATGCCCTCCATCTTGCGTTCATGCTTGACGGCCTGACAGACATCAAACCCGTTCATTTTCGGCATCATCACATCTAAAAAGACGAGATCAGGATGTTCTTCATCAATCACATCCAATCCTTCCTGCCCGTCTTTCGCGGAAAAAATTTCGACATCGGCATCCTCGAAATCTTCCAGCGTTTGCTCTAAGAGTGCGCGAATATGCGGCTCATCATCAACGATCAAAATTTTTTTGCCCATACGATCTCCTCATAGGAAGAATACATCTGGAGTGCGAAAGCTCTGCTTTGGCACTCCTAACACCTGGGGACTCGTTACATTTCGTCATTGTCGGAGGAGCATTCCTCTCCGGCGTCGTTGAACATGCAAATCCGGCGGGGAAGGCACTGTTCCGCCAGGATAATCGCTTCCAATTCTTTGACCGCTTCGTGAAAATCGTCATTGATAATCACGTAATCGTAGTTGTGATAATGCGTGACTTCTTCTTCAGCTTTCTTGAGGCGGCGCTCGATTTCGTCCGCCTTATCGGTCTGGCGGTCAGTCAGACGTTCGCGCAAAAGGTCGAAATTCGGCGGCAAGATAAAAATAAAGACGCCTTCGTCGCCGTACCGGTCTTCAATCTGCTGCGCGCCCTGCACGTCGATGTCAATCAGCAGATGTTTCCCTTTGGAGAGCGTGTCGGCGATGCTCGTCATGCTCGTGCCGTAATAATTGCCATGCACGTAGGCGTATTCGACGAATTCGTCGTTTTCGACCATCTCCATGAACTGTTCTTCGGAGACAAAATGATAGTCGCGATCATCAACTTCATTCGCCCGGCGCTGGCGCGTGGTGTAGGAAATGCCGTGTTCGAAATTCGGCAGACGCCTGATCACCTCTTTGCATAACGAGGTTTTTCCGCCTCCGGATGGCGCGGAGACGACGAAGAGAATACCATGTGTGTTTCTCGTAAATTTCATAATTCGACCTCATGAAAGGCTATTCCACATTCTGAATTTGTTCACGAATTTTTTCCAGCATGGATTTGACATCAACCACTTGCTTTGCAATATCAAGGTTATTCGCTTTCGAACCAATCGTATTGATTTCGCGGTTCATCTCTTGAATCAGGAAATCCAACTTGCGCCCAACCGGTTCCGCGCTCGCCATCAAATGCTTGAAATGGTCGATATGTCCGGTCAGGCGGGAAATCTCTTCGGAAATATCAATCCGGTCCGCAAAGATCGCGACTTCCTGCGCTAAACGTTCATGATCGATTTCGATCAGATTTTCGGTTAAACGTTTAATGCGTTCTTCTAAGGCCGCTTTATACAACAGCGGCGTATTTTCAGCGATGTTCGCCACCTGTTTGACGATGTCGCCGATCCGATCTAAATTGCCGGTCACATCCTGCGTCAAGGCCGCGCCTTCATGCGTCCGCATCTGTTCCAAATGTTCAAGCGCCTGCTGCAACGCCTGTTCGACAGCCTGCCGCGCTTCGTCTTCATTCAATTCGGCGGATTCGACCGTAATCACTTCCGGCATCCGCGTCAGCGACAGCAGATCAACTTGCGGTTCAAGCTGAAGATGCGCCGCTAATTCGCGCAATTGCTCCAAATAAGCCGCCGCCAAATCGCGATCAAAACTGATTTTTTTCGATTCGCGCCCGAATTCGTCGAGCGACAGATAGAGATCGAAGCGTCCGCGTTCGAAACGTTCTTTCACCAACCGTTTCAGATCATGTTCGAGGAACGCCAATTTGCCCGGCACTTTGGCATGCACGTCGCAATAACGATGATTGACGGATTTGACTTCCAGCGTAAAACTTCGGCCTGACGCCGCTTGCACTGTGGCAGTTCCATAGCCTGTCATGCTTTTCATCATAGATGTCACCTTGTTGTAGGGTCGAGTGTCCACGTTCAACGGCATGCGCTGGCCCGATGAACTATCACAGAATATTGAAAATAATGGGGAATATGATATGGGAGATTAACAGGTTTTTGTCAATGAAATTTTCAACAGACCTGCGTTCGGTGGGAAAAAAGAATAGTCGCTCTGCCGCAAACATCACAGAAACATTTCAATCAGGATTTCATCTACGTAGCCTGAATGAAACTTGGCGTGTTTGTGGGCGGTGCCGATGATGGTAAAGCCAAGTTTGCGATAAAAATGCAACGCGTGAGGGTTGTCGGCGCGAACGTAGGCGAAGATTTTTTCGTAGCCGCGCAATTTTGCGGCGGCGAAAGTCGCCAGGGAAAGCTGCTGTCCAATCCCGTTGCCGCGCTGCGCTAAATCGATATAGGTACCGATCACGCCGACGTGATCGCAGGCGTGCGTATATGTGGCAAATGGATCAAGCGATTGAAAGCCGACGATTTCAGCGGTGTCCTGGAGTTCGGCGACGTGAAAAATGCCGCGCGGCGAAAAGTTTGCTAAAAACTCGCGTTCAGCTTCGACAGTCAACGGCGTATCGAGCAACGTATATTTCTGCGTGGCAATAATTGGATTGAAGATGTTGATGATGGCTTCAGCGTCATCTACGACCATCGGACGAATAGATAATTCTCTCATTGATTAATACGCGTGTTTGTTGATCATGCCTTTCCAGAGCGTCATGAGGATGATTTTCAGGTCAAACATGACTGACCAGTTCTGAATGTAATAGAGATCATATTCAATGCGTTTTTCAATCGAGGTATTGCCGCGCCAGCCGTTGATCTGCGCCCAGCCGGTCACGCCGGTTTTGACTTTATGGCGCAGCATGTATTGCGGCACGCGCTCGCGGAATTTCTGCACGAACGGCGGACGTTCCGGGCGCGGCCCGACGAGACTCATATCCCCTGCCAGCACATTAAAAAACTGTGGCAATTCGTCGAGGCTGGTCGAACGCATGAACGTGCCGAGTTTCGTGCGTCGAGGATCATTCTTTTTCGCCCAAACTGCGCCGCTTTTCGTTTCGGCGTCCACGCGCATGGAGCGGAATTTATACATATCGAACACATGCCCATCCAGTCCCATTCGCGTTTGTTTATATAGCACTGGCCCCGGCGAGGTCAATTTAATCAGCGCGGCAAGCAGCAGCATGACTGGCGAACAGATCAGCAGAAACAGCAGCGACAATCCGATGTCGAATCCGCGTTTGATCACGCTGTTCCAGCCCTGAATCGGGCTTTCCCGCAGGTTGACAATCGGAATGCCGTCTAACTCTTCGACGCCGACGCGCAAGCTGATATATTGCATCAGATCGGGAATGAATTTCACGTCCACGCATTCCTGATTCACCGACGCGAGCACTTCAAGAACGCGGTCATGCGCCGTCATCGGCAGCGCGATGAATAATTGCTGCACGCCGCGTTCCTGAATGATCTTGTTAATATCGTGTAATGTGCCGAGAACGGGCGTTCCGTCAATGATTTTGCCCTGTTTTTTCGGATCGTCGTCCACAAATCCGATGACGTTCAAGCCTAATTCCGTATAGGTGTGGGCTTTGCGCGTCAGTTCGCA
>CAZMEO010000219.1:1542-6052 GCA_964565315.1 uncultured Candidatus Moduliflexus sp. | reverse complement strand
CACAATATAATCGCCGTTGTCAATATGCGGCGAAAAATTGGGTTTGTGTTTGCCGCGCAAGCGTTTCGCAATTTCGACCGCCAGCCGCCCCAACACGACATTTTGGGCGTCAACGACATACCACTTTTGCTGCACATCTTCTTTTCTGACAAATTTTGTTATCATAATCTCTTTCTACTCCTCATTTTTCAGGGCAATGCTTGATTGATAGGCTTGTAACAAGCGTTACACGTCTATAAATGACACGATTCTTTTGTCAAGCAAAAATTCATCGCGGAACGAGAACGGCGAATATCACCATTACGCGAAACGTTGAGCCATTGGATGCTCTGGATTGAGTTGCAGCAAATCCCACCGATTTCCATAAAGGTCTTCGAAGACAGCAACTATGCCATATTCAGCCTGTTTTGGCGCTCTGACAAATGTCACTCCCCGCGCCAGCATCGCATGATAATCGCGCCAGAAATCATCGGTATTCAAAAAAAGAAACACTCGCCCCCCGGCCTGATTCCCTATAAACGTCTCCTGTTCCGGCGTTGATGCTCTTGCAAGCAAGATTGTCGTTCCTGCTGAATTCGGAGGCGCAATCACGACCCATCGCTTGTCTTGCTCAGGCTGATACGTGTCTTCAAGCACGGTAAAATGAAGCGTCTGTGTATAAAACGCGAGCGCTTCGTCATAATCCCTGACCACCAGGGCGATATGGATGATGGATTGTTTCATAATATCTCCGTCGTTGAGTAGCACATTGAATCATTAATTTTTACAGGTGCGCCGTACCGCCGACGTCCTCGTCGGCACGTTGAAGAGACGCCGACGAGGACGTCGGCGGTACAAATGACCGCTAACAACTCATGAAACAGCGTGGTAGATTGCATTATTCTGAAACAGAGTGGTTTTGAACGGCTGGCAAACTCATCGCAAACAAGACTTCTTATTAACGCATTCACGCTGATGTCAACTGAAGTTATGCGTTCTCGTAAAATTAGCATCTCATTCGTGATGATTTCAGATAAATACCACAGATTTTGCTTGCATTTTTGAGAGAGCGATAGTACCGCTAATTACGAAAGAACAATGGTTTTTGTCGTGAAAAGCAGTGGTTTTTTCCTATTCATCTCAACGAAAGGATACGTTATGAAAAAGTGGATGAATTGCATCATTGGAGGTCTGAGTGTATTGTTTGGGCTGCCCGTCGCAGGATTGGCCGAAGAGCCGATCATGATTGGCGTGTCAATTCCGCTCACCGGGCAATATGCGGAATCAGGCAAAAGCCTTCAGGCGGGCATCGAATTGGCGGTGAAGCAGTTGAACGAGGCTGGCGGCGTTCAAGGGCGTCCGTTTGAAATCGTCGTCAGCGACAGCGAGGGGGCGCCTGACATTGCGAAGCGGATTGCGCGAAAGTTCGTCAACGATCCAAAAATTGTCGCGGAAATCGGCGATTTTACGAGCGGCTGCTCCATGGCGGCGCAGCCGATTTATGACAAAGCCGGGATGGTGCAGCTCTCACCGACCACATCGCATCCAAGCTTTGCGTCTGGCAGTCCGTATAGTTTTGGAATTATTGGCGCGCAAGCAGGAGGAAGCCCGTTCATGGCGCGTGCGGCGGTTGAGCGGTTAGGGAAAAAACGGATCGCCGTCGCGTATTTAGCGACAGATTGGGGAATCTCCGTCAAAAATCTGTTTGTGGAAGAAGCCGCGCGGCTTGGCGCAGAAATCGTGGCCGAAGAATCGTATCTTGAAGGAACGACGGATTTCAGCATGGTTGTCAAGAATCTGCGATCCGCGCAGCCGGAGGCGCTGTTCCTGGCCTCAATGATGCCTGATGCTGCTGGAATCAGCCAACAACGACAGATGGACGGATGGAATGACGTGGCAGTGATTGGGGTGTTGCCATTGAACACCGCTGAGTTCGTTCAACTCGGAGGGGCTGCAATCGAAAATGTCTTTGTTCCCACAGTTTTCTTTTTAAAAGATCCGCGTCCAGAAGTGCAAAACTTTGTCGCCGCCTATCAAGCCGCCTACAATGTTTCTCCAACCTGGGTATCCGCGATTGGCTATGATGCGATGAATGTGCTGGCAAACGCGATCAAGCAGGGCGGAACAGAGCGAAGTGCTATCCAACGCGCATTAGCCGCCGTGAAAGAATCTGCTGGAATCACTGGAAAAATCACGTTTAGCGAATATGGCGACGTGACGCGCGAATATACGCTTTTGCAGGTGAAAAACGGCGATTTTACCTTATATGAAGCGAAATAGTGACGTTCTGACGTTTTCTTGATCAGCCTTCTGCTGCGTGACGGAAGTGGCGTTGCGACGCCCGTCGCGCAGCGGTTGTTCAATGACGATTGAAAGCGTTTCGAGTGTTTTTGATGGGAGGAGTAACATGTCGAAAGACCGTTCATCCGTTCGCTGGGGAATTACCGCGAAATTCCTGATTTTCAATTGCCTTGTGATTCTTGCGTTGGGAGCGATTCTGGTCATTGTGCTGATTTCATTTCAGCAGGTGAATACGCTTACCACGACTATGCTTGATCAAAACCTGAGCCGCATTATTGAGAATGGCCGTTCCAGCCAGGAATTGACGACGCTGTTTGCGGAATTGGTGACGGTCATTTTTTCCGATCAGAGCGAGGCGGGAGCCGCTCGCCTGCAAGCCTTGCAAGAGCAACTCCGCTCGCTGACGAATCAAGATGAACATGCCGAATTGCAGGCATTAATCCAGCAGTTTACCCAACAGCTTTCCGCAGTGTTAGCGCAAGCGGCGAGCGTGAAACGCTATGCCGGAGAGTTTGCGACGATAGAAGATAATTTTGTATTCAATGTTGAAATGCTTGAAGACATTCTGGCTGAAAAAATCGAGGCGACCGGCGCAGAAAATCTGTTATTACTGAATCAGTTGAAACAATTGCAGGCGATGTCCACAGGCTATCGAAGTGCGTTTTTGCAAATTGTGAAAGAGGTCAATAGCCTGCAAAACTCAGGGATGCAGGATATTGATGAGGCAGAGGAGGCAGAGAAAGAACCGCCCGTATTTCAGACGATTTCTGCCCTGCTCGCGCGGTTTCAGACCGTCACCGCCAATAAAGATACTGAAATTTCAGGGCAGGGGCAGCAATTGGTCGCAGTGATGACAAGTTATAAAGAAGCGATTCGTCAATTTCAAGCGGCGCAGCGTACGTTTTTGGAACAGCTTACCCTTGCCGGACAGACAAAAGAGCAGGCGCTCGCAGCATTGCGCTCTCGCGACGAAGAAAGCATGCGGGCGGCTGAAAGTATTCGCACCGATATTCAGGCGCAAGTACAACGCTCCAGACAGTTTGTCATGGCGCTTTCCGCCGGCATCGGCGGATTTTTGCTCATATTCAGCGTCAGCGCCATCGCGACCGTGCGTCCGCTTGTCACGCTTGCCCAGGCTGCTCAGAAGATTGCGGAAGGAGATATGAATCTTGTCTTGCCGAAAAAAACCTCGCGGGATGAAATCGGCATTTTGACCAATGCGTTTGCGACAATGGTGCATCATCTGAATGGCACGGTGCGCGATGTGAAAGCCGCTGCCGAACAAGTGGCGCTGAAAAGTGAGGAAATGACGGTGGTGGCCGAACAAATGTCGCAAGGCTCGTCGCAGCAAGCGGCGGCATCGCAAGAGGTGTCGGCATCCATGGAAGAAATGGCCGCGAATATCCGGCAAAATGCGGAAAACGCCAAAACTGCCGAAAAGATGGCGACGCAATCGGCCAGCGATGCGCAGCGTGGAAGCGAGGCGGTCAGCGAAATTATTGCGGCAATGCAGGATATTGCTAACGAAATCAGCAGCATTCAGGAAATTGCCAGCCAAACCAATATTCTCTCGCTGAATGCGACGATTGAAGCCGCCCGCGCTCAGGATTTTGGCAAAGGGTTTGCGGTGGTCGCGTCGTCAGTGCGCGAGTTAGCGCACCTCAGCCGGGAGGCTGCCAATAAGATTCAAAAATTGGTGGCAAACTGCGTAGGACTCTCCGAACAAGCGGGGGATTGCCTGAATCGCCTCACGCCGAACAGCGAAAAAACGTCCGACCTTGTCAAAGAAATTGCGTCCGCCAGCCATGAACAGGCGCTCGGCGCGGAACAGATCAACCACGCGATTCAACAATTAGATTCCGTCACGCAGCAAAACGCCTCAACCGCTGAACAGGTGGCCGCGACTGTCGAAATGTTGACCGCGCAGGCGGTGCAGCTCCAGGAAGCGATGGCGTTTTTTACGCTGAAAGTTGAGGAAGTTGTTGAGGAACAAGAGGAGAATGGCGATTTATTGCAGCGGATTCAGGAACTCGAACAGCAGTTGGGCGAACTGCGCGGCTTCGCGCAAGCGATGCCTCACTCGGCGCGTGCGAAAAAAAATACGCTGATGAAAAAGCCGCCATCAGGCAGCAAGGTTGATTTGGAAAACAACACTCCTCCAATGGGGGATGAACGCGATCAGGAATTCGAACGCTATTAACAGGAGGCAGGGCGCTGTGACGTTCTAAAT
>CAZMEO010000219.1:0-1442 GCA_964565315.1 uncultured Candidatus Moduliflexus sp. | reverse complement strand
AGCGGCGGCCTGTGGGCATTCCGCGCGGAGCGTGAAACAAGAACGTCACAGCCGTGATCCCTGGAGGGGAGTTCGCGGTCATTCGCTCACATCTGCTGCGTAACATCATGATTGTGGGCGTGTCTCTGTGAATAAAATTATCCGAAAAGCTCCATGACTTCGTTGGTCACTTCAATACCTTCGCGTTCCCGCACCTCATCCACAATCGCCTGCGACCCCCAGAGTTCTTCGAGATGCAGCGAATTTTTCATTTTGATAATGCGCGGGCGCTTCAGGTCAGCGCGACCGCGCGACCGGAGCGCATACGCCAGGCCAGTGCGCTCATCATCCACGATAATCGGAATAAAGCCGCGATCTAAAAAGCTGCTGGTGACGACGTTTTCGTAGGTGGCGCGAAAATCAATCTTGTCGAAGACGCGGCGCGTAATGATGTCCGCTAAGCCCATGCCGATGGCGTTGCCATGCGAGCCGTCGGTCAGGTCTAACAGCATGATGCTGGTAATGTCGGGATAGTTCGGCTCAGGCTCGCCGGGAATTTTGATTCTGCCGATGATGTTCGGATCAATGCCGACGCCGGAAATGTTCTTGCCGAATTCGTCCACAATCAGCACGTCAATTCGGCACACCGGCAATTTCGGCATGTTCGCCTTGACCCAGTCGAGCATCGTCATCTCTTCGCGCTCGATGTCCGCTGACAGAAGCGCCCTGATCTGCGCCGTTTCGTCATAGGCATTTTCCGCAATCGCGACGCCGAGCAGAATTTTGCCGGATTGAAGCACCTGCCGCGCCGTCGGCACAAGCAGTTCTTTCAACCCGCGAAGGCCGTATCCGTGAATTGAAAGCGCCTGCCGATGCTTGCCGAGGCCAATCACCGCCATTTTCATCAGTCCGCTTTCAATCGCGCCATGATAATCGGTATGAACTTTCACGCGATTGATCAGGATCACGCCGTCTGAGTCGTAGGCGTATTTGTCCATATAGACGCGATGTTCAAGATCGCCTCGCGGCAGTTCAACCACGTCCATCGAAGAGAGAATCGGCGCTCCGATAGCGGCTGCCGTGATGTCATAGCCTTCCAGCACGGCGCGTTGTCCCTCAGCAGTCGCGCCGCCATGACTCCCCATCGCCGGAATGATACACGGCTGCCCGCCGCGTTCTTTCACCCATTCCGCCGCTGCTTTGACGATGCGCTGGAGATTCGCAATCCCCCGACTTCCTACCGCAATCGCGATCTTCGCGCCATTCTCGATAACAACGCCGGAAGCGGTCATTTGCTGCCGTACCGTCTCTTCGATCTGTTCGTCGTCAATCCTCGGCCTGTTGAATGTTTGTCGTATTTTTGTCAGTATCATGCGTTTCGAAATAGTTGTCAGACACTTCGCAAGCATCTGACAACGTGTTGAAAATTTATGTACGGCGGACAGCCATGCCCACCGAACCTC
>CAZMEO010000218.1:4305-6067 GCA_964565315.1 uncultured Candidatus Moduliflexus sp. | reverse complement strand
TTAAAAGAGATACGAGGTTTTTAACGCAAACAGATAGGAATCTTCTTTCATCTTATCGGGGTTATCTTGCGAAAGCATTTGCGCCGTGCCGTTAATGAGATGGCCTTCCGCCTTGATCGTCCAGGATGTATTCACATCCAGGCGAATGCTTGCCACCCATTCTTTCTGCCAGGCCGAATAATCCGCCATGCCTTGCTCCTCGCGATGTTTCCCGTCTTTATCGTCGGATCGGCCATAATACACGGAATAATAGCCGCCGAATTCGACAGAGTCATTCAGGCGGTACGACGCGCTCAGATAATATCCTTCTGGCGCATGAGCATCCGACGCAATCAAATATTCTCCCGATAGCACGACATTATTCCATCCGTACTCTGCCGATGCGATATAGAATTTTTTCGTTTCTTCAGGTTCTGGAGGCGTATCAGAACTCTCGGATGTTTGATTCTCTTCGCTTGCGGCATCCTGCGAGGTCGAATCTGTCGTCGTCTCTTCCGAACTTGTTGTCTCTGAAAATTCCATGCTTAAGTCTGTGTGCATGGCAAACCCGCCTAATCGCAGGCCGATGGGAGTTTCCCATTCCAAATCTACGGTATATTGCCGATCAACCTGCATGTCAACGAGCGATGATTGTTCCTGTTGCGCATATTTCATGTCGCTGCTCTCCGACGACATGTTGGCGTCTCCGATTTGCGCTTGATAGATGAGCGTCCCGGCAGATGAGAGCGACACATTGCCATAGGCGCCTGCGCCGATCAGCGTGTTCTGGCGCTCTCGATTGCCCTCGTAATAAATGCTGGAAGGAAGAAAGATATTGGTGCGCAGCATGTCAACATCGCGCGTTTCATTGTAAAACCCATACGGAATTTTGATTTTTCCGGCGCGAACGCCGAACCAATCACGCCAACGATAGTCGCCATACGCCCAATCAAGGGTGAGGTCGTTATTCCCGATGTCTCCCAAATCTCTGGAAAATATTTGCAGCCCGGCGTGTAATTGCTCGATGAGTTCTGCCATGACATGCATGCCGAACTCGTTAAATTGAAATGTCCCGTCTTCCGTATCCGCAAAGATATTATTTTCCCCGCTTTTCAAAAACCCTTGCGAGACGAATCCATGAATCTCAATGTCGGTCACGCCAAACTCTTCTTCGGCCAGAACGTTTGAGGCCAACATGACGCCAAACAGGAAGAGGGCGATTTCAAGACAAATGCGTCGTATTTTCTTCATGAATATTCCTCCATGCGCTTAGTCGGAAACGGTGATGATGGTGACGCGCTGCGCGTCCACCGCTTGCGCACTGATAAAACTGATTGAGCCTTCTGTGCTCGACACAAATTCAAGCACTTTTTGCGTATCGTCGAACATCTTCGGCATAATGCCTTTTCCGCTGAATACCAGCTTTTTCCAGTAATTCTGATATTGAATCGGAGTTTTTTTTACATAATTTTTCAGAAACGTCAGCAACGACGTTTCTTCGGTGCAGACCACAAAATGAATGACGGAATTATCGTCCCATCTGGTTTTTTGCCCTAAGAAGATTTGTTTAATTTCCTCTTTGGGAAGAGAGTCCGGGGTCGCGTTTCCTTTATGTACAATCAAGGCAACCTCCTCGGCTTCCGCGCATCCATGCCAGAAGATGCCGCGCCACGCCACGAACACGAGAATTGCCAGCATTCTTCCCTTCTTGAGCATGCGCCTACGTTTTAGAATGATCATACGTCTTTCCTTTCCTTGCGAAGAAAATGCCGAGACAACGCCC
>CAZMEO010000218.1:0-4205 GCA_964565315.1 uncultured Candidatus Moduliflexus sp. | reverse complement strand
CTCATCGAAAAAAAGTTCCTTTGCGCACTCAACAGCGATCAAATTCGCTGCGGATAGGTTGGCTCGTTGAATCGAATCATGATTTCAGTGCCAGGCGCATGGCGGTGAATCACGACAGTTCCGCGCAGAGAAGAGGCCATCATGTTGATTAACGCAAATCCCAGCGTTTGAGCCTGCGCGACGTCAATCGCTTCCGGGAGGCCGACGCCGCTATCGCACACGCGCAGTTCTCGTTCGTCTGGATTCGTGAGATGAAAAGCAATATGGAGTTCCCCGGCGCGATGATGAGGAAACGCATGGCGCAGCGCGTTCGAAACAAGTTCATGGACGAGCAAGGCGAATGAAGCGGCGGGATCAATCATCATGGAATAGGGCGTGAGATCATACGTCAAGCGAATGCGTTCCGGTCTGGCATTATAGTGAGCCGCAAGCGTTTCGGCCAGTTCCTTGATATATTCCGAGACCTCAATGCTCATCAGCGTGCTGGCATGCAACTTCGCATGGATCAGCGACATGGCGTCAATCCGCGCCTGAACAGCGTTCAACATCTGCTGCGTGTGCGCGTCTCCGGCATATTTCGCCTGAAAATTAAGCAGTGCGCTCATCACGCTCATATTGTTGCGCGTGCGGTGGTGAATTTCATTCAATAACGCGCTCTTCTGTCGAATCGTCGCCTGAAGCTCTTCTTCTGCGCGTGTATGCGCCGCAATTTCCTCGCGCAAAATTGCGTTCGCGCGCGAGAGTTCTGCGGTGCGGGCGGTGACTTCCTGCTCCAGCCGTTCACTATACGTCGCGACATAGGCATGAAAGGCGCGATGGACATGGGCTAATAACTCGCCCACATCTCCCATTTTCTGCACATAGGCAAACGCGCCGAGATTGATGGCGTCAATCGCCGATTCTAATGAGGCATGCGCGGTATTGATGATCACTTTCATCTCCGGGTTCTGCGCTCGTAATTGCTGCAAAACGGTCAAGCCATCCATGTCTGGCAAACGCAGATCGAGGATCGCCACAGATGCGGGATATTGGCGGCATGCCGCGAGAGCCTCCTTGCCAGAACGACAGCAAATCAGAGACAATCCGTCGGATTCGAGAATGTCGGCCAGCGTATCCAATTGCGTGACGTTATCGTCAATCACGAAGAGTGTTGATGAGGCCAGGAAGTGCGGCATGGAAAACTCGTCAACGATTCAGGGCAATTTTCCGTCATCGTCACGTTGCTCAGGGTTTTTCTAAAAAGTCTGAATACACTTGTTGTTGAATCGTGTCTAAGATGGCAAACAATTTATCCAAATCGAATGGTTTGGTTAAAAACGTATAGGCGGAGCGTTTCACGGCTTCTTCCGCTGAAAGCGGATTGGTCGGGCGAATTCTAACGCATCCCCGGATGATCATCCACGATAAGAATTGAAAGCGTTCGTTGCATCCATCTCCTCCTTCCGACACGCTCAACATGCAAGAAAGCCTCAGTCGTCTCGCCAGTGTTGTCAAGGAAATTTGCGGCGCGATTTAGGGATTCCCTGCGATCGTCAACATCGGCGTCAAGGCGTTCGAACATCTTTCGCCTGCCTGAGCAGCCGCAGCAATTCCGGATAGGCGAAATTATTGGCAAGTTCGGCCAGCGCATCGGCGAGCGGCGCGTCATCCCGGCGAAGATCGGCAAGCTGAACGTCGATAAGTTCCACGTCGCTGCGAAGTGCGGCCTGTTCCAGATTGGTCAGCGTCTCGGCTGGCAGCGCGGCCAGCCTCTCCGGCGTCAGCGGATGGCTGCGATCTGCCGGATGCGTTGCGGCCTCTTCTTCATCGTACACATATTTTCCGCCTAAATATTTCTGCATCAGGTCAAAGAGGTCTTTCTGGCGAAACGGCTTGGCTAAAAAATCATCGCATCCGGCTTGAAAGGCGGCGTTCCGCTCATGTTCCAACGGGCTGGCGGTCAGCGCGATGATGATCGGGCGAGTGGCGGCTGGCGGCGCAGCGCGGAGGCGGCGCGTCGTTTCATAGCCATCCATGACCGGCATCCGCACATCCATCCAGATCAGATGCGGCGGCCACTCGCGGCAGATGTCAAGCGCTTCTTGCCCGCTCTGGGCTTCTCGCACGTCAAAACCAGAGGGCGCTAACAGATGGAGAAACAATTGACGCGCATCCTCGTTGTCATCGACGATTAAGATGCGGCTGCCGGGCTGTTCCGGCTTGAGCGCAATCACCCGCCGAAGCGGTAAGTTCTCCTCCGCGTTTATCGCGTCAATTGTCACCACGCGAATGTCGAACATCACGGTCGTGCCATGTCTCACGTCGCTTCGAAGCGTTAAATCCCCGCCCATCAATCGGACGAATTGCTGGCTGATCGTCAAGCCCAATCCCGTGCCTTCGCTGATTCTCAGGCCGTCAGCGCCTTGCCTGAACGCATTGAACAGATCGTGCAGTTCTTCTGGCGCAATGCCGCAGCCGGTATCCGTGATTTCAACGCGCAGGATGGCCGCGCTGCCCCCGCCTGTCGGCGCGGCATCCGCCGGGGAACAGGTGACGCGCAGCGTGATGCGCCCCTGCGTCGTAAATTTGATCGCATTGCCGAGCAGGTTCATCAACACCTGGCGCAGCTTGATTTCATCGGCACGCACATACTGCGGCACGCTCCGGTCGCGTTCGAAGAGCAATTGCAGCGACTTTTTCTGGGCGCGGAGGTCAAACAGGTCGTGAATATCTTTCAGCAGGCGGTAGAGATCGAAACTCATTTCATTCAGCGTCATCTGCCCGGCTTCGATTTTCGAAAGATCAAGCACCTGATTGATCAGCGTCAGCAAATGCTCGCTGCTGCGGCTGATGATGGCGAGATATTTGCGCTGTTCCTGGTCGAGATTGGGGCGCTGGCTGAGGAGTTGCACGAAGCCGAGGATTGCATTCAGCGGAGTGCGGAGTTCATGGCTCATGTTCGCCAGAAAGTCGCTTTTGGCGCGATTGGCGGCTTCTGCGGCGCGTCTGGCCTGTTCGGCGTCTTCTTTGGCGCGCTGCAATTCCTGTTCGACCTGTTTGCGCCGGGTAATATCTTCGGAGAGCGTGATGATGCCGATTGGCGTGCCATCATCTGCCCGCACCGGCGTGGAAATGAGGTGAACGGGGAAGACCTCGCCGTTCTTGCGGATATTCAGGGTTTCCGTTTCCCAATCCTGCTCTAATTGCTCGAATGACATATCGCGCCATGCGGATTCCGGAAAAAATATGCGCGTGTCTTTCCCGCTCAACTCCGCGGGGGCATACCCGTGCATCGCCGCTTCTGAGGGATTCACATAGAGAATTTTCCGCCAGGCATCCGTGATTGCGACGCCGAATTTGACCGTATTGATCGCTTTCCGCAGCAGCAGCACTTCTGTTTCGGCTAATCGGCGCTGCGTCACGTCGCGATAGGCGCTTAAAAACCATTTTTTCCCCTGATATCGAATCAGCGACGTCGAGGCCAGCAGCGTCTTGCGCGTGCCGTCTTTGGCGCAGATCGTGGTTTCGATGTCGCGCGTGCCGCTCATCCGCTGAAGTTCATGAATGCCGAACAACGCTTGATGATGCGCGGACGCATCGGGATACAGCAGCGCCAGAAAGTCCGCCGACGCATTGGCCTCTTCCTTGCTGTATCCGGTGATTTCCTGCATTTTAGAATTGAAAATTTCGAAATAGCCGGATTCATCGCTGAGCGTGATGCCGTCTTCTACGGTTTCGATGATGGATTCGAGCCGCTGCGCATTGGTTTCGAGCGCTGAAATGGCCTGTTTATGCGCGGTCATATCGCGAATGGATTCAATCGCGCCGATGATGCGGCCATCATCAGCGCGCAGGCAGCACGCGGTTCCCCACAAATATGCCCCCCGTCCTTGATATGTTCCCGGCACGTAGGCTTCACCAAACAGGCGGTCGCCGAGCCGCTCGATATTGAAGTAATGCGCCCGTTCGAATTCGTCATCGCCTAAAAAGACGAAATCGATGAGCAGTGGCCGCCGTTCGCCGTAGAACGGAAGCGCGTATTCGCGATTGCCTTTGCCCAGCATCTCCGCTTTCGGAATGCCGGTCATCTCTTCGATGGCGCGATTCCAGGCAATCACCACGCCCGCGCGGTCAATCACGAACGTGGCGTCTGGCAGAAATTCCAAAATCTGATCCACGCGCTGATATGCCTGTTGCAGCATCTCTCGCGTTTGTTCGTCGCCACG
>CAZMEO010000217.1:3633-6118 GCA_964565315.1 uncultured Candidatus Moduliflexus sp. | reverse complement strand
AGCGGCGAAATGATGGTGTAAAAAATCTGGAATTTATTACATCCGTCAATCGTGGCAGCCTCTTCCAATTCATACGGAATCGATTTGATAAAGCCGTGAAACATGAAAATCGAGAGCGACAGCCCAAAACCGATATACGACAGAATCATTCCCGGATAGGTGCGCAGCAAGCGGATGCCTGTTACGTCAAAAATGGTGCGATACCAGGACAGCAGCGGGAACATCACGATCTGGAATGGAATCACCATCGACGCCACAAAGATAAAAAAAATGATTTGCGATGTCCGGGTTTTCGTGCGAACCAACACCCATGCCGCCTGCGACGAGAAGAGATTCAGCGTCAGCAACGAGAAAAAGGTGATGATGATGGAGGAGATGAAAGAGCTTTGATAGCGAATATTGTCACTCGTCCAGATCGTCTGCATATTTTTCACAATGACGCTCCAGTCGGATGGAAACGACATGGGAGCCTGCGTAATATCAAAGGCGGTCTTGGCAGAGTTGACAATCACGATGAAAAACGGAAACAGATACAACACGAACAAGACGAACGTGATGATCTCCAGAATATAGAAATGTTTTGATTGTTTCATTACATTTCAATCTCTTTCTTTTTATTGATGTACACCTGCACTAAGGCAATGCTCACCAACACGAGAAAGAAGATTACCGCTCGCGCCTGTCCCATCGCAAGCTTGTTGCCAACGAACGCGGAATTGTAGATATTCAGGGCTAATAGCTCCGTGCCATAAATCGGTTTTCCCATGAAGATTGTGGACGGCCCGCCAGCGGTCAGCGAGAAGTTCACGTCAAACTGCTTGAAGGAATTCAGCAGCGTCAAAAACATCGTGATGGTGAATGCCTGCGCCACCATCGGAATCGTAATGTGCTGCATCTTTTCCCAGCCGTTTGCGCCATCAATCGAAGCCGCTTCGTGCAATTCGGCGGGAACCCCTTCGAGCGCTGCCACGTAGATCATCATGATATAGCCAGCGTACTGCCAGGTCCCTGCGACAACAATCGCCATGACTGCACTCCACCGTTGCCCTAAGACAAGATTCTCAGGCTGTGCCAGAAACGCAAATACGCTGGAAACGTTAGCGAGGCCGGGGAGGGCGTTATTGAAAATGAATTGCCAGATATAGCCGAGGATCAATCCGCCGATCAGGTTCGGAATGAAGAATCCGACGCGATAGACGTTGCGCATTTTGATTTCACTCGTGACCATTAAAGCGAGAAAAAACGCGACCACATTGATCACGAACATGTTAATCACGGTATAGATGAATGTAAGACCAAATGAGTAGATGAAACCAGGGTCTTTTAAGCTTTCTGTAAAATTTTTGAAGCCGATAAACGTCAGCCCGGCGCCAGTTTTGGCGGATGCGCTCCAATCAGTCACCGAATAATAAATCCCTAAAAAAAACGGGATGACAATGACCATTGCGAACGCAAAGAGCACCGGAATCAGAAAGAGCCAGAAAATCAAACGATTTTGGAGTTTATTTTCCATAAACCTCTCCTCGATGTCTCAAAGCGATGCAAGAATGATGAAAAAAGGGCAGTCACGATGACTGCCCTTTTCTACGGATGCGTGTTACTTCTTCAGCGTGGCAATTGCGGCGTTCATCAGTTCGATGAATTTCGCTTTATCAATCTGGCCGTTTGCCAATTGATTGTAAATCGGGCCGAGGGTCTGATCGCGGAAATCGGTTGAGAAATAATACTGATCCCAGGAATAGACTTTACCGGCAGCGGCATACGCCTGCACCGATTTGGAGAGCGCTCCGGAAGGTTGCAGCGTGATATTTTTGAAGGCGGGAATCATGCCGGCTTTATTGACGATATAGTCATTGCCAGCTTCCGTGAACACCATGTCATTCAAGAATTGCTTTGCAGCGTCAATATTTTTGGATTCGCTATTGATCACATAATACGACGGCGCGGCAACAAAGATGCCATCGGTGGCCTGTTCCATCGAGCCATGCGGAGCAAAGGCCATTTCGAACGTCGCGTTGGCGGCTTTGATGTTCGGGTCTGTCCAGTTGCCCTGATGCAGGAAGACAGCTTTTTGCGTGGCGAATGCGCCGACTTGCGTGTCGTAATTGCCGGTGGTCAAGACGGCTTTGTCAGAATACTTGAAGAGTAAATCCACCCATTCGGCATAGTCTGCGAGGCGTTTCTCATCAATCGTCCCGGCCAACATGCTGTTGACTACGGACAAATCGCCATACGGCAGGCCATTCGACAGGAGCGAGTTGAAATTATGATGGGCTGTGACCCATTTCATTTCAGAGGAGGCCGCCATCGAAACAACGGAATTGATGCCTAAGTCGGCTTTCATGCTGTCAAGTTTTTCAAACGCGGCTTTGTAGCCAGCAAGATTAACGAGCGTGGCGGGATCGATCCCGGCTTTTTTGAGCATGTCCGCATTATACGCCATGCCCCAGCCTTCGACGGCGACAGGAAATCCAAACACTTTCCC
>CAZMEO010000217.1:0-3533 GCA_964565315.1 uncultured Candidatus Moduliflexus sp. | reverse complement strand
GCGGGCGTGCGCGAGAGAAGCCAGATCACCAGCCCGACCTTTACGCTGATTCAGGAATATTGCGGGCGGCTGCCGATTTACCATTTCGATGTCTATCGGTTGAATCGGGAAGAAGACCTCTATGAATTGGGCTTTGAAGAGTATTTTTATGGGGAAGGAATTACCCTGATTGAATGGGCGGAACGCATTCCATCGTGTCTGCCGGACGAATATCTTGCCATCAATCTGCATATCGAACCGGATTTGACGCGCCGCATTCGCCTGACAGCCGTCGGCGACCGCTGCAATGACACGCTGAGCGCGTTCGAAGAACGACAACCTTGCGAAGGTTCGCCGCCGTCGCAAGGTGCGCTTTCTACCGATTGAACGGCACAGTCACTTCCAGCATTTCGATGTCGGCTTCGTCTGTCAGACGTACTTCGATATGGCGCGGATCAACCTCGACAAATTTGGAGATGACCCGGATGATTTCTTCTTTCATCTGCTCCATCAGCGGCGCGCTGACTCCGCGGCGTTCGTGCGCTAAAATGATTTTCAGTCGTTCTGCGGCAACCTGCGCGCTTTTGGGGCGACGCCCGAATAACTGTCTAATGAGTTCGGTCACGCTCATGATCATACGCTTATCCCAATTTTACCAGTCGTTTTAGTCCACTGAAAAAGCCCTTGTTGCCATCTAATGGAAGAAAAGGCACCTGTTCGCCTTCAATGCGGCGGACAATATTTTTGAATGCCTTGCCAGCCAATGATTTATCTGAAAGAATGGCCGGTTCGCCCCGGTTGGTATAGGACACCATGTTGGTATCTTCTGGCACGACGCCAATCAGTTCCACCGCCAAAATCTGCAAAATCGTCTCGGTATCGAGCATGTCCCCTTTTTTGACAAGGTCGGGATTCAGCCGATTGATAATCAATTTCGGGTTGCGTTTGCCAGAGGCTTCTAACAGGCCGATCACGCGGTCAACATCGCGCACGGCGGAGACTTCCGGCGTCGTCACGAGCAGCGCCATATCCGCGCCGACGACCGCGTTGCGGAATCCTGATTCGATGCCTGCCGGACAATCAATCAGCACATAATCAAACACTTTGCGAAGCTTTTCCGTCAATTCGAGCATCTGTTCAGCGTTTACCGCGTCTTTATCCCGCGTCTGCGCGGCGGGCAGCAGAAACAGGTTTTGATGGCGCTTATCGCGAATCAACGCCTGACTGATTTTGCATTTTCGTTCCACCACATTGACTAAATCATAGACAATGCGATTTTCTAAGCCGAGCACCATATCCAGATTGCGCAGCCCAATATCTGCGTCAACCACGCAAACCTTTCGCCCGACCATCGCTAACCCGGTGCCAATGTTTGCCGTATTCGTGCTTTTTCCGACGCCTCCTTTGCCGGATGTGACCACAAACACCTTTCCTGACATACGTCGTAACTCCTTACTCCTTAAAGAATCGGCTCAATTACGATGACGCCGTCCTTAATATAGGCTTTTTCCGTTTGGGGTTGTTTCGGGCGAGACCGGGGAAGTTCATCCGGCGATCTGCCGATATATTGAGCAATTCGCAATTGCGACGGTTGAAAATGCGCGCCAATGACGGTGGCGCGTTCTTCGCCTTCCGCGCCAGCATGAACCACGCCATGCAGCCGCCCCATGACGATAATATCGCCGCTGGCAATCACATACGCGCCAGGATTGACATCGCCCAAAATCACAATATTTCCTGGAAATTCAAGCGTCTGCCCGGAGCGCACCGTGCCGCGAAAATAAAACGCGCTTTCTTCATGTTCATACAGATAATCGTTGGAAGATGCATGTTGATACTCTGTTTTTCGCTTGATCGGGATGCGGAATGTCTCGTCCAGCATCTTCATGAAATCGGCATCGTCGCCCTCATACGTCATGTCGTCCGTGAGGTCGTCTTCGATCTCAGCGGGCGGCGCAGCCTCCGCAGGCGGCATTTCCTCATCGACGGCGCACGCTGATGCGGCTTGCGGCGGCGCTAACGGCGTGTTCGGCTCGGAACAGGTCAAACGCTTGATGCGCAATCCGTATTGCTGCTCAACCAGCAGGCGAAGACGTTTATTTTCTTCAGACGACAGCAGCCGCGTTCCCGTGTTAATTGTGACGTCCGCGCCGGAAAAAAAGTTATTTGATGACGCTAATTTCTGCTCTAATGCGTCAAACACATCGCCGCTCTCGGACTGATCGCCAAAATAAATCCACAGCCCGTCTTTTTGTCCTCGAATTTCTACGATAGCGCTCGTGGTATCCATCAATATTGCGAACTCTTTTATTGTTATCGCCTTCCATCATCACAGACGTTTCTTCTAACGTAAACGCTGCGAACTATGAGGAGAAGTCAAGTTTTTATCCTGAAGAAATTAAAAAAAATCTCTGTAAAGATTTGGAATTCGGGAGAGCCTTTCTCCGTCATGTTTCTCCTATCTTCTCTGACACACATTCTGTGTGATTGGTTGGGTAAAAATATTTTCAGGAGATAGAACCTCTTGACACATTCGACAGCGCGTTATATCACAACCTTATAACGGTCTGTGAATGATGTTTCAGCGGAACAGTTTAACCAATAATATTACGATTGAAGCCGCGTCAGGAGGTAACACTGATACGGCTCTTGGAGAGTGACGGTATGAAAAAAATTCTTTCAAGAGGTATAATCCTGTTGGGCTGTCTGACAGCGCTGAACGGTTTCGCCGTCGCGCAATCGCTGGAAGGCAAAGTGGCGCAGCATCAATTAGCCAATGGCATGACGCTGCTGCTCTATGAACGGCATCAGACGCCGATTATTTCCTGCCGCATTTATGTGGATGCCGGTTCCGCAAACGATGCGCTCGGACAAACCGGAATTGCTCATATTACCGAGCATATTGCGTTCAAAGGCACCAAAACGCTTGGCACGACGAATTATGAGGCGGAACGCCCTGTCCTTGCCAAACTTGACGAACTGTCGCAGCAGATCGTGGAAGAGCGGGAAAAAGGCGAGGCTGCCGATCAGTCCAGACTGACGCAACTGCGGGAGGAATTCGCCCGCGTGGAAGAAGAAGCCGGGAAATTTATCGTTTCTGAAGCCTACAGCAAAATCATGGAAGAAAATGGCGGCACGGACTTAAACGCCTCCACCTCTCGCGACGCCACCGAGTATTTCGTCAGTTTGCCCGCCAACCGCCTGGAACTCTGGATGATGCTGGAAGCCGACCGCCTGATGAACATCGTGCCGCGCGAATTTTACAAAGAGCGGTCGGTCGTCATGGAAGAGCGCCGAATGCGGACGGACGCTTCTCCGATGGGGACGTTAGTCGAGCAATTTTTGGCGGCGGCGTTTATCGCCCATCCGTATGGATTTCCAGGGATCGGCTGGGCGTCGGATATTGAAAACATTACCGTTCCGCAATTGATGCAGTTTTATGACACCTATTACGCGCCATCCAACATGACCGTTGCGATTGTCGGTGACATTCAGCCGGACGAGACGATTCGATTGGCGGAAAAATATTTCGGGCAACTGCCCGCGAAACCGGC
>CAZMEO010000216.1:0-6121 GCA_964565315.1 uncultured Candidatus Moduliflexus sp. | reverse complement strand
TTAAGCTGCCGGAAATGGCGAAAATCATGGTGGTAAAGATCACGTTCAGCATGGAGGGGATAATAATTTTGAACAGGATTTGCCCCTCTGACGCGCCATCAATAATGGCGGCTTCAATGACAGATGGATTAATTTTTTGCAAGTTCGCCAGAAAAATAATCAGATAAATACCGGTGTACATCCAGAGAATCACAAACAGCACTGGAAGAATCGCAAATGTTTTGTTCTCAAAAATTTGCAGCACGTATCGCGGATTGCCCGTGATGATGCGGATCAATGTGGTATAGAGTCCTACCGGAGAAAAAATTTGCTGCCAGAGCAGCGCGACAACGACCGCCGAAATCGTGATTGGCAAAAAAATCATCGCCGTAAAAAAGTTCTCGGCGCGCACTAATCTGCGATGAATAATGTAGGCGAGAACAAAGCCGACTGGAATCTGCCCAAGCACGGATATCCCGACGACAGCAATGTTATTTCGCAAGCCATGAAGAAAAACCGGATCTTTCAGCGCCGTCAAGTAATTCGTCAGCCCAACAAACAGTTGTTTGCCTGTTTCGCCTTGCCCGGATGCCCACCATTCGCCAAACCCTTGCCCCGCCCAGTTGGTAAAACTCAAGGTAAAACAGGCGATGACCGGGAAAATCATGAATGAGGCATACAGTAATACTGACGGCCCGACCAGGATGCCATAACTCACTTTTTTGAGTGTTTCTTGTTTCACGATGAACTCCTCATGCAGATGTCATTCACCTTTCTCGCAAGATGCCATCATGATGAACAGATACAAATGCGTCGGCAGAAAATGGAGAGAGGCGGAGAAATGAATAATCGAAAAAACGTTACGGAGAGCAACATTGCTCTCCGTAATTAGGGAAAAGCGTTATTTCTTGCGATTTGAATCGTTGGCAGCTACCCAGGCTTCATACTCTTGCGCAACTTGTTCCGGGGTTTTTGCGCCAAGGATCATTTCTTGAATAGCAGGCTGCAACACGCCCATGCCCTCGGCATCTAACACGGAATCAAGCACGTAGCCTGCCGGAGTTGCGGCCACGAATTCCGCTAATTTTTTGATCATCGGATCCAGGTCTTCCTGCATCGGGAGTTTGTATGCGGGCAATGCGCCGTTTTCGCGGCGAATCTTTGCGCCCTCCGGACCGGAATAGAACCAAATCCATTTCCAGGCCGCTTCGGCTTTTGCGCCTTCAAGCGCGACATTCATGCCATGACCAGTTCCGGCAACCGCAGACGTCGAGCCTGCTTGACCTTTTTGATCCGGAATTTCCGGGAACGTATGGAGCGTGATATATTCTTTCTGCTCTGGTTTGAGTTCTGTCACGAGGTTATTTACGCGCCAGCCGCCATCAATCCAATACACGGCTTTTTCATTGACGAATTCTGTCATGTCAGCGCCGTAATCGGCCTGATTGATGCCAGGCATGAACATCTCTTTTTTGCTCAACGTGTCAATGACTGTCAACGCATTGATGAATTCCGCATCAGCAAACGAAGCGCCATCGCCTTTCAGCGCTTTCTTATACCAATCCATGCCGCCAGCGCGTTCCGTTAAAGCGCTTAACAAGCAGGACTGCATCTGCCAGCCGTCTTTGTTCGTCATGGCAATCGGCGTCAGGCCAGCAGCGCGAATTTTTTCGCCCTGTGCAATCAGTTCATCCAGCGTTTTCGGGAACTCCAGCCCCAATTCCTTTAAGAGCCGTTCGTTCACAAACATCACATGCGTGTCCGTCATCTGTTCCGGCAGCTCGTAGATTTCTCCATTTGGCCCCTGCGGAACTAATGCGCCATCAACAAACTCGCCTTCATGACCTTTCAAAAACTCGCGCAGGTCTTTAATTTTGCCGCTCGCCGTGACGTATCCCGTTCGTTTGTCCGGCCAGAGAAACATCACATCCGGCAATTCGTTGGCAACTGACAGCGTTTGCAATTTGTTATGGTAGGGTTCATTGGTGAGATACTCAAGTTCCAATTCGATGTCGGGATTTGCGGCTTTAAACGCGCTTAAGACCTCATCCCAGTTTTTCATTGCCACCGGATCGGTCACTTCCAGATAATGAAACATTTTCAGTTTCACGGTTTCTGCTTGCGCTGGCTGAAACATCGAGACCACCATCAGTACGCTCAACAACATCATCAATGCTTTTTTCATGGCATCCTCCTTGCCAGTTCCTTGCATGAATAAGAAAATCCTCTCTGTCATCGGGGCGATTTTCTTATGCTAAGGATGAAAATTTAATTTACTTCTCCGACGTCTGACAATCTCCTGTTTACTCGTCGCGAGAAACATCACTATTTATTTAGTCCTCTTGTCAAGCAAAAAACACAAGATTTTTCATAAAACTCTTTCAGGAATCTGCCTTCATTTTCTTTTGCCTTGTACTGCAATTAAATTCAGAAATTAAGATAATTAAAAAAAACGATTATTTTTTATGTTTTTTATAAAGAGGATAAACACCATAATAATAAGATATGATCATCTCTTCTTTCGCAAAATTATCTTCATCCCTTTTTCTTCAGTTCTCTTCGGAATAAATTTGTGAATTGAGATAATTAGAAAAATTATCTGCAAGAATTCGTTTTGCGAACGACGAACTGGCGAATGTCTGAAAATGAATGGATAATAGGCAATTAAAATGGAGAGGATTTTTATTGAAATGCCCGCCAAACACGGTCGAGGTGTTTGGCGGGGGCGGGGGGATAACGCTTACGAAAGACCGTAGGTATTGGGGATAAAATAAATTTCGTTGACCACCTGCGTAATGCCGGGAACTTTTCGCGCCACTTCTTCGCAGCGGCCAATATCGTCTGCGGTGATGGTTGAACCGCGCAACGTCACGGTGCCGTTTTTTACCACAGCTTCAAGGAATTGAATCGGCAACTTTTCCTCGTAGGCAATCCGCGTCATGACTTCCTGCCCTAAACATAAATCCGCTAACGCCTGTTTCGTCTCTTCCGGGCGTGTGTGCAATTCTAACAATTCGACGGAGGTTTTGATCAGCGTGACAGCCTGCTTGACCGTAAACGTGCCGGTATTCAGGAGCATGTCGTATTGCGTCAGGTCTTCCCAGTTCACCTGGAAAAAGAATTTTTGAAAACCGATGCGATCATGATCGCTGCGCCGAATGACCTGCTCCGCAAGTTTATCGTTATAATTGTAGCGTTGTTTGATGCGTTCGATCCGTTTATCAAGCGGCGCAAGCACCCTTACGTGGAATGCGCCGGGAACGCCTTTCAGCAAGACCTGCCCGCCACGACCGAGAATAATGCAGTTGTCTTGCCGGGCAAATTCGAACATCGCCGTTTTCATGAAATGGAGATAGCGGTCTTTTTCCGTAAAAAATAAATCCCAGAACGCAGGTTTTTTCTCGTCATATTTATCCACGCTCTCCTCAGAAAGGCCATATTTTGCGACTAACAACTCATCTAATTTCGGTTTGTCCAGGTAAGCATAGGATAATTCAGCGTGCAGCGCGGCGGCGATTTCGTTGCCGAAACTTCCTAATTGCCGAGAAATCGTGATAATAGCCATACACATTCCCTCCTTGTCACCGTGACTCTGCGTTCATAATAACACTGTGGACATCAGTAACACGACTCACTTTCTTTTTTAATATATGCCAAAAGATTAAAGTTGTCAATCCATTTTTTCTCAGGATAACGAGGGGGGGAATGATATAAAAAAAGCTGCCAGACACCTTGTATGGAATCTGACAGCTTATTACGAGGAGGGCGCTCCAGAGGGGAGCATCGCCGACACCCGTGAAATCAGGGTGTCGGGCGTAAACGGCTTGGGAAGGTAATCCAAACGGCTTGACTGTTGAAGCTGTGAATCATGCGGCGCTCTGGTGAGGCCGGTAATGAGGATAGTCGGCACGGCGGCCTGCTGCTGTTCGAGAATGTCTAACAGTTTCAGGCCGCTGAGTCCGTACATTTCGTTATCCAACACCATCAATTCGATAGGCTGATTTTTTTGGCGATGGGTCAAGATGAGGCGCAGGGCTTCCGTGCCGCTTTCCGTTTCCAGCACGTGATACCCGGCATTTTCCAGCAGCAGCGTCAACGTGCTGCGGGTATATTCCTCATCTTCCACTACAAGGATGCGTCGTTTCGACATGACCTGTCCTTATTTTTTCACAATCGCCTCAAATTTACATTTTTCCATGCAACTCCCGCATTTGACGCAGGCATTACGATCAATGACATGCGGCTGTTTGCGCTCGCCTTTAATGCAATTCACCGGGCAAACTTTCGCGCAGGCCGTGCAGCCGACGCATTTGGCCGCGTCAATTTCGTATGTCAACAATGCCTGGCATGTGCCTGCCGGACAGCGTTTCTCATAGATATGCGCTTCATATTCGTCGCGGAAATATTTCAGCGTGCTCATGACCGGATTCGGCGCGGTTTTGCCCAACATGCAGAGGCTCGCGGTCTGCAACTGCGTGGAAAGCTGTTCCAGCAATTCAATATCGCCCTTCACGCCCTTGCCCGCGCAGATATTGGTCAGAATGTCGAGCATCTTTTTGCTCCCCACGCGGCACGGCACGCACTTGCCGCACGATTCGCTTTGACAGAAATCGAGATAAAACCGCGCCACATCGACCATGCAGGTTTTTTCGTGCATGACGATCATGCCGCCTGACCCCATCATTGAGCCGATTTGGATCAACGACTCGAAATCAATCGGCGTGTCGAGGAATTGTTTCGGAATGCAGCCGCCCGACGGCCCGCCGGTCTGCACGGCTTTAAATTCCAGGCCATGCCGGATGCCGCCGCCGATGTCGTAAATGATTTCCCGCAAGGTCGTCCCCATCGGCACTTCGACGAGGCCGACGTTGTCAATTTGTCCGGCCAGCGCAAAAACTTTCGTCCCTTTTGACGTGGCCGTGCCGATAGAACTGTACCATTCCGCGCCATTCAGCAGAATCGGCGGAATGTTGGCGAGCGTTTCGACGTTGTTCACGCAGGTCGGTTTGCCCCAGACGCCTTTTTGCGCCGGGAACGGCGGTTTGGAGGTCGGTTCGCCGCGTTCGCCTTCAATCGAATGAATCAGCGCGGTTTCTTCGCCGCAGACGAACGCGCCCGCGCCGTATTTGACCGCAATATCGAAATTGAAGCCGGTACCCATGATGTTTTCGCCGAGCAAGCCGTATTTTCGCGCCTGATTCAGCGCAATTTCAAGACGGTGAATCGCGAGCGGATATTCGGCGCGAATGTAAATGTAGCCTTTCGTTGCGCCAATCGCATACGCAGCAATAATCATCGCTTCAATCACGCTGTGGGAATCGCCTTCCATGATTGACCGATCCATAAACGCGCCCGGATCGCCTTCATCCGCGTTGCAGATGATAAATTTTTCGTCAGACTGATTTCCATGCGCAAACCGCCATTTTTTGCCGGTGGAAAAGCCCGCGCCGCCGCGTCCGCGCAGGCCGGATTTTTCGACAATGTCAATTACTTGCGCGGGCGTGTGCATGGTCAGCGCCAGACCAAGCGCCTGATAGCCTCGATTCGCGATGTATTCTTCGATATTTTCCGGGTCAATCAGGCCGCAGTTCCGCAGCGCAATCCGGTGCTGTTTCTTGTAAAACGACATCTCGTTCTGCGTGCGGACTTTCTTTTTAATGCTCGGTTCTTCATAGAGCAGCCGCCGCACTTCGATGCCGCACTGCAAATGCCGCTCAACGATTTCCCGCGCATCTTCCGGCTTCACCTGCGTATAAAGCACATCATCCGGGAAGACCTTTACGACCGGCCCCTTTTCGCAGAAGCCGAAACAGCCGGTAAACGCGACATCTACAAAGTTCGCCAAATTTTTCTCAATCAGAATTCTTTTAAATTGCTCGACAATCTTCGGGCTGGCGGACGCCTGACAACCTGTTCCACCGCAGACAAGAATCTGCCGTCGCTCTAACCGCGCCCCTTTCAAATCGACTTCTTCGGCGCTTTTCAAATTCATTTTCCGCTCCATTAGCGGTTGCAAATCGTGGTGCAAGGTTAGCACATCATCAAAACTGCGAATAAATTCCATAATATTATTCAGGAGCGTTAACGCTTGCTTTGACGGTCAAAGCAAGCGTTGACGCTCCTAATCTTTCTAAAAAATTAA
>CAZMEO010000215.1:0-6130 GCA_964565315.1 uncultured Candidatus Moduliflexus sp. | reverse complement strand
AACCGATACCCCACCCCGCGCACGGTTTCGATCAAATGTCCCATGGCGCCCAATTTTTTGCGCAATCCGACGATCTGCACGTCCACGGTGCGATCCGTGACGATATAATCATCGCCTTTGACCGCGTCAATAATTTGATGGCGGGTGAAGACCCATCCCGGACGACGCACTAAACAGAGCAACACGCCGAACTCAGTGGAGGTCAGTTTCACCGGCACGCCCTGCACTCGGACTTCGTAGCGGGTGGGATCAATGTATAATTCCTGAATCGTGAAGACTCGCGTGTCCGGTTGTTCGCTATGCTGTTTCTGGCGCAGTGCAGCTTTGATGCGGGCGAGCAAAATGCGCGGGCTGAACGGCTTGGTCACGTAATCGCTTGCGCCTAATTCCAGCCCGACCACGACATCAGCCTCTTCCCCTCTGGCCGTCACCATGATAATCGGAATATGCGCGGTCAGGCGGTCATGCTTCAGAATTTTGCACACTTCCAGCCCATCCAGGCCGGGGAGCATCAGATCAAGGACAATCAAATCATACATATCGCGCTTCACCTGCTGCAAGGCGTCTTCGCCGGACATGACGCCAGCGGTCTGATACCCGGCTTGCGTCAGGTTGTACGCGATGAGTTCCAGAATATCTTCTTCGTCTTCAACGAGTAAAATTTTTTCTTTTGCCATAGTGTAACGGTGCTGGTTGAACAGTCTCGTTCGCCGGGGGGCGTAACGTCAGTTGTTCTCTTCAGGCGTGCTCTATTTTTTCCATGCTGTGCCGCACGATGCTGCCGCTGATCAAATAGATCACATCTTCCGCAATGTTCGTGGTATGATCGGCGATGCGCTCCAAATAGCGGGAGACGCTCAGACATCCAAGCAATTGTTCGATCTGTTCAGGATGCTGCATAATCGCCTCGCGGACATTATGATACATGGCGCGATTCTCTTCATCTACGTTATCATCCAGGCTGCATACGTCATTGGCTAAGCTGATATTCCATTCGACGAGCGCATCCAGGCTTTTGCGCAGCATTTCCTGCACTCTGGCGGACATGCCGAGAAAATCGAACGGCAGCAAAATTTCCCGCATTGCGGACAAATCTCTTGCCCGTTCCGCAATCGCGACCGCTAAATCGCCGATCCGCTCCAAATCGTTATTGATTTTCAACACCGCAATAATGACGCGAAGATCAATCGCAACAGGCTGATGCAGCGCTAAGATTTTCAGGCAGCTCTCCTCAAGATCGACTTCCATGTCGTCAATCTCGTTATCGCCGTCAATAATTCGGTTTGCCAGCGCAATATCGCGTTTTGCCAGTGATTTGACGGCGGTGGCGACACGTTCTTCAACAATAGCCCCTAAGGTCAATAATTCTCTTTTCAAAATTTCGATTTCTTTTTGTAAACGAATCATTACAACAATCCCCGCCTAAGAAGCAGGGCTGTTACGTTCTCAGTAGTGCGAACACCTCAAACAGAACCGAACGGCCATGCTTCTTAGGCGGGGAGTTTATCGTCTGACGGGTCAATATGCGTGCTCGTTACTTTACGTCGCGCGTTCTCCGTTCTTCGACAAAGGTGCTGACGCGCTGATAAATCTGGTCGCGCACCATGCGGGTTTTCAACAGTCGTTCTTTCTCCGGCCCTTTAAATGAAGACGGGTCTTCGAATGTCCAGTGCAAGCGTTCGGCCCTTCCTGGAAAGAGCGGACAGCGTTCCCCGGCAGTTTCATCGCAGACGGTAATCACATAATCATATTGCCGCCCTTGTTTGACAAAATCAAAGACATCATTGGTGGCTTTGCCAGTGAGGTCTATGCCGATTTCCTGCATCGCCGCAACAACCAGCGGGTTGATCTGCCCCGGCTCAAGCCCTGCGCTTTCAGCGCAAAACTCTTCGCCGCCGATGCGATTCAAAAACGCTTCCGCCATCTGGCTTCGCGCCGAATTATGCACGCAGACGAATAAGACGGTACGTTTATTCATTAGTATTACCTCGAAGACATGGGACGTGTCAGACACCTTCAAGGTGTCTGACACGTGTTATATCATCCAAACCGCCCGGTGATGTAATCTTCTGTCTGTTTATTCACCGGATTGGTAAAAATTTGTTTGGTTGGGCCATATTCGACGATATAGCCTTTGTAGAAAAATGCCGTAAAATCGGAAATGCGGGCGGCTTGCTGCATGCTGTGGGTCACGATAGCAATGGTGTAATTCCCCTTCAGCGATTCCATCAAATCCTCGATTTTGCTGGTGGCGACCGGATCAATCGCGGAGGTCGGTTCATCCATCAGCAGCACTTCCGGCTCAAGCGCAATGGCGCGGGCGATGCAGAGGCGCTGCTGCTGCCCGCCGGACAACGCAATCCCTGGCTTATCCAATTTATCTTTGACCTCGTCGAGCAGCGCAGCGCGTTTCAGCGCCGATTCCACGCGCCCTTTCAACTCGCTTTTCGACAATTTGAAATGCAACCGCAGCCCGTAGGCGACATTTTCGAACACGCTCAGGGGAAATGGCGTCGGCTTCTGGAAAATCATCCCGATCCGGCGGCGCAATTCAATCAAATCCATCGATGGCGACAACAGATTTTCGCCGTCAAACAGCACTTCCCCGGCTGCTTTCTGATCGCGATACAATTCGAAAACGCGGTTATAAATGCGGATGTGCGTGGATTTTCCGCAGCCGGATGGCCCGATAATGGCTGTGACTTTGCCCGCCGCAATATTCAGATTATTGTCAAACAGGGCTTGCTGCGTCCCATAGAAGAAATTCAGCCCCCGCGTAGAAATTTTGGGCGTCATTTCAGCCAATATCTCTTCCGGCATCTGCGGCTCTCGTATTTCAACCATTGGCTTTTTCGCCTCCTGCTGTTGAGTATTCATGTTCTTCATAGCAATCGCATGACCTTCGTGAGAATGAGATCGCTGGTGTGTTGCCGACAGGGTGTCGGCATTTCCAGAAATATTGCGCATCATCGTTTCGACTCCTTGACAACCCACCGCGCAGTAATATTCAGCGCTAACACCGTGACCATAATCACTAACGACGCGCCCCAGGCCATCTGATTCCAGTCGTCATAGGGCGACATGGCATATTGATAAATCGTCACCGTTAAATTGGCCGTCGGCTCGCGGAACGATTTCAGCATATATGGGCTGTTTAACGCGGTAAATAATAACGGCGCGGTTTCGCCGCTGACGCGAGCCACAGAGAGCAGCACGCCCGTAATCATGCCGGTTTTGGCGGCGCGGAAAATGATGCCGGTTGTCGCCATCCAGCGCGGATTCCCAATGCAGAGCGCCGCTTCCCGCAGCGCATTCGGCACCATGCCGAGCATATCCTCGGTGGTGCGAGCGACGACAGGAAACATCAGAATCGCTAAGGCGACTCCTCCGGCATACGCGGAAAAATGCTTGAACGGAAACACGAGCAACGTATAAACAAACAAGCCGATAATGATTGACGGAATCCCCATCAACACATTGACCGTAAAGCGAACCAGCGCCCCAAGCCGCGTATGTTTGCCGAACTCAGCCAGATAGACTCCGGCAAAGACGCCGCTTGGCACGCCGATCACGGTTGCCATCAGCGTCATCAGCACCGTGCCGAGAATCGCGTTCGAGACTCCGCCGCCTGCCATGCCAGGCGGGGTCGGTAAGGCGGCAAAAAATTTCCAATCAATCGCCGCAATCCCGCGTCGAAACACTTCGATCAGAATCCATCCTAAAAAGAAGATGCCGACGAGCGCCGCGCTGGCGGCGATCAGCTTCATGAGAATATCGATGGTTTTTCGGCGAATCGCAGAACCCGGCGTCATAACAAATCCCCTCCCATGCTCTTTTTCACTCGTTTCAGCCACCATTGCGTCACGATTTGCAGCGCGAACGTCATGGTAAACAACACCAATCCCAATGCCATTAACGCGCTTAAATACATCGGGTCTGACGCTTCGGCGAATTCATTGGCTAAGCGCGAGGCGATGCTGTTGCCCGGCGCAAATAAGGACGTTGAGATTTTGCTGCTGTTGCCGATCACGAACGTTACCGCCATTGTTTCGCCAATCGCGCGGCCTAACCCAAGAAAACAGGCGCCAATCATGCCCTGAATCCCATAGCGGATCGTCACGTCTTTCGTCACTTCCCACGTCGTCGCGCCCATGCCGTAGCCCGCTTCTTTCATCACGTTCGGCACCATGCGAAACACATCCCGCATCACGGAACTGATAAACGGGAGAATCATCAGCGCTAAAATGATGCCGGAAGTCAACAGACCGATCCCCATGGCCGGGCCTTTAAAAAAGGGCAAGAAGCCAAGATGTTTTCCAATCCAGGGCTGCACGGTTTTGGCCATGAACGGCGCAAACACGAACAAGCCCCACATGCCGTAAATAATGCTGGGAACGGCGGCTAATAATTCGATGGCCTGCCCGGCAATCGTTCCGACAGTCGGATGCGCCAACTCGACTAAAAACAACGCGATCACCACGCTGAACGGTACGGCAATCGCCATGCCGATAAACGTGGAAATCAATGTGCCATAAATGCTGCTTAATGCGCCGAACTCCTGTTTGACCGGATTCCAGGATTTCGAAAAAAGAAAGCCCACGCCGAATTCTTGCATGGCAGGCCATGATTGCCGGAGCAGCGTAAAAAAAATCCCCGCCATGATGACCAGGATTAGTGCCGCACACGACGCGGTCAATGCCTTAAACAGCAGGTCGGTCGTTCGATGCGTCTTCCAGCTATGCGCGATTTCAATTGGTTTCTCTGGAATGTCTCTGATAATTGTCATGTCTCATAAGTTGTCAGACACGTTGGACGTGTCTGACAACTTTACGTATCCAAACCTCAACGCTGCGCGCTGAGAGTCACGGCATTATTTCACCGGCCAGGCAGGCGCTCCATTGATTTTTACCTGATCCGTCCAGACCTGTTCCACCATTTTCACGACGTTTTCCGGCATCGGGACATAGTGCAGGCCGGTGGCAATATCCGTGCCGTGCATGAAGCACCAGTCGAAGAATTTCAACATGGCCGCCGCATTTTCGGCATTCGCCTGTTCTTTGTAAATCAGAATGTACGACACGCCTGTGATCGGCCAACTCTCTTTGCCCGGCTGATCCGTCAGGAAGAGCGCGAAGCCCGGCGCATTCTGCCAGTCCGCATTGGCGGCTGCCGCCTGGAATGAGGCAATCGTCGCAGAAACAACATTCCCTTCGCGATTTTTCAGCGCGGCGTCAGCCAGTTTATTCTGGAGCGCATACGCATATTCAACGTAGCCGATTGAGCCTTCCACCTGCTGCACATAGGCGGCCACGCCTTCATTCCCTTTGCCGCCCACGCCCACCGGCCATTCCACCGTTTTGCCCACGCCGATTTTTTCTTTCCATTCCGCGGACACTTTGGAGAGGTAGTCGGTGAAAATGTTCGTCGTGCCTGATCCGTCGGAGCGATAGACGACCGTAATATCTTGATCCGGCAGCGTCAAACCCGCATTTAATTCAGCAATCGAAGCGTCGTTCCATTTCGTGACCTTGCCGAGGAAAATATTTGCCAAAACGTCATTGCTCAACTTCAAGTCGCCGGCCTTGACATCTTTGATGTTGACCACAGGCACGACGCCGCCCATGATCATCGGGAATTGCGCTAATCCGGCTTCATTCAATTCATCAATCGACAACGGAGCATCGGATGCGCCGAAATCAACGGTTTTCGCTTTGATCTGCGCGATGCCGCCGCCAGAACCGATCGACTGATAATTCAATTTCATGCCGGTCACTTCATTATATTTGAACGCCCATTGCGAATACACCGGAAACGGAAACGACGCGCCCGCGCCATTGATCGTGATTTCCGCCGCTGATGCCGTGTTGACGGCGACCATTGCAGCCAATGCCAGAGTAGAAAGCATCTTTTTCATCATTGTGGTTCTCCGTCATGATTTGCGTGCCGAAGGGCAGCCGCCTGCTTCCTTGATCACGACGAACAAGGCTGTTCGTCGGCACGTACATTATGACGGTTCTCTTTATTATTCTACTGTTATTATGTGGATGTGCGACTATCGAAAACATGCCTATGAACACGTTCGGCAGTCAAATTGGCGAAGCAATGTTAGAGAAATGTGAGGGAATTATAA
>CAZMEO010000214.1:0-6151 GCA_964565315.1 uncultured Candidatus Moduliflexus sp. | reverse complement strand
CGGAAATCAATGCGATCTTTGTACTGTTCGCGCAGTTCGCAGGCGGCTTCGACGGCTGAACTTCCGATGCAATCAGCGGTCGCGTCAATAAAACTATCCAGTCGGCGCGTGCCGAATTTGATTGCTTCATCGAGACAGCGCGACATGCGTTCCCGCAGCGAGGCGGACGTATAGGCCAATCCTTCGTGCAGCGCGCCAGTCGTGTGCTGTTTGGCTTCCAGTGGATACGTGGCAATATCCCACGGATCCATGTCGGCATGGTCAACAAATTTCGATTCCATCACATACGCCCGATCAATATGGGCGTGAGCGTTAAACCAGCCGCCAAGATTCTTGACGGCGTTGCGGACTTCATCTTCGAATCCCATGTCATCCTCCTTTATGTTAAACGTGTTTCAGGCAAAAAAAATCCCCTTGCCCGTTTCAACGAGCAAGGGGATCAATCCTGAATACGGCGACAATACGCAAAAAACATGCCCGACGCTCATGAAAAGCGAGGGGCTTTTTCCAGAAATCAGCAATCATCCATATATTATATTGGTAAATACGTTTCATTAAAGTCACCATACAATCAACATGGGAAATTTTGTCAACACTTTTTTGGGCGTTCTTGTAAACGCGTCGTTCGCAGTGGGTTCATTCCGAATTTCCTGAAAAACAACATTACGAGATAGAGGGCAAAGAGCAGATGGCATAGTGAAATCAGGGGAAAAATCCTCCACTTCGGTTTTTATTAACGTTTCGTTCAGACCATCAAGCGTGAGACCCCCTAACTGGACTGATTGAAACTCGACCTGACTTACGCAGCGTGGTTTCTCAGACTCTTCGCGAACGGGGGATTCTGGCGGTCGGCCCCCATGTCGAAGTCCGAACTTTTTTGCGTAAGTCCAATTCAATCCTCGCCTCAATGCATGTGTATGCGCCAGTGTCACGGATTGCGCGACACGCGCACTTTTTGTTCCCGGACATACGCTTTATCATACCACGAGACTCGAAATTCAAGTGCATGATTGACACGACTGGCATCAACATAGAATTGCGCGCTGAAATCTTGATACGTAAAAACCGCCTTCCATTCTTTCCGCTTAATTCCCCGTTTTGCCAGGAATTGACCGGTCGTCGAATCGTACACATCCACCTCAACCACCGTTGAATTGTCCCAGGTGTTATTATCAATCATCAACGTCCAGGTGGCCGTGTACCAGGCAGCCACGCCAGGCGCATGATACGGGCCGTATTGCAAAATGCCGGTCTCGTCGGCATTCGTGCTTGCAGCCCACCCATCGCCATCCCGCCGTCCAATCTGGTGGCCTAATCGAGGATCGAGCGCCTGCCATTCCCAGCGTGATTGGGTCGGCGTTGGCGTCGCATTCGGGCGCGGCGTCGGGGTCGGCGTGGCATTCGGTTTCGGAGTAGGCGTCGGAGTCGGTCGCGGTGTCGGGGTCGGGAGCGGCGGCGTCGAACTGCACCGCACGGAGACCGTTTGCTGCCTGATATACGCGCGATCCTCCCACCAGATGCGAAATTCCAGCGCATGGCCGCTGCGGCTGGCATTCAGGGTGAACGGCAGGTCGAAGGTCTGATACGTAAATGGGGCGCGCCATGCGTTGCGCGTGAGTTCCTTCGAGGCTAAAATCTGCTGTCCGCTGTCGAAATCAGCCACTTCAAGTTTGGCGACGGTATCGGCGCCGGCGCTGTTATTGTCAATCATGAGCCGCCAGGAGGCGGTATATGTGCCGGCGCTGCTGAGGGTTTTGACGTACGGGCCGAATTGCAGATAGCCCGCCTGATCGTGCAGCGTGTTCGCCGACCAGCCTTCGTTATCCTGCCGTCCAATCACATGACTGATGTCTGTGGAAAACATGTCCCAGGAGATCGGCGTCATATTCGAGCAGCTTAAGGTCGGCTTCGGCCCGGGAACCGGCGTGGCAGTCAACGGCTGCACGCCGACCAGCCGTTCGCGCACGTACGCGGAATCGAACCACCAGGCGCGAAACTCGATGGCATGGCCGGAGCGGGCGCTGCTCAACGAGAACGAAAGTTCGAAACGCTGCGACATATTCGAGGATGTCCAGGCATGGCGCTTGAGATTGCGCCAGGCTAACGTCTGCCCGTCGGAGGCGTCATAGACTTGAAGTTGGACGATGTTGTCGCTGCCGCTATTGTTATCGATCAACAAATCCCAATACGCAGTATGCTGCCCCGCCCCTAATGCGGTGGTATAGGGGCCGAATTGGAGAAAGCCGGCGGCATCCTGCGCCACGTTTGCCGACCACCCGCCGCTCTCCGCCCGACCAATGACATGCCCGATCCCGGAAGCCGACATCGTCCATTCCGTTGCCGAGGGGTTGGTCGAGGGCAGCGTCGGCTTGGCGCTGGCGGGATCGCCGAGACGCAGATACATTTCGTCAGCGCGGAAATTGACGTCTGGGGTTTGCGGATAGATCTCGTAGCGCAGGGTGGCGGTTTCCTGATGAATCACAGCGTCATTGCTGCTCCCCGCAAGGTCTTGATAGGTCGAACCGATGAGCGTGACGGGCGTGTCGTGGCTGCTGATCGGAGAACCGTTGGCGCGTAATTGATGGACGGTGACGTGTAAGTTGCCGGCGCGCTCGGCGACGCGAAACTTCCCGCCGAACGTGAACGATCGTCCTCTTTGATCGTCGGTAATCTTGACATCCTGATAGATGCTGGCACCACTTTGACAGGCCGCGCCGCAGTTGAACTGCATGAATTGATTGCCGTCCGACGCCAGCCAGAAGCGGCGATAAATCACCAGGTTCGACTTGTTGCGCTGATGCCAGTACGGATCAGCGGCGATCCAGAGGTCGCCGTTTTTGAGGATATTCTGGTTCGATTTTTCTAAGCGGTACAGATAGATCGCGCTGATATCCCTGTTTTTGCTGTTGGTGTTACAAGTTCCAATGTCTGGTTGTTCGACTTCTGGATAGTCGCAATAATTGCGCGCCACGATCATATAGATATTGCCGGAGGCATCCTTAAACAGGCGCGGGTATTGCAATGTCAGAAGTTGAATCGTATCTTTCGGTTTATTCGGATCTTTAGGTGGAAACTGAAGTGGAGGCCATGAGGAATATAATACCGGATTACGATATTCCCCCGTGCTATTATCATTCAATTGCTCCCAGCTCGTGCTGCTAAGATTTTTAGTGCGGAGAAGACCTACATCCCACTTTTGCCCCGCAGGCACCAATCCTCCCAAATGATTATTAGCAATCTCAGGGAAAATATAATAATAGTCCCCATCTTTCAGGATACTGCCATGTCCAGGGCCAACCGGGTCATGCTGTCCCCAGTCTTCGCGCCAGGGTTTGCCATCTATAGGACCAAGTATGGCATCGTAGGGAACATCGTTTGCGACGATGATCCATTTGCTTCTATCGGCAATATGGTCTTTATGTGTTTTTACAAGGCCGCGGAAACTCTTCGTTCCTTCATGATGACCGTGAAAGCTGATCCAGACAGTGTCGCCTTCGATGAATGAACCGAATGTGCCTTCGTCAATAAGCGTTTTCCCGGTTCCCACATAACAAGAATCTCCGGGCTGGCAGATTGCTCTCCATAACGATCCTGGAGTAATGAGCGCCGTTGTCTTGTTAGGAGTCTCCCAGTATCCCATCGGATTTCTACCGTCTTTATAGGCATAGCAGCCATGCCATATTCCTTTTTCTTCAGGAGATTTATCCATACATTGAAAGATATAATGCCATCTGTTGCTGTTAGAATCATAGAATGGCTGCCCATCAGTGGCAGCGTATGCCCAGGGAGTTTCGGGTTCCGGCGCAATAATATCTACTGGAGCGCTCCAGTTCCAGCCTTGATTTGATGAATGCCGCACTTCAGTTCCCATCGCATTGCCTGGAAACGTCTTACGCGTGAAGAGATACCAATCGTTTCCGACCACCGCGATGTGGATGCCATCAGTCGTCGTGTCGCCTCCGCCAAGATCATTTTCACTCCATTTGTTGAGCAGCTTCCAATCAGCCTGCCCTATCCAGTAATCGTTCAATGAGGCTGACGCGGCAGCGATATCCGCCATTGTCAGCATAAGGAGAGTAGCTACCCATACAAAGAATCTATCAAAAACTCTCTGTTTTTTCATAATTGATATTCCTTATGTTATGAGTATATCCCTAAATAGCAATGGCGTGATTTTTCATACGAAATTCCGTGTGTTTCAGCAGGGCATGTTCAAAATTTTTCACGCATTTTGCGGAAAATATGGCGAAAAAATGTAAGCCATCGCTATTTAGGGATATACTCTATGTAAATTCTGAGCGAACGTTATTGCAGACGCGATGTGACATTTATCTTATACTTGCGTATGGTAGTACTGCCAGAACCACCTTCTGACATAGATTGGTAAAAATCGATATGTTTAATTTCTGAAAACTTTCCATAGCCTTCATTGGCTAAAAAATTCAAAAACTTGTGAAAGGGCAAGGTTCCAGAGTAAGATGGACGAACCATCGCAAATCGATAGAATATGCTGTGGCTATTGACGGGACTATCCTTATAGAAATCATATTCCTCTCCATCAATTCTCACCCGTTTTTGAAAATCGGTAGAGGAGGGAGTATAATCAGAATATATCACAATACTGAGATACGCTCCCATGCAAAGACCAACCGTGCAACCAACGCGACTTGTGTTAAACGTTAAGGCATAATGACTTGTACTCGATACCTGCACATCGTAGTCAATCGAGAGTGATATCAGGTCGTCCTCTGAGATCGGTAAGGCCGGGGTCGTGCTTCCGATATCCCATAGCGTTCGTGGCGTCTCTGCTGTATCTGCCTGTCCGTAAAAAAGAAATGCGGTGGTGTAGGTATTCGGACTGCCCTGTGACGTCGCTGCCCATGTCCAACCGAACGTCTCATCTTGGGGATCGTCGAAAATACATTGGTTATAGCCAGAACGCGGCTCGTCATCATTCACCAACACGTATTCGCCATGCCGGATGATGTCGCCCTCTCCGCATTTCTCGACCCGTTCATTCTCGTCCTGCTCCGTGCAGCCGCCGCTTGTCAAGAGCGTCAGCGCCATGAGACTTGTCACCATCGTTGAAAAAATTTTCGTTGTCTTCATCATACGATTTCCTTTCATTGTGCCCGGTCAATCGGGCGGTTTATTTCCGTAAAAACACCCCATCGGGGCATTTTCCTCTGAGAGGCTTAATTGACGCAGTTCGTATCGGTCGGCTCATCAATATAGCCGTCGCAATCGTTATCCAGACCATCGTTCACGATTTCGCATTCGCACGGGCCGCCTTGCGGCGCAGTTTCGCATCTGACCATCGGGTTGCAGGCGACGTTATCGCAGCCTAAAAAAACGGCGGCCTGACCTGCGGCGCAGGCGTTCATCGTAGTGCAGACATCGTCCCGGCAGCACTGGAATGCCTGAACACCCGTCCGGCATTCGTAGCAGCCATCATCAATCTTGCCGTTGCAATCGTTGTCAAGCTGATCGCCGCATTGCTCGATGCCGCCATTCGACGGGAGACACGTCGGCGGAACCAGATCGAAGACGGCCGTCGCTGTCCTATTGGCATTCATGACCACAGCGCCGGTGTGACGCGATTCGCCGTCGATCAGCCAATGGCTGAATTCCGACAGCGCGTCCGGATAGGCATGCAATTCGACAAGGCGTCCTGTCGAGTAGAGTTCTTCGCAGTCATGGCCGCACTCGATCCCCTCTCCATAGACCAGTCCGCCCCCGCTCCCTATTCGCGTCACGGTCAGACGATAGGCCGGCAGGTCAGGCGTCGGCGTCGCGACCGGCTCGAAGATGGCTGTCAGGATGGTGTCGCCGGTCATCTGCACCGGGCCGGTGTACGGTTCGCCGTTGACGCGCCAGGCGACGAATTGCGAACCAGCGGTCGGAACGGCCTTGAAATGGCGAATTTCGCCGGGAGCGCCGGGCACCTGACAGGTATTCTGACAGCGCAGATCGCGGCTTTGAATCTCGCCAGCCCCTTGCGCCTCAACGGTCAGTCCGCACGATCCGGATTGCGCGGTCAGGCGCTCCACGCCGAATCCGCTTGCCATCAGGCCAAGCGCAAGCAGCAGCAGCGACAGCAGTTTCACGCCGCGGCGTTTCCAGTGGAGCAGCGCGGCGGAGAGAATGAGCA
>CAZMEO010000213.1:3085-6177 GCA_964565315.1 uncultured Candidatus Moduliflexus sp. | reverse complement strand
TTCGAGGTCTTCGACAGGCTTGCCGGAAATCACTTGCTGCGGAATCGTCGTGACCATCGCCAGCGCCTGCTCTTTGCCGATGATTTTTGCGGCTTCTTTCACGCCTTTCGTCAAAATCGGCGGGCGCGATTCGATAGAATGCGCGTCGGACGCGATAATATGCGCCAAGTTATGCTCCACCAGCGTTTTCGCGCATTTCTGGGCATGACGCCCGAATCCTCCCGTCAGGCTCATCGCCGTAATCTGGCTCAGGACGCCGAGCGAGACAAGATCATACACGCGGTTCGGATGCTGCTGCACTTCGCCGATCCGCTCAGGGTGCGTCAAAATCGGCACGACATTTTTCAGCATGAGATTGAACACGATGTTTTCGATATTGGTCGGAAGCGTGTGGGCTGGAAATTCTAACAAGAAATAGCGCTTCGTCTGGTTGATGGTCATAATCTCGCCATTCGTGATTTTATCCACCGTATTCACGTCAATATACACGTCTGCGCCCGGCAGAATCGTCAGCGGGATTTGCGCCTGTTTCAAGGCGGCATTCAGTAGTTGAACTTTGGCGAGAATCGTTGCGGAGGGCGTGTTATAGACGCCATCGTGCTGGTGCGGCGTCCCGACAATCGTTGTCACGCCGTCCGCCGCCGCCATGCGGCACATCTCAAGGCTTTCTTCAAGCGTTTTCGCGCCGTCGTCCACGCCCGGCAGAATATGGCAATGAATATCAATCATAATCGGATGTCCTGAAATCAGCTTGCTCGCTCATTCGTCCAGACCGTACAGGTCTTCAAGACCCATGAGGTCTGGCGCTCCTAAAATTTACGTCAACGCTTCTCCTTCATGAAACACCTGGGCGCTGAAGACGTAAATCGCCGTCTGCGGGTCGCGCCACGCATCCATCGGCAAACCGGCTTTCTGGCAGGTATGCGCGAGAAACGTCTCGCGATCCCAGCCGTATTCGGTTGCGACTTGCGGCAACAGCAGGCCGCTGCGATAGCCGCGCCGCAGCAAAATGCCATGAACGCCGACCGTGACCTCTTCCGGGTGCTCGATTTTGCGCAACGGAGTCATCACGGAAATCTCAAGCTCAAAGTCATTCAACTCGGCAACGGTCATGGGCTGGAATCGAGGGTCTTCTGTCGAGGCGGCAACTGCCATGTCAACAATGGTTTCCCAGAGCGGTTTAATCCCTTCGACATAGCCGATGCAGCCGCGCAACTGCCGGTGACGCTTAATGGTTACAAACGCGCCGCATTTTTGCAGCAATTCCGGCTCATGCACGTCAAAGGTCGGAATAGTTTTCGCGCGAATATAGGCGTCTATCGTTTCTCGCGCCATGCGCAGCAACTTCTGTTGTAATTCCGGGCGCAATGTTGTCGGTTCATGTTCCATAGCATCCCCCTCCTTTGCGGGTAACGTATCGTTACGAATGTTTTGCGTGGCTGTCAAGCAAAAAGAACGGATGTCAGGATTTCTCCGAGAAAATATTTGACTTTTCATGAACTTCTTTCAAAAACGACAGAGGAAAATTCATCACTATTTAGCGCGTAGTACTTGAAGTCTTGTAGAAATCAGCGCCACCCGTAAATGAATATTCGCCGTAGGCGATTACGGCGCTTTTTCCGGTGGGGGAAACCCCATATCGAGTTGATTCAACCGACGGCGGGCAATGTCGGCGTGACCAAATTTCTTGAAAAGCGCGGCGAGGCGTTCATCATATCTGTTTCAAGGTGGACGACATCGAGCAGGCGCTTCAGAATGTCAAGGCTCTCAGCGCGATTTTGATTGACGAAACGCCGCGCGTCATCGAAAATGGCAAGAAAAAGATGGCGTTTCTGCCTCCCAAAAGTACGAGGGCGTGTTAATCGAATGATATCAGATCGTCAAATAAGGAGAAAAAAACGATGGCAGCATTACGAGGGAAATTAGTCGTGGCACAATCCGGCGGGCCGACGCCGGTCTTCAATAACAGCGCGTGCGGCGTGATTCAAGAAGCGCTGAAGCATGACGAGGCGTTTGATGGCATTTATGGCGCGGTTCACGGCGTCATGGGGATTTTGCACGAGAATTTAATCGATTTGCGCAAAGAAAGACCAGCGACTATCGAAGGCTTGCGCAAGACGCCGGCGACGGCGCTCGGCACCTGTCGCCGTAAATTGAATGACCAGGATATGGAACGCATTTTGGCGGTGTTCAAGGCGCATGACATCCGCTACTTTTTTTATAACGGCGGCAACGATTCGATGGATACCGCCAACAAAATCAGCCAGATGGCGGCTGCCGCGAATTATGAAATGCGTGTGTTCGGCATCCCGAAAACGGTGGATAACGACCTCGTCGAAACCGACCATTGCCCCGGTTTCGGCAGCGCGGCGCGGTTTATGGCGCTGTCAACTCGCGACGTCGGACGCGATACCGAGTCGGGCGCGTTAACGACGACGCCGGTTTGCGTGATGGAAGCGATGGGGCGCGACGCCGGATGGTTGACCGCTTCTTCCGCGATTGGCCGCCGGGATGAAAAAGACGCGCCGCATCTGATTTATCTGCCGGAAGTGCCGTTTACTATCGAAAAATTCCTGAATGACGTGCAACAGGTCTATGATCGCCTGAAATTCGTCGTGATCGCTGTCTCCGAAGGGATTCGCACGCCGGATGGCAATCTGCTGCTGAAATCGTCGTCGTTGGACGCCTTCGGGCATGTCCAGTTAGGCGGCGTCGGCGATTTTCTGGCGAAACTCGTGGCGGAAAAATTGAAAATCAAGGCACGCACCAATATCGCCGGCACGATTCAACGCTCCCTGATTTCCGCCGCTTCGCCGATTGACCTGGAAGAAGCGTATCTTGTCGGCAAAATGGGCGTGAAATACGCGCTGGAAGGACAGAGTGGCTATATGGTGTCGCTTGTGCGGGAATCGGATGCGCCCTATTCCTGCGTCACCGGTCTTGCGCCGCTTGATAAAGTCGCCAATGCCACCAAAATCGTCCCGGCAGACATGATGGCGCCGAACGGCGCGGATGTGAACGAAAAATTCCTGCGCTACGTGACGCCGTTAGTCGGCGAACTGTCCGTTTCAGACTACGTGCGCTTAGAACGG
>CAZMEO010000213.1:0-2985 GCA_964565315.1 uncultured Candidatus Moduliflexus sp. | reverse complement strand
CGACTTTTCGTTCAAGCGCAGTCAGGCGATCCGTCCGATCCGCTCGAATCTCAACCACCTCTTCGCGGCGATCTTCAACCGGCATGACTGGCGCAGTTTCTTCGCTGCTGACCTCTTCTGGCTGCGACTCGCCTAATTCATGGCAGTAGCGCACTTCTTTCTGCCCCGGTTTTCGCGGAAGCTCGCGCGCGTAGCCCATTTCAATCAACGAATTCAGCACGTCCGTCACATCGTCTAACATGGGGAAGGAAGCCATGCGCTCGGTTCTGGCACGCAGTTCGCCGGGCGTTTGCGCACCACGCAGCATCAACACGCCCAAAATTGCTGCCTCTTCGTCAGAAATGCTTGCCTGTTCGCAAAAACGCTCTTCATATTTGGCAACCCGCACGGAGGCGGACTGCAAGACTAAGCCGTTCGCCTTCAAGCCCTTCAGCGCCCGCAGTACGGTCGTGTCGCCATAGGTCGTCACCGGGTCGCGGTTCACTTTTTGATTACAGGCCGTAATCAGCGCATTCAGCGATAAGGGATAATAATCCGGCGTGGTCATTTTCTTTTCGATCAGGCTGCCGAGTACGCGCAACTCTTCAGCCGTTAACATGTATTTCATACGATTCGGCCTCCAGTCGTCATTCATGGTCTATTATTCAGGCGTCACAGGTGTTTCAACCGGTGACGTTTTCTCGTGACAGCGAATGATGCTGCCGTATCAGAACGCTGGCATGAAGTAAAGAAAAAAAATCAGGACGAACGTGAGAATCGCCGCGATCCCTGTTCTTTTTGACTATTTCATTGACAAAACTGCGAAGTTGTCCGAATCGTTGACAAGAAGAACTTCGCATAACAACATCGCAATCCAGGGAACTCAGAAGGTGACGCCATGCCGCATTCATCATCCATGCTCATTATTGAGGATAATCCCGCACAATTAGAAACATTGCTCAACATTCTTGAAGACGCAGGATTTCAGCCGGTCGGCTGCACGACCGGACGCGCCGCCATCGAAGCCTGCCAACAACATGCCTTTCCGGTTGCCATTTTAGACATCCGCCTGCCCGATATGGATGGAATGGAGGTACTTCGCCACCTGAAACAGCACACGCCGGAAATGAACGTGATTATCAACACCGCCTATGCCACACTGGAATCAGCGATGACTGCCGTGAATCGCGATGCCTTTGCGTATGTGCAAAAAATGGGGGATGTGGACGAATTGGTCGGCTATGTCCGCGATGCCTTTCATGCCTATCTCGTCGGGTATAGCGACCGTCTGGAACAAGAGGTGCAAGCCCGCACGGCAGAACTTTCCAGGGCGAACGCCAATTTACGGCAAGAAAATGAAGAACGTCAACGGGTCGAAGAACGCCTGAACACCGCGTTGAAAGAAAAAGATGTGCTGATGCGGGAAATTCTGCACCGCACCAAAAACAATATGATGGCAATCAGCAGCCTCATTGCGCTCCAGGTCGCTCGCGTAAAAAATGAAGACGTGCTGCGGCATTTCAAAGAAATCTCCTACCGCATTCAGGCGATGATGCTTGTGCAGCAGCAACTCTATCAATCTCAGGATTTCAGCAATTTGACGCTTGACTCCTACCTTGAAGAATTAGCCTGCACGATCTTCCATAATTTAAATTCCAATCGCGGACGAATCGAAATCACATTCGACCTTGAGCCGGTATGGGTGTCTGCCGATACGGCGATTCCCTGCGGCTTGCTGCTCAACGAACTGCTGACCAACGCGGTGAAATACGCCTTTCCAGACGGTCGCAACGGCGAGATCATCATCGCCTTGCATCTGAAAGACACGGAGACGCTTGAACTCCGCGTCCGAGACAGCGGCATAGGGCTGCCGGAGGATTTCGAACTGCGCAAGGCGAATTCTTTAGGGATGCAGTTGGTCAGCAGTTTTGTCAAACAATTGCACGGCACGTTGCGCATCACGCCCGCTCCTGGCACAGAATTTCTCATTCGATTCTCGAAACGGTAGAGGAGCATTTCATGTCATCTCAACGCGCATTTTCTCCTTACTCAATCTCCCGACGCTTGACCATCAGTCTTGTGTGCATGGTCGCGCTTGTCGCATCCGGCATCACGCTCGCCTTGTATCTTGAAACGAACGCCCGGCTTGAGCGCGAATTGCTTCAACGCGCTGATGAGATAAGCAGGCATCTTGTTGATGCGCTAGAGATGCCGCTTTGGGATTGGAACACGCAAAACATTGCGGCGCTGAGTGACGCATTTGCCCGGAACGCAATCGTAGCCAGCCTTATTGTTACCGCCCGTTCCGGCGAGATTTTGTATGCGTCTGAAAATGACCGCCTTGCTGTCTGGATTGAACGCACCCATCCCATTCAACATCACGGCGAACCCCTCGGAGAAGTGCGATTGAAATTCACGAAGCAACCTGTCCAGCAGGCACAGCGCGCGTTGCTTCGCGCCCTGATGACCACCGCGGCGTTGATCTTGCTGGCGTTAAGCGTTGGAAGCGGCCTTTTAGTGCGCATCTTTCTGCGCCAGCCGCTGCAACGGCTCAACACAATTGTCAATGCGTATGCTGCGGGGAAATATGATGCTCTGGACGACGCTCCGCTGCCTTATCTTGAATTCCAATCGTTCGGCGACGTGTTACAACGCATGGGAGCGACCATCAGCGAGCAGATGAGACGGCTGCAAGAAAGCGAGGAGCGCTATTGCAAGGCGCAAGCCATGGGGCATGTCGGCAATTGGGAATATCATCTGCACACCACGCATTTCTGGGGGTCTGACGAAGCGAAACGCATCTATGGGTTTGATCCCGCGCAGGCCGATTTTTCCACGGATGCCGTAGAAAATTGCATTCCAGAACGACAACGAGTGCATCAAGCCTTAATCGACCTGATTGAGACGGATACGCCGTATCATTTAGAATTCGAAATTCATCCAAGAGATTGCAGCGAGCCGAAAATCATTGCGTCTCTCGCTGAATTAGTGCGAGATGAACGCGGC
>CAZMEO010000212.1:1847-6213 GCA_964565315.1 uncultured Candidatus Moduliflexus sp. | reverse complement strand
ATTCATACCGCAACGCGACAATCGGGTCGAGCGCGGCGGCTTTTCGCGCCGGATAATAGCCGAAAAACATGCCGACGCCGCCGGAAAACAGAAACGCAATCCCGATAATCAGCGGGTCAACCACAATCGACATGCCGAGCGCTTTGCCGATGCCGTAGCCTGTGCCGATTCCGGCGGCAATGCCGAGCATGCCACCCAACAGGCTTAACATCATTGCTTCAATCAAAAATTGCGTCAGCACATCGCCGCCACGCGCGCCGATAGCGAGCCGAATGCCGATTTCCCGCGTCCGTTCCGTGACCGACACCAGCATAATATTCATAATCCCGATCCCGCCGACCACCAATGAAACGCCGGCAATCGCGCTCAATAGAATCGTCAACATGCCGGTGACAGACGTGGCGGTTTCGGCAATATCGGTCTGCGAGCGAATCGTGAAATCATCCGCGTCCCCGGACTCAAGATCATGCTCCTCGCGCAAGACGTTCGAGATTTCTTCTTTGGCAGCATCCATTTGATCTTCAGTGGTTACGCTGATAATCAAGCCCATTGGCCGCCGGTTGCCGCCGAGGCGATAGTACGCGGTCGTGGCTGGCACGAGCATCGTATCATCCTGATCCGACCCGTTTGCGCTCTGGCCTTTTTCCGATAACACGCCGATCACTTCGAATGGCACACTTCTCAGCCGAATTTTCTGGCCGACCGGATTTTGATCCGGGAAGAGGTTTTCCGCCACAGTCTGGCCGATCACGATTTTTTTCGCTCTGGCCTTCATGTCGCGTTCAGTAAAAAATGTGCCTTGCGCTAACGGCCAGTTCCGAATGTCTAAAAACGACGACGACACGCCGACATAGGATGTTGACCAGTTGTTCGACCCGGCCACGACCTGCCCGCTTCCGCGAATTTCCGGCGAGATATACTTGACGAGCGCCGATTTCTTCTGAATCGCTTCAACATCGTCGAGCGTGATGGAATTTCGCGACCCCGCGCCCAAATTCACCGCGCCAGACCGGTTGAAACTCGGCATCACCATGAGCAGGTTCGTGCCGAGCGACGCAATCTGATCTTGAATCTGGCGCTGCGCTCCGTTGCCGATGGAGACGAGCGCAATCACCGCGCCGACGCCGATGATAATTCCCAGCATGGTTAAAAAGCTGCGCATCCGATTGCGCATAATGCTTTGAAACGCCACGCGAACTAAATTTTTCCATTTCATAACATGTTACCCGATTTTCGCGATTTGCCGTTCTTTGACCGCTTCATCACGGCGAAGTTCACCGTCGCGCAATTCGATAATTCGCTTGGTATATTGCGCAATGTCCGGCTCATGCGTGACTAAAAGAATCGTAATCCCTTGATCGTTCAATTCCTGAAAGAGCGCCATGACCTCTTCCGATGTCTGCGTGTCGAGGTTTCCGGTTGGCTCATCCGCGAGAATCAGCGCCGGATCATTCACTAACGCCCGCGCAATCGCGACGCGCTGCTGCTGCCCGCCGGAAAGCTGGCTCGGCACATGGTCGAGGCGTTCGCCAAGCCCGACGCGCTGCAAGGATTCGATGGCTTTTTTCTGCGCGTCTTTGGCATGATGGCGGCGGTCGTATAAGAGCGGCAATTCGACGTTTTCGACAGCAGTCGTGCGAGAAAGCAAGTTAAAGCCCTGAAACACGAAGCCGATTTTTTGATTGCGAATATCCGCCAATTGCTTTTTATTCAAGGAATTGACATGCACGCCGTCCAAATAATAGTCCCCTTCCGATGAATAATCGAGACAGCCGAGAATATTCATGAAGGTGGATTTTCCAGAGCCGGACGCGCCCATAATCGCGACAAATTCCCCTGGCTCAACGCTCAGCGAAAGTCCCCGCAGCGCGCGAACCTCGACATCCCCCATGCGATAGGTTTTTCGTAATTCTTTGACTTGAATCGTGTTCATAACATCCTCATTTTTATAGAGACTTCGTACCGCCGACGTCCTCGTCGGCGTTTTAACGAGAGGCCGACGAGGACGTCGGCGGTACGTAAATATTTACGGAAATTCAATTTTCAGGAGTGCAAAAACTTGCTTTTGCGTCTGCTCGCTCTCGCCGCAAAAGCAAGCGTTTACGCTCTTCAGAATGGCGGCGGGCCGCCAGGGCCGCCGGCGTTTGCGCCGCGCTTGCCGTTCATCAGCGACGAGAGCGCATTGCTGCCGCTATCGGTTGATTTTTTTTCCGTTGTTGTCGTGCCGGTAATCACGCGCAGACCTTCGCGCAGTTCGCGGCTGTCGGCGACTTCCGTGACCGTTCCGTCGGTCATGCCCGCCTTAAAACGCGCCACGCCGATTTTGCCTGCGTCATCCAAATAAAAAACTCGGCTGACATCGGATGAACCGCTCTCGCGCGGCCTTTCTCCTGACGGAGGCTGCATGCCGTTTGCTGGCGGCTGCATCCCGTCCGGCGGCGCGGGCGGCATGTTTTCCTGACTCTGCGAACTGTTGCTCGCCTGCCGCTGCTGGCGCAGCGCTGTCAGCATCTCCTGCGACGGCTGAAAATTGAGCGCCGTATTCGGCACGACCAGCACATTTTGCCGATTTTCGATGATAAAATCCACCGTGGCCGTCATGCCTGGCAACAGCAGCCCTTTTTCATTCAGCGCATCCACCATGACGGTATAAGTCACGACGTTTTCAACGGTGGTCGGCTGCAAGCGGATTTGTTTGACTGTTCCGGTAAACACTTCTTCATCATACGCCTGCACAGTAAACCGCACGGACATACCTTCTTTGATGCTGCCAATATCGCTTTCATCCACTGACGCCTCGATTTGCATGCGCGACAGGTCTTCCGCAATGATAAACAGCGTGGGCGCGCTCATGCTGGCGGCGATGGTCTGCCCGGCGTCAATCGAGCGCTCAATCACCCGCCCGGAAATCGGCGAGCGGATTTCCGCATATTTCAAGTTGGTTTTGGCGCGTTTCAGGGCGACTTCAGCCGATTTCACGGCGGCGGCGCTGGTCTGGACTTCTGTCTTTTTCGCTAAATACGTGACTTCCGAAATATACCCTTCCTGAAACAATTTTTCATTGCGTTGATATTCGGTCTGCGCCTGATTAAATTGCGCGTTCGCTTTCGCAAGATTCGCGTCTGCTTCATTCACAGACGCCGTCAGCAGCGATGTGTCAACAATCGCCAGCGTCTGACCTTTTTTGACCACGTCGTTATAATCTGCCAGCACTTTTTCGACCGTGCCGGAGACTTGCGAGCCGACTTCCACCGTGCCGACCGCGCTTAACGTTCCCGTGCTCGACACCGTATTTTCAATGTCGCCAAGCTCTAAGAGCGAAAATTGAAACTCCGTCTCTTGTTTCGAACTGCTCAGGCGTTGAAAGGCGACGATGCCGCCCGCCACGAACACGATCATCATTATCATGCTTATTATCCATTTTTTCATAATACACACTCCTTTAATCGCAATTTTTGACATCGCCGTCATCTTCGATCAAAAAGCATGCGGTCTCGTCGTCATCAAGATGAAATGTGCCAGACCGCCCGGTTTCATCATCGCCTTTATCTCGAAAAACGGAGAGGTAATACTGCTCTTCATCAATATCTTCTATCGTATCGGCATAACCATTGTCGGGATATTCATCCAGGCTGCAACTTGAGATCAGCGAATCGTCGCTGACAAGATGCAGTTCTGCGCGATAGTCATGATCATTGTCGTAATTATACACATATATCGTTGCGCCCTCGTCATCATCAGTCGTGGAGGTCAACAGCTCATCGCATCCCGCCGTGAGCGCAAAAACCGCCAGAATTCCCATCAGAAACATCCCTTTTGCGAATCGATCCATCCATCGAATGTTCAGTGTCGTCATATTTATCACGTGAATTGGACGCATGAATAAATGGAAGCTCGTTCCATTCATTCATGCGAGATCATCACGTCGTTATTCTTGTTGTGACGGTTTTGGTCCCGGTTTTCCTGGGCGCATTTTCTGCTGCTGTTCTTCGAAATACGTCTGTAATTCTTTGATTTGCGCGTCGCTCAAAAACGCCGCCACGTCCTGTTCGAATGACTGGCGAAGTTCCGTCAACTCTTGCGGTTCAGCAGGCGCTTTCCCATCAGCAGGCGGTTCTGGGCGTTCTCCAGACGGCGGCTCCGGGCGTTCGCCTTTTTGTTGTCCGGCAGGAGGCTCCGGGCGGGATTTTTCAAACAATTCATCACGTTTCTCAAGATAATCTTGAAGCGCTGATTGCAGTTGTTTTTCCTGATCGGCTGTCAGTGTTAAGCGGTCTTTCAAATCGACCATCATCTGTTTTGCCATCTCCTCGGTGGAGGGTCGCTGCGGTTTGCCGCGCCCTTGCGTTGAGTCCGCAAACGTTGT
>CAZMEO010000212.1:0-1747 GCA_964565315.1 uncultured Candidatus Moduliflexus sp. | reverse complement strand
GCATGACGAGCGTGTTCATCATCGGAATCGCCGCCGGAGCGTCGCCAATTCTTCTGGCATCCGGAGTGGTTGAGATCGTTGACGAAAATAATAACGCTCGCAGTTTCATCTGCAACATGCGAAAAACGCGCATGGAGGCCAGACGATGAAGAAAAATTTTGAGTTGCTCCGGCGTCAGCACATCGCAAATCACTGTCCATTCCGCAGCCTGAAGACTCTGAAATGATGCGATCAAACTCGGCGTCATTTCCGGGCGCAGCGATTTGGGAGGCTGCGGCAGCGCCTGGCGCAGCCGGTTTTTCTGCGCCTCGGAAAGATGCAGTTCGTCGGCAGAAAGCGCCACGAAGAGCAACGGCGGCCGTCGTTCAAACCGTCCGCTTATCGGGCGATATGCAGAAGAGACGCGCCGGACGCTGGCATGTCGAGCGCTGCCCCATTGCGCGGCAATGAGTTGCAGCCCCAACACCACGCTTAGCACGGCGATCATTCCGTACCAGATATACGCACGTTGTTTGGGCATCATTTTCGAATGTTCGTACTCAGTTCGCAAAAATTTCTTCATGTTTTGAAGACGAAACGAACATTCGAAAAGTTTCCAAAAAATTTATTTTTGATTCGTATTGCATTGGTGCAGAAGTTTTTAGGCATGCCGACGATGACAATATCAAAAAAAATAGTTGACAAAATAGCACGAGATATATCACGTGCTATTTTAATACAGACATTGAAGAAAGGACATAAAAAATGACCGCCGCAGAAATTGCAAAAATCGCAGGAGTATCACGCAGCACTGTCACGGGCGTGATTAACGACTATTCATTTATTTCAGAAGAAACCAAAAAGAAAATCCGGGCAATCATCGAAGAATACGGATATGTGCCGAACTCCGCCGCAAGGCATCTTGTTGGAAAAACGCCAAAGGTCATCGGACTGTTTCTGTATGTTTTGGAAGATATCCAAACTTCAGCATATTTCAGCAGCTTAATCGTTGATGTAATCGACAGGGCGCAAACACTCGGTTACAGCGTGATGACATCGTTAGTAAAAAATCTTGAAACGAAACAGGTATTGAAGTTTCTTCAAAACGGAAGTGTCAGCGGGGCAATTATTTCTGGCGGGGGAATTGATGAGGCCGAGGTTTCCGATCTGCTCAAGAGCGCGTTTCCGCTTGTGTTTGTCGATAAATTGTTTAGCGATAGAGAGATTTCTGGAAGAAAGAGCATTGTCAACAGAAACAATTTCAGAGGGGCGTATCTCGCAACGAAATATCTGCTTGAGATGGGGCATGCGGATATTGTCTATATTCATGGGATTCCCAACAGGCTTTCCTCAATCGAACGGCTGCACGGGTATCAAAAAGCCCTGCAAGATAGCGGAAAAGCGGTGGTTGCTGAACATATCCTGCCAGGCGATTTCAGTGATCAAACCGCTGAAAAAGTGATGACTGATTTTATCACCAAAAAACATGTTCCATCTGCGATCTTTGCGATCAATGACATGTCCGCTATCGGGGCAATCAGGGCGTTGAAAAAGAAAAATATCCACGTTCCCGACGACGTTTCCGTCGTCGGTTTTGATGATCTGTTGATTTCAAATGAGATTGAGCCGAAACTGACAACCGTCAGAGCAAACACCGAAATGGTCGCGACGGAAGCGGTCGAACGGCTGATAAAAATGCTCGAACATCCGAATATCGGGGCGTCGAAGTCAGTGATTGAGCCGGTGCTTGTTGAAAGAGAGTCCGTGA
>CAZMEO010000211.1:3072-6242 GCA_964565315.1 uncultured Candidatus Moduliflexus sp. | reverse complement strand
TGTCCGCGTTTGCTGAGATAGACGCTTTGTTCAATCAGAATATTCTGCGCCCAGCAATAATCCCGAAAATCCGAAATGCTCAGAAAATGCAGGTTCGGGCTGTCATGCCAGAGATACGGCAGAGACGGCGTGACCGGCGCTTTGCCGAGAAAGAAGAGTTGCACCCGCGCCCGGATATAGGCGAAATTCGGAAAACCGACGATGACCTTTCTGCCGACGCGCAGCGCGTCTTTCAAGACCGTTTCGACATGCTCGATCTGCTGCAAGCTCTGATTCAGAATGACGTAATCAAACGATTGATCTTCATAATCCGCGAGACCGGGATCAATGTCGTCTTGCAGCACGTTTAAGCCTTTGGCGACGCATTTGTAAATCGCCTGTTCGTCAATTTCAATCCCCTGCCCACGCACCTGCTTTTCTTTGATCAGCGTCAGCAAGAGTTCGCCCGTGCCACAGCCTAAATCCAGCACCGACGATTTCGGCGCGACCATTTCGACAATCGCCTGATGATCAAGGCGGAGAATGCTTGTTTCGTTTGTCAGATGTTCTGCCATGCTTGTCCTCTATCGTTAGCCCTGCCAGGGTTTCGAACCTTGGCAGGGCTGAAATTCAATCATTATGAAAGACGCGCTTTAAAAAGTGGGAAATCAGATGGGTTTCTTCGTCCACTTCCAGCAGAAAAGCGTCATGGCCGTAAGTGGAATCGATCTGGCAATAGGTCGCCTCAAGTCCGGCGCGTTTGCAGGCTTTGACGATCTCCTGCGATTGATACGCCGGATAGAGCCAATCCGATTCGAACGCGATCACGAACAGTTTCGCGTTCAGGCCGCTGATCGCTTTCTGAAACGGTTTGCCGTTCGAGGCGTCAAACCGATCCATCGCTTTCGAAATATACAGATATGAGTTCGCGTCGAACCGCTTGACAAAGGCGTCGCCGCGATAATTCAAATAGCCTTCAACCTCGAAATCGGTCGTGAATTTGAACGGCTGGCCGGTCTGTTTGCGCTGCCTGCCGAATTTTTCTTCCATCGAGGCGTCGCTCATGTAGGTGATATGCCCGATCATGCGCGCCACCGCCAGCCCTTTCGCGGGCGGCGTACCGTCGTAATAATCGCCGGAATTCCAATGCGGATCGGCCATAATCGCCTGCCGCCCAACTTCGTTGAACGCAATTTGCTGCGGCGAATGTTTGATCGTCGTGGCAATCGGAATCGCGCTGCGCAGCATCTCCGGGAACATCGTCAGCCAGCCCAACACCTGCATCCCGCCCATCGAGCCGCCCGCCACCGAAAGCAGTTGCGAAATGCCGAGATGGTCAATCAGGCATTTCTGGCAGTTCACCATATCTTCGATGGCAATCAGCGGGAACGCGAGGCCATAAGGCTTTTGCGTCGCGGGATTGATGCTGGACGGCCCGGTCGAGCCTTTGCAGCCGCCGAGTACGTTAGAACAGATGACAAAATACTGACTGGTATCGAACGCCTTGCCCGGGCCGATCATGTCATCCCACCAGCCCGGCTTTTTGTCGCCTTCGTGAAATCCGGCAGCATGAGCGTCGCCGGAAAAGGCGTGCAAAATCAGAATCGCGTTCGATTTCTCCGCATTCAACGCGCCGTAGGTTTCGTAGGCGATGGTAATTGGTCCGAATTGTTCGCCGCTTTCGAGCGTCAATTCGTCAAAGGTGAAATATTGCGTCTCGACAACGCCGACGCTGTTTTTATCTGTCACAAGAATCTTCCTCCAAATAAAGATGAGACCTCACAGGTTTCAAAAACCTGTGAGGTCTTATTAAATCGTTACGCCTGATCCAACGCCTGTTTCAAATCAGCGGTAATGTCGTCGATATGCTCGATGCCGATGGAGAGGCGGATAAAATCGGGCGTGACGCCGGTGGCAAGCTGTTCTTCCGGCGAAAGCTGCTGATGCGTCGTGGAGGCCGGATGAATCGCTAAGGTTTTCGCGTCGCCGATGTTCGCGAGATGTGAAATCAGTTGCAGCGAATTGATGAACTTTTTGCCTGCGTCCAGTCCGCCTTTGATGCCGAAACCGATAATTGCGCCTGCGCCGTTCGGCAGATATTTTTTGACGCGCACCTGCTCCGGGCTGGTATCCAAGCCGGGATAATTAACCCACTGCACTTTCGGATGCGTTTGCAGGAAGGTCGCGACCGACAGCGCGTTTTCGCAATGGCGCGGCATGCGGAGATGCAGCGTTTCCAAGCCTTGCAGGAATTGGAAGGCGTTGAACGGCGACAACGCCGGGCCGAGGTCGCGCAGCAGCGCCACGCGGGCTTTGGTGATGTAGGCGATATTGCCGAGCGGCTTCAACGCCTCAACGAAATTGAGCCCATGATAGCTTGGATCGGGATCGGCGATCACCGGGAATTTGCCGTTCGTCCAGTCGAATTTGCCGGAATCCACAACCAAACCGCCGAGCGACGTGCCATGCCCGCCGATGAATTTCGTGGCGGAATAGACGATGATGTCCGCGCCGAAATCAATCGGGCGAAGGATATACGGCGCAACCGTGTTATCCACGACGAGCGGAATGCCGTTGTCATGCGCGATCTTCGCCAACGCTTCAAGGTCGGCGACGTTCAATTTCGGGTTGCCGATGCTCTCGGCGTAGATCGCTTTGGTCTTCGGCGTAATGGCTTTTCGGAAGGCGTCGAGGTTGTCGGATGGCACGAAATTCACGGTAATGCCGAGCCGCGCAAAGGTATAATGAAAGAGCGTATATGTGCCGCCATAGAGGTTGTCGGCGGAGACGATTTCGTCCCCGGCGCGGGCAAGATTCAGCAGCGCTAACGTAATGGCCGATTGGCCGCTCGCCACCGCCAATGCGCCGATGCCACCGTCTAACAGCGCTATCCGGCGTTCTAACACGTCGGTCGTCGGATTCATGAGGCGGGTGTAAATATTGCCGAATTCTTGCAGGCCGAACAGCCGCGCTGCGTGATCGCTGTCCTTGAACAGATACGACGTGGTTTGATAAATCGGCACGGCGCGCGAGCCGGTGGTCGGGTCGGCGTCCTGGCCGCCATGTAACGCTAAGGTTTCGAGATGCAATTGCTGATCAAGTTTACTCATACTGACTTCTCCTCGGAAAAGGATGTCAACAAAGACGGAGAAATCGTCAATCTTGACATGCTGCGTTGATTGATGCGGCGA
>CAZMEO010000211.1:0-2972 GCA_964565315.1 uncultured Candidatus Moduliflexus sp. | reverse complement strand
ATGAAATAAGCAGAGGTGATTGTGCGGCGAGCCTGAGAAACCTGCTAAGAAATGCCTCGTATTGAAGAAATTTGGAGACGTTTTAGCATTTTTTACAGTGGTTGCAATAGGTCGCAAATCATTCCACTTACATCTGTGGTTTAAATTAAAAATCGGCCTGAAAATGTCAAGCCGCGCATTGAAAAAAAATGAGATTTTTCAGGAAACCGCGAAATCAGCTATGCGCTTCCACGCGGTTTCTTCCTGCATTTTTGGCGCGATAGAGCGCCTGATCCGCGTATTTCAGCAGCATTTCGATGGTATGAATTTCGTGGCTGATTGCCGCGACGCCTAAACTGCTGGTGATAGATATCTCGTTGTTATGCGTGTTGATTTTTATTTTGCTGATCGCGCATCGCAGGCGTTCCGCGACGTGACGCGCCGAGACGAGATTGGTTTCCGGGAGGATAATGGCAAATTCTTCGCCGCCTAAGCGCCCGAAAATATCGGCGTCCCGCAGGATGATACGCGCTGTTTGCGTCATTGATTGCAGCACCTTGTCGCCGATGGCGTGACCGTGCGTGTCATTGACCTGTTTGAAATGGTCGATATCCAGCATAATCATGGAAAGCGGGCGATGATAACGGCGGCAGCGCTTGAGTTCCTGCTCGGAAAGCTCTAAAAAATAGCGGCGATTGCAAATTCCGGTCAATCCGTCAAGCGTCGCCATCTCCTGAAGCTTGCGCTCGGCGTCTTTTCGTGCGGTGATGTCGCGCACGCTGCCGACGGCCAGCCATTCGTTGTTCAAGCGATATGAGGCGACGGAGAGTTCGACCGGGAAAAAATGCCCGTCTTTGTGCCGCGCCATCACTTCCCGCGTCCGTTCCATAATCGCCCCTGTGCCGGATTGTGCGAACGCCGCCATGCCTTTATGCGCCTGTTCCCGATCCTGAACGTCGGCTAACAACTCATGTAAATCGCAGCCCGCCACTTCGCCTGGCGCATAGCCGAAAATGCGTTCCGCTGCTGGATTCCAGAACACAATCCGCCCATTCGAATTGATGGTGATCAGCGCGTCATGCGACGCCTGGCTCATGGCGAACAACGCCGCTTCGTGTTCTTGAATGGCCTGTTCTGCTCGCTTATAGTCCGTCATATCGTGAAACGTGGTGACTACAGCATGTGGGGCGGCGGCTTCTGCATGGAAGATCGGCTGCGAATTGATGGAAATCCAGGTTAATTCTCCGTGCGGTTTATGGACGCCCATGATGATATTTTTGCATGGTTCGCCAGTGCGCAAAGCCATCATCGAGGGGTGCGTGTCGCCCGGAAATGGCGACCCGTCTTCATGGATGGCGTACCAGCGCGGATCCATGGATGTGCGCCCCATGATTTGATCGCGCGTCAACCCTAAAATCTGTTCGGCGCTCTCATTGCATTCGACAATCGAGCCGTCGCTCAACTGTACGACCACGCCCTCCACCATGACAGCAATAACGGATTGATACCGCTCAGCCAGTTCTCGAAGCATCTCTTTCTTCATAGAGAGATTTCCGCATAAAATAGGAGTGAGCAGGAGTACGAAATCTTGATTTCGCCAGTCAAATCAAGATTTGACACTCCTGAGAATTCGCGTTTATAGATAACATACGAAAGCAATCAGCGCGTTTCCGCGCGTCTTGTCAAGCGAAATTTAAGAACGCGATTATTAACGGGAAAGGCGCGTTTTTAATGCGACAATCGCGGACATGCCTGAACCGCCGCGCCCCATTTTTTCCTTGACAAAAAGCTTCTCGATTGACACGAACCCTCCTACCATTCGTCGAAGATGAATGGCGTCGTCTTCACTGATTCGATGAGGTTTTACGCACAGATAACAAGGAGGAACCATGCGTACACGAATGTGGACAGGAATTGTTGTGGCAATGATGCTTGTCGTATCAGGATTGTCAGGCGTTCAAGCGGCTGAGATCAAAATCGGCGCGATTTTTGCCGTCACCGGCCCAGCTTCGTTTTTGGGCGCTCCAGAGCAAAAGACCGCGCAGATGCTCGTGGATGAGATCAACGCCAACGGCGGCATCAATGGCGATAAGATCGTGTTGATTGTGAAAGATTCGCAGGGCAACCCGGAAAAAGCGGTGTCGTTCGCGAAACAATTGATCGAAGAAGAACAGGTGTTCGCAATGATCGGGCCGAGCACCAGCGGCGAAACCATGCAGATCAAGGCGCTGGCTGACGGCAGCAAAACGCTGCTGGTGTCCTGCGCCGCCGCCGAAGCCATCGTCAACCCGCTCTCGCCCTACGTCTTCAAATCGCCGCAGAAAGACAGCGACGCCGCCCGCAAGATTTTTATGACGCTGCAACAGTTGAATATCGCGAAAATCGCCGTCACGTCGAGCAACACCGGCTTCGGCAAACTCGGCAAAGACCAACTCGCGAAAATCGCGCCGGAATACGGCATCGAAATTGCGTTGAGCGAAGAATATGAAAAAGACGCCACCGATTTGACCGGCGTGTTGACCAAAGTGAAAGCCGCCGATGTCGGCGCGGTCGTCAACTGGTCAATCGAACCGGCGCAGGCGATTTTGGCGAAAAACATGCGGCAGCTCGGCCTCACGATTCCGCTGTTCCAGAGTCACGGCTTCGGCAATATCATGTATGTCAAAGAAGCGGGCGAAGCCGCCGAAGGGATCATTTTTCCGGCAGGCCGCCTGCTAGTCGTGGATTCGTTGCCGCAAGACCATCCGCAGAAAGCTGTGCTGGAAAAATATAAAAAGGATTATGAAGCGAAATATCAGGAAGAAGTCAGCACGTTCGGCGGTCACGGCTACGATGCGCTGATGACGCTGGTGAAGGCCATCGAAATCGGCGGCGCGGACAAAGAAAAAGCGCGTGACGCGCTGGAAAATCTGCAAGGCTTTGTCGGTACGGCGGGCGTCTTCAACTTTTCGCCAACCGACCATAACGGCCTCGGCATGGACGCTTTCGAAATG
>CAZMEO010000210.1:0-6251 GCA_964565315.1 uncultured Candidatus Moduliflexus sp. | reverse complement strand
CCTCACAGGTCTTGGAGACCTGTGAGGTCTCTGCCACGATCAATCAATCGCCGCGTTCCCCCTTCTGGGAAGGATTTCCAGGTATGGGGTTTTTGCCCTGGAAGGGCAGAGAAATAGAGACAGGGGATTATGAAGATTAAAAAAATAGTTCGGCAATGCTACACAACACCCCACCCCCAGCCCCTCCCCAACGGGCAGGGCTGTTAAGTTCTCGTTCCACGCTCCGCGTGGAATGCCCACTGGCCGCCGCTCTGCGGCGCTACGGGACGCGGAGCGTCCGATTGGTCGCATTCCACGCGGAGCGTGGAACGAGGGGCGTCTTGCTCCCCTCAGAATTGAGAACTTAACAGCCCTGCTCCCCAACGGGGAGGAGAGTCTTCCCCCCTCTCCTTCGGAGAGGGGGCAGGGGGTGAGGTTGATGCCGTTACCGGATTAAATTTTTAATGTTCATCATCCCCTGGACACGGGAAACGCCTCTACGCGCCCTGAAAGGGTGCAGGGGGGCGGCGAACGAGCGCCCAGAGGATCAATCCTCTGGCTGTATTCCTCTGCCCTTTCAGGGCAAACATTGCGGATATAAAAACCCCATGCCTGCCAACCAGGAGGGGAATTGTTCTCGTTCCACGCAGAGGCGTGGAACGAGAGTTTGTTCGGCGAGCCGCCTGTGAAACAATCATCTGTCACGCTTCATGTTGCGAAACTCCTCTCAGGAAAGCTTGCCATCCAAGGGCTTGGGCTGATTACCGTCCCCATTATGAGCCGCATCTATGCTCCCTCGCATTTCGGCGTGCTTCAGATTTTCGATTCCTTCGTCAAAGTCGCGCTCGTGTTGTCCTGCCTCTGCTATGATCTCGCCATTCCGCTCAGCAAGAATGACGACGACACTCTGCATACGTTAATTCTGAGCGCATTGACGGCGTGTGTGATGAGCGTGTTGACATTGGGTGGCGTGGCATTCGGGCGAACGTATTTAGCGGACTGGTTTCATGTCCCGGAATTGCGGGTGTTCCTCTGGTTTCTTCCGCTGTTCGTCCTGCTTGGCGGCCTGCGGAATTGCCTGAACAACTGGGCTGCGAGGGAACTCTGCTTCGGGACAATCGTTTCCGCCGATTTAACCCAATCATCGTTAGAGAAATCTTCGAACATCTTCTGGGGCATGACATTCGGCCCGTCATCCTATGCGTTATTTGTCGGACGCCTCATCGGGGCGGCTTCCGGAATTTTTACCTTGTTCGCGCTGCTTCTCCGTCCGTTGTCGCCTCGCCTTGCCGCGTTTCATCTGCGCTGGTCATCGTTGAAAGAGATTGCGATCCGCTACAAAAAATTTCCGATCTACAGTTCCGCGTCTCTGCTCATCACCACGTCTTCGCTTCAACTCCCCTCGTGGCTGTTAAGCGCCTCATTTTCTTCCAGCATCGTCGGCCATTATGCCTTCGGGATGCGCATGATCGAGTTGCCGATGAAAATGGTGCGCCTTGCCATGAGTCAGGTCTTATACCCGATCATGGCGCAAGAATATGAGAAAAGCGGCTCGCTGTCGGCAATGGCGGACATGTTTTTTCTCCGGCTCTTGCAACTGTCCATCTTCCCGACGATGGCTGTCGTGTTTTTAGGGCCGGAAATCTTTCGCACCGTGTTTGGCGACAAGTGGAGCGAATCGGGTATCTACGCGCAATTCATTGTCATCTGGGCGTGCGCGGCGTTTCTCCATATCCCCCTGCGTGTGTGCGACATTGTCAATCGGCAGGAAGTGAGCCTGATCATGAACACGGCCAATACGATCAGCCGAACGGCGGGATTATTGATCGCTGTTCGCCTGATGCCTCCACGAACGGCGATTGCGCTCTTTTTTCTGATCAGCGCCGGATGTCAGATGGTGAACCTGTTCTGGAAATTGCGCATTGCCAACGTGTCGCTCTTCAAAACAATGCTCAGGCTATTTCAATATGTTGGGATCGCCAGTCTGTCAGTGCTTCCGGTGAAACTTGCTGCCGGAACGATTGCGGATGGGCGACTGCTCCTCGCCATGCTCGGCGGCATGGCGCTCTGTTACGGGGGAGCGTTATTCTGGCTGGATGCCGGCTTTCGGCAATTCAGCCGGATGATTGCGCTCAAATTCAAACGGAAGACCTCATGATTAGAACAAGAGTTCACTTCCTCACATTTTTTTGTTCACCCATCCCCTCTTACAAATATGGGTTTTTGCCCTGAAAGGGCGATGGAGTACAGACAGCGGTTTCAACCGCTGGTCGCAGGCGGAGCACGTCTCGCCCTGAAGGGGCGCAGGAAGACGCCGCCGCCCTTTCAGGGCGCGGGGACGTTGTCCGTGTGCCAGGGGATGAATCCCCTGGCTGTATTTCACCGCCCTTTCAGGGCAAACACGTTCACTCGGCAAAAACCCATACCTGTAAGCTGGGAGGGGGTGGGGTAAAAAATTATGTTAGGACGTGAAGGAAAAAGAGAATCATCATGCAAATCCTGATAACGTGGCGGGCGGCAAATCTTTCGCCAGAAGAAGCCGCATATCGTTGGATGGGCGCGCTGAAATTGTGGCAAGCGCGTTATCAAACCTTGCTCCCATCAACGCCGCTGCGCCTGTGGTCAATGTCGGCGGGAATGCTCTTCTGTGGACAGATTGGCGTTCCTTCGCTGTTCCGCGACTGGGAACAATGGCATGAAGACGATGCCTGGGGAGTGGCCTGGAACGGGATTGCGCATAATTTGTGCGATTTGCTTCCAGCCGCGTCATCTCTCTCAATCTCGCAGCGATTTTTACAGATGAACGCCATGCGCGGTTCAGCCTTGCTGCAAGAACTGGAAGGGCGTTTTATTGTCGCCGTGCTGGATAAGCGGCGGCAGCGCCTCGACATCAGCACGCCCGCGCTTGGCATGGCGCCCTGTTTCCGCACTGAAGGGAAATATGGGCTGGCGGTCGGCACGCGCATCGCCCCGCTGCTCGATCTCGTCGGCAGGCCGATTGTTCCGAATCGTTCCGGCATGCTTCAGGTGTTCGCCATGGATTGGTGCCTCAACAATGAAACTACATTTGAAGGGGTTGAGCAAGTTCCAGCGGGAACCACGATTTCGTTCGACATGCCGCACGCGCGATTTCAGCAAGAGCCGCATAGCAGACCAGAGACGCTGCTCGACTATTCACGCCGTTTGCGGCAGGACGATTACCTTGCGATTGGAAGCGAGATCATGAACACGGCAATGATCCAGCAACTTCGCCATGCTTCCGCGCCATTGTTCGATTTGACCGGCGGCCTCGACAGTCGAACGATTGTGGCGACGGCTACAGCCGTTGGCGCGTCTCCAGAGTGTGACGTGAGCGGTCTGCCGGAATCGCGCGAACTTCGTCTCGCGGCTCAGGTCGCTGATGCATTATCGCTTCAGTTGCATCAAATTCATCTCGATCCGCAATGCGCGGAAGGGCTTGATGAGACCGCCCGCTGCTGGGGGATGTGGACAGAGGGAATGATTCCGGCGCATATTTCATTTGCGCAATCATTTATGTCGGTGTCTCCGGCGCTGCGTCCGTTTTATGAACAGTATCGTCATATTTTTAACGGGGCAGGCGGTGAAACCGGGCGCAGCATGTTTTATAATACGGAGATGCTCGCGCGCCATTTTTCCCCAGAGCAGATCGTCGCAAAACTTTTCGAACATGCGCTCAAGCGGTTTCGCCATCATTATTTTGTCTCTGCGCAATTATCCGGGGTTCGGGACGCAATTGCCAGCACGATTCAACAGGGGCATGCTCTCGGCTTGCAGGAATCCCAACTGATCGATTTTTTCTACTGGCAGCAGCGGGCCGGGCGATGGGCTGGCTACATGGCCGATATGCAGCAGATTGGGCGCTATGTTTTTACGCCATTATGTCAGCAGCCATTATTCGCCGTCTTTTTGGCGATGACGCTGCCGGAGCATTTGAGTTCGGCCTGGCATATCTCGCATCTTCGGCGGAGCAGGCCAGAATTGTTAGCGATTCCGCTGATGAAATCCCCGCTGTTTTCCGGAGCGCGGAAACGGCTCTGGGAGCGCACTCCAGCGATGTTCAGCCTGCTCTGGCATCTGAAAACGGCGATCTGGCCGCCGCAGCATTCAGGGCTTCCAGCGCATGATCGTGAAAAATTGGGAGCATATTTTCATGCGTTTCTTGAACGATTGTTATTTCACAAACAGGCGTACTGGCCTGAGATTGTTCCTTATGCCTCAGGGCGCATTGCCTGGGAACATTTTGTCAACGGTTTGGAGGCGAAACCGCTCTGGAACATGGTGACAATAGAGATATGGGCGCACACGTTTCTTGGAACATGACGCGCCAGGTGGCGCGGAAACTTGGGCAAATTTTTCGACATGGCGTGATGGCGCGTGTCGGAAGTCCGGTTATTCGGGCGTTGATGCGCCCAGTGCTGCCTCTGCGGGCGCGGTATCTGCCGAGACGGTTTCATGCGTATTGCGTGGGAAGCGTCAAATCCGGGACGCATTCAATCGCCGCAATGTTCGGCGCCAATTATCGCGCCGCGCATGAGCCTGAATCGGCGGAGTTTATCGAAACGATTCTCTCTGCGTCTCAAGGAACGTTGACAGAATCCAAATGCCGCCAATTCCTGATTCAGCGCGATCTGCGATTATGGCTGGAGCTTGAAGCCTCGCATCTGCTGGGGTATCTTTTGCCGGAGGTGTTAGCAGCCTTTCCCGATGCCCGTTATATCCTGACCATTCGGGATTGTTATTCCTGGCTGGATTCCTATATCAATCAACTTGTCTATCGCAATCCTGGAACGCACTGGCAGCGTTTCAGCGAGTGGCGCTACCCGATGGAACAGCGCCGATACGCGCCGGAAGAAGAACGGCTCAAGGCGCGTGGGCTGTGCCCGCTTGATCTGTATCTTGGCCTCTGGAAGGAACATAATGAGAAGGTGCTGGGGCTTGTGCCGGCGGAACGCCTGCTGATTCTCCGCACCCATGAAATTCCTGCCAGTTCGCGGCAGATCGCTGATTTTTTAGGCGTCCCCGCCGCCAGTCTGGACATGTCTTGCAGCCATTCGTACAGGGCTGAAGGCAAGCTGCATCTGCTTCGCCAGATCGAACGCGATTTTTTAGACGCCAAATTTCAGCAGCATTGCCAGGAATTGATGAACCGATTTTTCCCGGAGATGACGTTTGAAAAATGGCTGACTGCGGCAGAACGTTAACGTCGCTTTCGCAGGAGTTCGCGCAGTTTGATGCCTTTCATCGCCAGCCAGATGCCGGCAAGCTGCGCCTGCTGCCAGAGCGAGAGCCGATAGCGTTTGCGCAGGCGGAGGATTTTGAGCGCCGGGAATGACCACCGCGAAGAACTGGGCGGCTGTTGCCCTGAAATGCGCCGGTTTTCGCGCAAATCCGCCGCGCCTTTGACGACGCGCGTGACTTTGCGCCGCAATTCGCGGAACGTCTGCCGCGCCGGATGCCTGACGCAGGCATCAGCGGCATAGACTAATCGATAGCCCTGCGCCGCCACGCGCTGCCCCCATTCTTTGTCGCCGTTCGATTCGAGCGTGCTGTCGAACAGCCCGACCTGCTTCATGACATGCGCGAACGTGAAGAGGTTTGCGGTGACGCTGAAGCGTTTTTTCTGAATAAATTCCTCCTGATCAAGGTGCATGACGCTGTCGTAGAGTTCGATAATCGTCGGGGCGGCGGGATCGCGGAAAAAAAATTCGATCCGTCCGCCGACGAGTCCGCAGTTGTCGGCCTTCAATAAGGCCGCCACTCCTTGTTCGAGCCAATCTGACGCAGGCAGGCAATCGGAATCGGTAAAGGCCAGCACGTCGCCGCGCGCGGCAGCGATGCCGGTATTTCTCGCCGCATACGAGCCGCGCCGCGCTTCATGCAAGCCACGCGCATGAGGAAACGCCGACAACATCGGGGCAAGCGGAATGTCTGACGCATTATCCACGACAAGCACTTCATATTGATACGCGGGGTAGGTCTGCCCTTCTAATGCCTGCAAACATTGGGCAAGCCTCTCCGCGTCATTCTGCGCCGGAATGATCACCGAAACCAACGGAGATGTCATTTTTTTCATTTTTCCGATATATAGCATTATGCAGCAGCATTGAGCGCGGCGGAGGAGTGTCAAATCTTGATTTGACAGCGAAATCAAGATTTCGCACTCCTCTCTTGTCTGTCCAACCGTTCTGAATAATGCTATATATGAGTTTCTTTTCTACAAACAAAGTATCTCTTGACACCTTTTCTGCTCT
>CAZMEO010000209.1:0-6253 GCA_964565315.1 uncultured Candidatus Moduliflexus sp. | reverse complement strand
TGGGCGATTATGGCAGAACATCGCTGCGAAAATGCGTGTATGTTTGGAGGAAAAGATCGTGAACACATCGTTTTCATACGATTCATGGTTTGTCGCTCTTTAGCGTATGTCCCGTCCGCTCATCCCCGTCGCGCTGGCTCTCTTGCTTGGCGTCTGGTTTGAATCATGGCGCAGCGAGGCATTCTCGCCGATTTTTCCGTCATTCGCGCCGCTTATCGTCACCGCGTGCATTCTGCTGGTCATCGCGTGGCTTGTCGCGTATCTCCGCCGCCGCGACCGCGCTGCGTCCGCCGCCCTCTTGATGTTGCTCTTTCTCATTGGCATGACACGCTACGCCGCTGTCACGCGCCTTCCCGTTTATCATATTGCTCAACTGGTCGAAGACGGCATTGTGACGATTGAGGGCTATCTGTATAAGCCGCCGGAAACGCTCGGTATGGGGCGGCGGCTGTATGTCGAAACCACGATTGTCGAAAAAGACGGCCTGCGCTGCGCCGCGACCGGGCGCGTTCGCATCACGTTGACCAACGAATCGCAGCCGAATACGGGGCGAAAACGCCTGGCGTATGGCGATATGTTCCGGGCGCGGCTGAGGCTCGCCCCACCGAAAAATCAGCATGACGATTTCGATTATCGGGAATTCATGGCGCGGCGCGGCATTTACCGCGTCGGCTCGTTGCGCAGCGACCGGAATCTCCTGATGTTGCCTGAAAAACAGGGGCACCCGATCTTGCGGCATCTCTACCGCGCTCAGGGCAGAATGCTCGATTTTCTGAACGCATTTCCTCAGAAAACGCCGCAAGAACCGCTGCCGCTCGATGCGCCGCGCTACGCCGTTCAGGTGATTCAAGCCATGACCATCGGCACGGGCTACGTGCTACATCCCGACGTTCGCGCCACGTTCCGCAATTCCGGCATGTATCACATTCTCGTGATTTCCGGGATTCATTTTGCGATTTTAGCCGGAGTCTTTCACGTGGCGTTCACTCTGCTCGGCGTCCCCTGGCAAGCTCGCAACGTCGTTTTAGCCGTCGTGTTTCTGGTCTATGCGGGCATCACCGGCTTTCAATATCCGGTCATGCGCTCAGTCTGCATGGCGCTGATTTTTTATGCGTCGTACACCTGCAACCGGGTTTCGGATTCGCTGTATAGCCTCTGGTTTACGGTGGCGCTGTTCGTGATGCTCGACCCGAACGCGCTGTTCGATGTCAGTCTGCAACTCACGGTTGCGGCAACCGGCGGGATTTTATTGGCATTTCGCCGCTGGAACGATCAGGCGTGGTTTCAGCGCCTCAGAGCCGCTCCGAAATGGATGCAGGCGATTGCCATGAGCGTGCTCAGTTCCGTTGCCGCAATGCTGGGCGTCACGCCGCTGATGATGTATCATTTCAAGACGCTGACGCTCTTTTCGCTGATTTCGACGCCGCTGTCGCTGCCGCTCGTTACCGTGATGCTGCCGCTCAGCCTGCTTGTCTGTTTCGGCGCATTGCTGCCGCAGGCGGTTTGGCCGTTTCTGAGGCCGCTGCTCTGGCTTGATGTCTGGCTGTCGCGCCTGCTGATCAAATTCAGCGGCCTCTTTCCCTCCATCGATTTTTCTGTCGCGCCGCCGCATTGGATCGGCTTGCCGCTGTATTATGCGTTATTCTATTGGTGGGGAACTGGAGGCTTGAATACATGGCGTCGCGCGGCGAAAAAAGCTTGACTGGTTGTAACGACTCAACAGCCACCACGAAACACGCGAAATACACGAAAAATAAAAGGGATATTTATATTTTCGTGTATTTCGCGTGTTTCGTGGTAATCGGCATAATTACATTATCCTCGCGGGTATTCGCCGACAAACAGGAAATAGCTCCAGACGCCGCCATACGCAGGGCGGACGGCTTGCGTGACGGACTGAAACGATTGCGTCAGTTTCGGCAGCAGATGGGCGTCAAGCCGGACGTGATTGAGCGCCATCCATTGTTTATAGGCGCGGAACGGGCTGTCATAAAAATCCACAGCCGCCATGAGGCCGCCCGGCGCAAGGTCGCGGGCAGCGCAGTCAATCACATGCTCCCAGCCCGGATTCATCATCGAAAGCGAATAGGAGCAGAGAATCAGGTCGAACGGATTATCCGGCGCGAGCGGCTGATCATACGGTTTCGAAATCAGTGTCACGCGCTGCGGCATTCCCGCGAATTTCTTGCGGGACACCGCCAGCATCGCGTCAGCGAGATCAATCCCCGTCAATTCCGCATGCGGAAACAGCCGCGCCATCTGCATGAGATTTTTGCCCGTGCCACAGCCGATTTCCAGAATGCGGGCTGGCGTTCGGATGTCCCGAACTTCAGTCAAAATTTTGTTCCGCCCGAATAGAAACGTCCAGCGCGTCAAATCGTACATCTTCGCATGAACGCGGTAATACTGTTGAAGCCAGTTCGTATTGTTGGAAAATTCCATAGAATCTCAATCTCAGACTTGATCTGCTGAATATCATAACGATAATATCATGTTCAACGGATCATGTCCGCAATGGGTCGCAACTGTCAGGGCTTCGCATCATCGAAATGAATGACGCGATAAATCAAAATATTAAGGCAGAATCATTATTATTGACATTGTAAATTGTGTCATATTATTATTCAATAACGTGATAATAATCAGATTGTTATTACGTTTATTTTGTATTTACATTCTATAAACAATTTTTTCAAGGCTGCCGAGATTATTGATTAACAGGACTTACGCATTTCAAGAACCTCCCCCCTGATTCAGTATCCTCCTCTCCTTTGGAGAGGGGCAAGGGGTGAGGTTTTGCGTAAGTCCTGATTAGATGATCTGGTTGTCTTGTTTAACCACATATACAGGAGAATATTCTGATGAAACGCCAGTTTATTGCCTCAATGACATGTTGCCTTCTCCCCTTATTTATCGGGGTGTCTGGTTGCTCAAATTCAAGTGATTCCGACACAAAAACGGTGCGAACCGGACAAACTTCAGCGGGAAGACAATTTTCAGTCATCGAAGATAGTGGAAAAGTGAACCTGCTTATTGATGGCGAAAGTGTTATGACGCTTGGAAGCAAGAGTCCTCAGACAGTCTATGTTGACACAATCCAGGTTATCGAATCTGGTGGAACGCCAAATTTGCTGCATATCGATTGGGATGGGGATAGCAACGACGCAAGAGGCTATCGCAATCAACGAAACTATTACCTTGTTGTTCCCGCTGGCAATGCGACAACAACCTTAATAAAGGGAAATGACGCGTTAAGCGTCTATAACGGAATGACGTATGAAAATGGAAGTGGTTCATATCAATTAACATTTGAAGGCAGCAAACTCCATATCGTCGAGGATGAAAAGTTATTCAATAAAACCGATGTCTGCTACAAAGAAGAAAAGCGGTTAACTCGTGAATTTACCGTGGCTGATGTCGCCACTCAATTGACATATTGCGAAGAAGAATATCGCACGGCAACGCTTGCGCTTGATCAATGCGCTGAAATTGATCAAGCCCTCCAAAATGCGCCCTGGGCATGGGCGAACCTCTCAGATAATGAGAGAGCCTCAAAATGCCCGGCCATTCGATAATATAATGACATAACGCGTTATCGCAAGGAAGAGGTGTCAGACGCTTTAGAAGTGTCTGACACCGTCACGCCTCAATTTTTCCAATACTTGACAACAAACCCGCCGTGTGATTCCTGGTTCTGAAATCGCAAACTTCGTCATGAATCAGCAATACGACATTTTTCCATGATACCGATATGACAACGCATAAATTTTCCGATATATTGCAGACCGATCTCGCTCGCCTCGCGTTCGGCGGACTGTGGGGATCGTCGAAAGCGTATCTGGCCGCGCTGCTTCGGCGGCAGGTCGCTGCGCCCTGCCTGCTGATTACGCCATCGCAGAAACGCGCCGAAGAACTCTTCGAAGACCTGCGCTTTTTTCAGCGCGTCGGCCTGCTGCCGGTTGCGCCGGAGCAGATTCATCTCTATTCGCAATGGAACGTCGCGCCCTACGAACATGAGTCGCCGCACCGTGAAATCGTCTCGGAACGCCTGACCGTGTTAGATAAGCTGACCGAGCGCCAGAATCTCCTGATTGTCGCGCCGGTCGAAGCGGTGATGCACAAGACGCTGCCGCGCAAGGCGTTGAGCGCGTTCACGCTGTATATCGGCGCGGGCGAGGCGTTGAGCCGCGAAGGACTGGCGGCGATGCTGGTGGACACCGGCTACAAACATGCGCCGCTCGTCGAAAATCGCGGCGAATTCAGCCTGCGCGGCGGCATTCTCGACGTGTTCCCGGCGTTCGGCGACCGTCCGTTGCGCATCGAATTTTTCGGCGACGAGGTCGAATCGCTCCGCGCCTTCGACCCCACGACGCAGCGTTCCACCGAAAAGCTGGAGATGATTACGGTGCTGCCGGGGCGCGAAATCGTGATTTCGGAGAAAACCGCCGCCGCCGCGAAACGCAACGTTGACGCCCGCGTTGCGGAAATCGGCGCGTCGCTGAGTTCGCTCAAAGCGCTGATGAATCATATCGAGGAAAAAATTTTTTTCCCCGGCATCGAATGGTACGCCGCCTATTTTCATGACGGGCTGGAAAGCCTCTTCGACTATCTTGCGCCGGAGACACTGATGCTGCTCGACGAACCCGTCGACATCGCCGACATTTCGCGCAAATTCGACGCGTTCATTCAAAAAGAATATCGCCAGACCGAAGAAAAAGGGTATCCGCTCCCCGCGCCGGAGAGCATCTTTCTGACGCCGGACGCGCTGCAAGAGGCGCTCGCCCGACATCGCCAGATTGCGCTGCAATTGCTGAACGTCGGAGCAACTGATGCCAACATGTTCGACATTTCGACCAAATCGCTGGAATGGACGGGCACGTTCACGCCGAGCGCGGACGACGCCGAAGACAAAGACCGGCATATCGGCGTGATTGCGCGGCGCATCGGCGAATGGATCGAAGATCGCTACCGCGTCGTCATTGCGTCGTACACCGAATTTCAGGCGAAGCGGCTCTGGGAAATTTTGCGCGATCATAATGTGACGGCGCGAGTCGCTGCCGACGATTCCACCGTCTTGCGCGACGAGCCGGAAGCGACGGTGATTGTCGGGATGTTGAACTGCGGCTTTCTGCTGCCGGACGAACGCCTGATTTTCCTGAACGAAGACGAATTTCTCGGCAAGCAGACCGCCCGCCGCCGCCATATCCAGCCCAAAGCGATCAAGCCGCAGATGACGCTCGGCGAGCTTGAGATCAACGATTACGTCGTGCATGTCGATCACGGGATCGGCGTCTATCTCGGCCTGAAAAAGCTGACGGTACAGCAGGTGTCGATGGAGTGCCTGCATCTCGAATACAGCGGCGGCGACAAGCTCTACGTGCCGGTGGATCGGCTCGATCTTGTGCAAAAATACAAAGGCGCGGATCAGCGGCGTCCGAAAATTGATAAACTTGGCGGGACAAGTTGGGCGCGAGTGAAAGAGCGCGTCAAGGCGTCGGTGGAGAAAATGGCGCAGGAATTGCTCGACACCTACGCGGCGCGGCAGGCGCTCCCCGGCATGATCTTCAACGCAGACGAACACTTATACCGCGAGTTCGAGGCGTCGTTCGAGTACGAAGAGACGCCGGATCAGGAAAAAGCCATCGAAGATGTGATTCGCGACATGTCTTCGACGAAGCCGATGGATCGGCTTATTTGCGGCGATGTCGGCTACGGCAAAACCGAAGTCGCAATGCGGGCGGCGTTCCGCGCTGTGCTGAACGGCAAGCAGACCGCCGTGCTTGTCCCGACAACCTTATTGGCGGAGCAGCATTATAAAACGTTCAGCAAGCGCTTCGCGCCGTTTCCGGTCAACGTCGGCGTCTTGAACCGCTTTCAGACCAAAAAAGAACAGCAGGAGATCGTCGCGGGCGTGAAAGATGGCAGCGTGGACATCGTCATCGGCACGCATCGCCTGCTGCAAAAGGATATTGCGTTCAAGGATTTGGGCTTGGTGATTATTGACGAAGAGCAGCGTTTCGGCGTGACGCACAAAGAACGAATCCGGCAATATCGCACGCTCGTGGACGTGCTGACGCTCACGGCGACGCCGATTCCGCGCACGCTGCACATGTCGCTGACTGGCGTGCGGGATTTAAGCATCATCGAATCGCCGCCGGAAGGCCGCCTCGCGGTGCGCACGTATGTCATGAAATTCGGCGATGACGTGATTTACGAGGCGATTACGCGGGAGTTGGATCGCGGCGGGCAGGTC
>CAZMEO010000208.1:0-6267 GCA_964565315.1 uncultured Candidatus Moduliflexus sp. | reverse complement strand
CAGCGTGTCAAGCAAAAAATCATCCCTGTCAAAAAAATATCCAGGCATCGCCGCAAGACGGGCAACGCGGCGGGAATCATCCATTGCCGCCGCGTTGAGCGGAACTGCCGTTGTGTACTTTTTTTAAGATCACGAAATCAAGATTTCGCACTCCGGATGATGTGAGGAATCTTCGGTGCCTCGCATCATTAGACTTGACATCCAGCACACCCTCTCATCGGATTGACCGGAGTCGAACCTCACAGGCCAATATGATCGTTTCAAACTTATTTATTGAAGGCGGCAATTTCAACCATGAACATTCAATCAGAGGGCGGCGCGGACGATAAACAATCGCCGTTCCAAGATCATCCAGACGTTTCTATCCACTCTGAGATTCAAGAGTATTTCGATGCCAGACAGCAACGGCGGAGGATTTTTCCGCGAGCAGCCCTTGTCGGGGCATGTGCTGGCGTGACCGCCTTGTTTTTCCGCATGGCTCTGGTGAGCGCAGATACGCTGAGAAACAAGCTGCTGACCTGGGCGCATGGCATGCCGACATGGGGCTGGATGTTTCCTGTGCTGCTGACAATGGTTGGCGCGGGAGCGTCCGTCGCACTCATGCGCCGTTATGCGCCAGAGGCCAGCGGAAGCGGCATTCCGCATCTCAAAGCCGTCCTGCTCCGGTTTCGTGCGCTTGACTGGAAGCGCGTCTTGCCGGTCAAATTTTTTGGGGGCATTCTTGCCATCGGAAGCGGCCTCGTGCTTGGGCGCGAAGGCCCGACCGTTCAGATGGGAGGTGCGGTCGGCGACGCGATTTCGCGAGGGTTAAACGTATCGGAGCGGGAGCGTTTGACGCTGATTTCAGCAGGCGCGGGCGCAGGTTTAGCCGCAGCGTTTAACGCGCCGTTATCCGGCCTGATCTTCGTGCTTGAAGAAGTGCGACGCGATTTTCAACCGATTGTGTTCGGCGCGGCGTTTGTCGCCGCAGTCATCGCGGATATTATCGCGCAGATCGGAACCGGCCAGTTCCCGGTCTTTGCCGTGCCAGATTACCCCGTGCCTCCGCTGGCTGCAATTCCGATATTTGCGGTGTTAGGCGTTGCGGCTGCTCTGTTTGGGATACTCTTCAACCGCATTCTTTTAGCTTCGTTGAACATCTACGCGCGAATTCCCGCTCATCTTGTCGTGCCTGCCGCTGCCATCATCGGAGGGAGCATTGGATTCATCGGATGGTTGAATCCGCTCGTGATCGGCAGCGGACACGCATTAGCCGAATCCGCGTTGAGAGGCGATTTATTGCTTGCCGCCACTCCTCTTGTTTTCGCGATCCGCTCTCTTCTGACGCCGATGAGCTATGGAACCGGCGCGCCTGGCGGCATTTTCGCGCCGCTTCTCGTGCTCGGAGCGTTATTAGGGTTGGGAATCGGCCAGGTTGCGCATTATCTGCTTCCAGAAGTCGCGCCCATGCCCGCAGTGTTCGCGGTCGTCGGCATGGCCGCCTATTTTACGGCAATTGTTCGCGCTCCGCTGACCGGAATTATGCTGATCGTCGAAATGACCGGCAACTACTCGCAAATGCTGCCATTATTGGTGAGTTGTTTCTGCGCGTATGCCGTCACTGAGCTTCTGAGAGATTTGCCTATTTATGAAGCGCTGCTGCAACGTGACTTGAAACGCCGAGGAGAAGCGCAACTTCTGAAAGAGCCAGTTGTCATGGAATTCGTGATTCAGCCCGGAGCGCCATTCGCAGGCCGTGACGTGCGCTCGCTTGGGCTTCCCTCCGGCTGCCTGCTCGTGCGATGCGTGGACGGAAAACGCGAATGGGTGCCAACGGCTGATACGCGATTAGACGCTCATACGCACATTACAGCAGTGATTGCGCCGGAGGCTTCCAACGCGCTTGCTCTTCTCCAACATGGCTGTCAGGCATCTATCGCGAGAGAACAGGCGGGGTATCGAACGGATTTGTGATGGCGCTATCGCCAGAGCGAGAGCATCGCCACCGTCCCGAAACCAACCAGCACCACGCCTGAGACGCAGTTGATCCACCGGAGGTGCTGCGGGCGCAGTTTGCCATGCAGCAGGCCGACGACGCTGCACAATAACGTCCACCAGAGCATCGAGCCGCTGAACACGCCGACCACCATCAACACCGCCGAGCCATAACCGCCGGACGCGCCGCCCACGCCGATTCCGGCAAAAATCGCGGCAAACGCTAAAATCGTCATCGGGTTTGTGATTGTCAGAAACAACACTGACGCATACGCCCGGAGCGGATGCGCCGATTTCGCCGCTGACGCGCTCTGTTCCGCCGGTTTCGCGAGAAGCGTTTTGACGCCGAGATAGCACAAAAACCCGCCGCCAATCAGCCGAAACCAGAGTTGCTGTTCAATCAGCAGCGACGAGACCGCCGTCACGCCGAATGCGGCAATCATGCCATAGATCGCGTCCGCCGACGCCGCGCCAAGCCCGGAAATCAGGCCGAGCAGCCATCCGCCGGACAGCGAGCGCTGGATGCAGAGCAGCCCAATTGGTCCGACCGGCGCAGCGATTGAAAAGCCGATAATCAGCCCTTTCCATAACAAGTGCATGTCCATGATGTTTTCCTTCTGCTTGAAAATGTTGAGAATTTTCTATGAACAATAAAAACCAGTAACGCGTAATCTTGTCATTTCTTGCCATTTCCGCGCCATGCGGAGCATTGCCTCCTCCCCGGAAACCTCGTGGATTCGGGCAATCTCAATCCAGGCGAGATCATGCGATTCTTCGCTGACCTGATATGCTTCATGTTTGACCGTTTGCAAGGCGAAACGGACATCGTAATGAAAATGCTCCGGTTCGCTGCCGCGAGCCGGAATCGGATGAATGTCAATGTCGAAAATCTGGTCGGTGACAAAGCGAAATTCCGGCAATCCGGATTCTTCCTGCGCCTCGCGCAAGGCGACGTCATGCACGTGCGGATTGCCGTCGGCATGACCGCCGAGTTGCAGCCAGCGATTCAGCTTTTTATGATGCGTCAGCAACACATGCGTTCCGGCCTGATTCACCACCCACGCCGAACCGGTGACATGGCCGACCGTCAGCGACCGCTCGAAACAGTCGGGATGCTGCCGCACAAATTGAAGAAAGCGCTCAATTACCGCCTGTTCAGCGGGATAACGGCGCGTGTAATCGTGAAGTAAGTTCGCAAGCGAGGTTCTGTGCATAATCTGAATATAGCTGCCAGACACGTTCAACGTGTCTGGCAGCTTTGTGATTGTTTCAGGATTCTCACCCGTGTTGAATTGAAGCGCGGGCCGCTGCCGAAGGTCTGCGGCGCGCTGGTTGTGAGCGTATTTTGCGGAATGGCGTCAAGATCGGCATATTGACGGGGCGACCAGAGCAGGCCGGGCGGCACGTCATCGGTCACATCGGCATTGACGCGCAATGCGCCGCGTTCGTTCATCAGCGTGACGGCGTCTCCCTGCCGAATGCCAAGCCGTTCCGCATCTTTCGGATTGATCTGGACAAACGCCGGAATCGCACCATAGATTTCCTGAAATTGGGAACTGGTATAGCGGGCGCTGGCGCTGTTCAGGAGCGTGAATTCGTCGTCTGCCGCGCTGATTTCATGCTGCGTCGGCAGCGGACTGACGCCAAACTGCGCGGCTTGCGACGCGACAAATTCGATCTTGCCCGACGGCGTTTCATATTCCGCGTTCGGGCGTTTTCTCAGCGTCAACAATTTTCCGGCCATCACATCGCGCCAGCCGCCGTCTTCGAATGCGCCGTCAAACGCCGTTTCAAGCACATTCCAGGGATCGGCATAGACCCATTCATCTTGAACGGAAAGCCGCCGCGCCAATTCGCGCGTCAGCCAGACTTCGTCGCGGCTGTCGGTGATGGGCGCGGTAACTTGCGGCGACAGGCGAATCCGGTCATGCGACCAGGGGCAGACGACATCCGCTTTTTCAAGATAGGTCGGCGCAGGCAAGACCACGTCAGCATATTTGGCGGTTTCAGACCAATGCGTCTCATGCGCGACGACGAACAGATCGCCGCGTTGCAGTCCGGCGCGAAACGCAGCTTGATTCGGCAACGTGACGGCGGGATTCATCCCCTGCACCATCATCCCGCGAAACATTCCGGCGGCTAACAACTCGGCTAAGCCGACCTGTGAAACGACTGGCGGCGCTTTGCTGATCAGCGTTTTTCCGGCGATTAAATCATCGTCGAGATAAAACGCGCCGCCGTTGCTGTAATAAAAACCGCGATGCTGGCCGAGCAGCGCGGGAATGAACGAAACCGCCCGCGCCTGATCCGCGCCGAAATCGCACTTTTGCAGGCCGATGCCGATCAGCGTGGCGGCGGGGCGTTGAGAGCAATACAGTTCGCCGAGCGTTTCCAATTGCGCCTGCGGAACGCCGGTCACCCGCTCGACCCGTTCCGGCGTCCATTGCATCGCTTCGGCCTGCAATGCGTCGAAACCGCGCGTCCAGTGTTGCAGAAAATCCTCGTCAATTGCTTGCCGCCGAATCAGGTGCGACATGACGCCATACGCCAGCGCGACATCCGTGCCGGGGCGCGGTTGCAGCCATACATCGGCCTGCTGCGCGGTTTCGCTGCGGCGCGGGTCAATCACGACGATTTTCGCGCCATGCTGCTGCCGCGCTTTTCGCGCCAACGCGAATTGATGCGGCGAACTGACGGCGGCGTTGAATCCCCAGAACACAATCAGCCGCTTTTCAGCGAATTCATGCGGAAAGACGCCGGAGCGCCTGCCGTAATGCAGGCCAATGCCGCGATGTCCGGCTTTGGTGCATATCGCATGATCGGTCTGCGCCGCGCCGAGCGCATACCAGAGGCGGCGCGAAAACGCCTCGGTAATCAGTCCGCAATTTCCGGCATAATCGAGATACAGCAGCGTTTCCGCGCCAAATTTTTCTATCGTCTCGCCAAAGCGCGTGGCAACGATATTGAGCGCGGTTTCCCAATCAATCGGCGCAAATTCTGTTCCTTTTCGGAGAAACGGCTGCGTGACGCGATTCGTTATCAGCCGCTGGCCGTCTTTTGCGCCACGCGGACAGGTGAAGCCCTGCGTCAGCGGATGTTCAGGATCGCCATTGATCGATGTTATTTGCCCGGCGGCGTCGAGCGTGACGGCCAGCGAACAGGTGTCATAGCAATCGCGGGCGCAGGCGGTGGTGATGGTTTTCATGGCTTGTGACGACATCGAATGGAAGAAAATCACGAATTTGAGCAGCGTTCAAGGCCGATATTCATTCCATTTCTTCAATTCGATGTGATTCTTGGGAACACTCATCCGTGTCGTTTATTTATTTTCTTGACAAATGCGACGTATGTCGCCTGTATTTTCCATCAAATACGATGTTGTCAAGATTTAGATTCTAAATAAACGATGTAAGAAGATGAAGAAAGCGAGCAGACGGTATGTTGAAACAGACGTTTTGTCATTTGCCGGGCGTGGGCTTGACACGCGAGCAGCAACTCTGGTCGTCGGGGATTATGTCATGGGAGGAGTTGCTTCGCGACGGCGCACACGCGAACAAGCCGGACATCGTGCGGGAAATCGAAGGCTCGCTGGCGAATCTGGAAAAGCAGAATCCGCTTTATTTTGTGGAACGATTAGACGCGCAGGAACATTGGCGGCTGTTTCGGGAATTTCGCGATTCGGTCGCCTATCTCGACATCGAAACCACCGGCCTGCGCAGCTATGCGGATCACATCACCACGATTGCCGTGTATGACGGCACGTCCATTTTTCATTACGTGCACGGCCAGAATATCAGCGAGTTCAAGCGCGACATTCGCAAATATAAGCTTCTTATCACCTACAACGGCAAGTGTTTTGACATCCCGTTTTTAGAGCGCTACTTTGACATTTCGATTCCTCACGCGCAGATTGACCTGCGTTACGTGCTGAAACGGCTCGGCTACTTTGGCGGGCTGAAGCGCTGCGAGCAGCAGGTTGGGATTCATCGTGACGGACTGGAAGACGTGGACGGCTTTATGGCGGTACTGTTCTGGAATGACTACATGCGGTCGAAAAATGAGCGCACCTTAGAAACGCTGTTAGCCTATAATATTGAAGACGTGATTAACCTGGAACATCTGATGATTCACAGCTATAACCTGCACGTGCGCTCCACGCCGTTCGCCCGGACGCTGGCGCTCCCGATGCCGGACAAGCCTGCAAATCCCTTTACGCCTGACGCCGCCATTATCAACAGGCTGCGCGGTCGCATGGGCAGCCGCCCCGATTGGCGCGGCGGGATGCGGTGGTAA
>CAZMEO010000207.1:0-6294 GCA_964565315.1 uncultured Candidatus Moduliflexus sp. | reverse complement strand
GTCATGACGTAGGCCGCGCCCATCGCAAAGGCGGCGGCGGCGCTGTGCGGCGTCGCGATGCCGCCCGCCGCGCCGACGCGCAATGGCATGGCGTAGCGATATTGCGCCTGCATCCGGTCGCGCAGCGCGAGCATCGTCGGAATCAGCGCCATCGCCGGGCGATTGTCGGTATGCCCGCCGGAATCGGCTTCAGCGGTCAGGTTTTGCGCCATCGGAATCTGCGCCGCAAGCTGCGCCTGTTCTTCGGTGATCTCGCGTTGTTCCACAAGCTGCCGCAAAAATTTGTCCGGCGGCGGCGACAAAAACTGCGTAGCGACTTCCACCCGCGAGACTTTCGCGAAGACGTGATTCGGCGTGACGATGCGGCCTGCGTTGTCGCGATGAATGCCATGCACGCGATAGCGGACGACCGGCAGCGTCAATCCGAGAAACGCCGAGGCACAGACGAAGCGGAGGCCGCGCCGCACATATAAATTGACGATGGCTTCTTCCAATTTCGGCTCATGCGGGCTGTGAATCAGGTTGCTCCCGAATGGGCGCGATCCGAGATGTTTTTCGAGGCGATCTATTGCGGCTTCGACGGCATGGGCGGGCAAGCCAGCCGCGCCGAAAAAACCGAGCATCCCATGTTTGCCCATTTCTTCGACAATATCCACAGAGGTAATCGCATGCGCCATCGCCCCGGCCATGTAGGGATAACGCAAGCCGTAATCGCTCAGCAATTCGGCGTCTCCAAGCTGTTCCGGGCGAATCGGCGGCACAGACACAGCGGCGTTCGCATCGGTAAAAGAGATGGGGCGAGAAATCTGAAACAGGGCATCGCGTAAGGCAGAGTGTTCGTGTATCATGAGAGCTATCGAGTCGTCATCTCCTTGTTAGCGTTCATAAAAAAGGCATGGCCGCAGACGATGTTTCCGTTGTCAAGCGTCAACCAGCGTCTTTCGGGGCATGCCTTGTGTAGCGTCATTCAGGTCATGAACATCAAACAGGGGAACGCACTGTCAAGGAAAAACGACAGGCGCGATCTAATTGTTATCAAATTTGAAAAGAGAAAATCCCCTAATAGAGATGCGGCGCGTATGCGTTGATTATAGCATATTCGCCTTTTATTCTATTTTACATATTAAAATCTTGACAAAAAGTGGTTGTAATTTTTAAATGCTTTTGCCGTGACCATCTTAAAAATACACATCTTCGCTGTATTTTAAAAAATATGAGCTACTTTTCGATGATCTGCATCTTTTTGATGTTGTTATTTGGGGTTCATTCTGACAGCAACCCCGACCTTAAACGACGAAAACATCTCCGAAAACGCCGTCATGCCCACCGCGCTTCATTGGAGCGAAAAGGCTGACCGCGTGAACGACAGGCGTCACGAAACATGACGCAAGACAGCGTTTTCGACGGCATTTCCGCCATATTCGGCTGACATGTTCATCACGACGTCGCTCGATGAGCGAGAGAAGCAGACATCGAGCGGCCTCGAGTTCACCCCTTCAGGTATCCCCGCTGTTATTTTCAAACGCCAGACCATCCCCCGAAATGCAATAGATGGAAGAAACTCTTGACAAGGAACAGCCTTTCCAATACGTTTGGCGTATCCGATGAGAAGATGTTCTCAAAAGAGAGGAGAAATAGCAATCCATTCAAATAACGATCCGATAACTCATACCGGCGAACAGCCTTGTTCGCCATCTGCGCAGTAACGAGGAATTACACATGGCAACAAAACATTATGGCTTATTAGAGGGGAAAACCGGGGTTGTCTTCGGCCCGTTGAACGACGAATCGCTGGCCTGGCAGATTGCGCTGGATATCCACGCCGAAGGCGGTAAATTTATTATTTCCAACGCGCCGTTAGCGATGCGGCTTGGCAGCGTGAACGAACTCTCGAAATTATGCGGCGATGCGCCGATTATTCCCGCCGACGCATGCAGCGACGACGATCTTGAACAGTTGTTTGCCGAAGCGAAGACTCAATTCGGCGGCGTTGACTTTCTCGTGCATTCGATTGGCCGTTCTGAAAACATCCGCAAGAAACGCCCGTATGAAGATTTGAAATATGACTGGTTCATGAAAACGCTTGATATTTCCGCCGTATCGTTTCACCGCATCATCCATCATGCGCTGCCGGTCTTGAACGATGGCGCAAGCCTGATTGCGTTGACCTTCATCGGCGCGCAGCGTATTTTTTCAGAATATAGCGATATGGGCGACGCCAAAGCGCTCCTGGAATCGATTGCCCGCAGTTTCGGGGCGAAACTCGGCAAGCGCGGCATCCGCGTGAATACCGTTTCGCAAAGCCCGACCATGACGACGGCAGGCAAAGGGATCGCGCATTTTCAGGCCTCGTACGATTTCGCCGATAAAGCGTCCCCGTTAGGGAATGCAACGTCGGAGGAGTGCGCGGATTATGTGGTCGCGCTGTTATCTGATTTGACGCGGAAAGTCACGATGCAGAATCTCTTCCACGATGGCGGCTTCAGCGCGATGGGAATGGACGAGCGCGTCATTGCGCTGATGGGATATGATGTGTCGGCAGATGCGGAGAATCCCTCATAACGGCATTGTAGAGGCGCGGTCTCCGCGCCCTGGACTGGCCTGGAAAAACAACCATAATAGGGCGCGGAGACTGCGCCCCTACAACAAACATCATGAACAAAACGGTCATCATGCTGCTCAACCTGGCGCTGTGGCTGGGTGTTGCGTGTCATGCCGACGCAGAGCCGTTGTTTGCCAAAGTTGCGACGACAGCCCCCGCCAATCATCCAACTGTCGAGGCGTTGCGCTTTTTCAAGAAAGACCTTGCAGCCGCCTCAAATGGGCAAATCACGATTCAGGTCTTTTCAGATGATGAATTAGGCTCCGCGCTCCAGTTGTTAAATGGGCTGCAATTCGGCAGTATTGAGATGGGCGTGCTGTCTTCGGAGATGTTCGCCGCCTCGTTCCCCTCGCTTCAAACGATTCTCATGCCGTATGTGTTTCGGGACCCGACGCATACATTTCGCGTATTAGATGGCCCGATTGGCAAAGACCTGCTGCAAGAGTTGACGCAAGCCAATCTGATTGGGCTTGGTTTTCTCATGGCGGATTCCAGACATTTTTTGATGAAAACTGACGCTCTGACCCGGCCTGCAAATGCCGCTGGACGTGAAATCGGGCTGTTTCGGGTCTGTCCCGCCGCTGAATGCCATGACGTGACGCTGAATCTCATGCAGGACGCGCTGGCCGCGTTAGGCGCAACGCCGAAGGTGATCGGAATCGATGCTGCTGCCGCTTTTTTGACGCAAGAGACGACTGAAGGGATTGAACTGCCGTTATCATTTCTGCCGCAGTTGATGCCGTCCGCCTCCGATGCGAAACAATTGATCCTTGACGCGCATCTTGTCGTGCCAGATATTTTAGTGGTCAGCCAACGCTGGTTCGCGCGGCTTTCGCCCGAACAACAACAGCAACTTCGCCGCAGCGCCGCCAAGATGATCCAATTACAGCGAGAGATCGTGAATGAGCGCGGTCAGCAGACGACGCTCGATTTCGAATCCAGCGGCATGATGCTGCATTTTATTGAACAAGACACGTTTTTTCAGGCGATTCAGCCGATGTATGAGAAAAAAATTCAGGAATTCGGCGCGGGATTCGAAGAGATGTTGCGAAGCATTTCCGCCGTGCATTAAAGGCGACGCAGACCTCACAGGTTCAAGAAACCTGTAAGGTCTTTTTTGGTAAGAAACGCGACTTCTTAGCCGCGTTTCGTCAATTCCATCGTATCGCGTGCGATCACGAGTTCTTCGTCGGTGGGGATGACGAAGACTTTGACTTTGGAGGTCGGCTTCGTGATTTCGCGTTCTTCGCCTTTGAAGTCGTTGGCGACCGGATCAAAATCCACGCCGAGGTAAGTGAGATGCGGACAAATCATTTCGCGCTGCATCGGGCCACGCTCGCCGATGCCCGCCGTGAACACAATCGCGTCCACGCCATTCATAGCAGCGGCATACGCGCCGATATATTTGCGAATGCGATAGGTGTACATCTCCATGGCTAACTTCGCGCGGTCGTCGCCTTTCGCGGTAGCATCCTCCAGATCGCGCATATCGCTGCTCAGGCCGGTCACGCCTAAAATTCCGCTGTGTTTATTCAGCATCGAATCTAATTCGGCAATCGAAATATCTTCTTTAGCCATGATGAACGGAATAATCGCCGGGTCGATGTCGCCGCAGCGCGTTCCCATGATTAAACCTTCCAGCGGCGTGAAGCCCATGCTCGTATCCACGCACTTGCCGCGATCTACCGCGGCGATGCTTGCGCCGTTGCCAAGATGGCAGGTAATAATTTTGACGTCATGATACGGACGCCCCAATAATTCCGCTGCGCGATGCGAAACGTATTTATGCGACGTGCCGTGAAATCCGTAGCGGCGGATGCGGTATTTTTGATACAGCGTATAAGGGAGGCCGTACAAATACGCATATTTGGGAATCGTCGAATGGAATGACGTATCGAACACGACGACCTGCGGAGCGCCGGGCATGGCGTCTTCGGCGGCGAGAATCCCTTTCATGTTCGCCGGATTATGGAGCGGCGCAAGATCATAATATTCTTCAAGCACTTCTTTCACTTCATCAGTGACGACAGCGGAATCGGTAAATTTTTCACCGCCATGCACCACGCGATGCCCGACCGCGTCAATTTCGGTGATATTTTCAATCACGCCATGGTCAGGATGCACCAACGCATTGACGACGACTTTAATCGCCGTCGTATGTTCAAGAATCGGCTGAACGGTGCGGATTTTTTCCTTCCCGGTCGGGCGATGCGTCAAAATCGCATCCGACATCCCAATTCGTTCGACCAGACCTTTCGCTAAGACCGATTCATCGCGCATGTCGAATAATTGGTATTTCACCGATGAACTTCCACAATTTAAGACAAGAACTTTCACTGTTTTTCCTCCTCAGAACTTCTGTTGCAATATAGAATCATCCGTGCTGACGAACAGCCTTGTTCGCCGATACGGTTACGATTAGAATGAAAGCGGCGTCAGCAATTTTTTGCCGGATTGGAGATCGTATTTAAAGAATCCCTCGCCAGACTTCGTGCCGACATGCTGTGCGCGCACTAATTTCTTGATGAGCGGGCAGGCGCGGAATTTCTGTTCTCCCGATTCTTTGAACAAATGATCCATCGAAATCAGGACGCGATCCAGTCCCATGCGGTCGGCAATTTCCAGCGGCCCCATTTGCATGTTATAGCCGAGTTTCATCGCCGTGTCAATATCTTCGGCGCTGGCAACTCCTTCCATTAACGCGTACATGGCTTCATTAATCAATGGCAGAATCAGGCGCGTCGTCACGAAACCAGGGCTTTCGAACACTTCAATGCCGCGTTTGCCGAGTGATTGAATAAATTTTTTCCCAATCTCGTAGGTCGCATCCGAAGTCTTGAATCCGCGCACGATTTCGACTAATTTGGTTTTTAGCACCGGGTTGAGGAAATGAAGTCCTAACATGTTTTCAGGATGCTCAAGCGCAGTGGCAAGCTCTGTAATGCTGAGGACGGATGCATTTGTGCTGAAAATGGTATCTGGCTGGCATAACTTATTGAGGCGGCGAAACACGTCTTTTTGCTCGTCCAAATCATCGTGAATCGCGCAAATGACTAATTGCGCATCTTTGGAACGCTCAATATCGCTGCCGATCTTCAAATTGGCTAACACCAATTTTTTTTCTGATTCTGTCATGCCCCACCGGGCGATCTGCGTATCCATCTCACGGGTAATGTTTTCTTTCGACATTTCGACTAATTCGTCGGTTTTTTCCGTCAAGATGGTGGTCAGTCCGGCTTTGGCCGTTACTATTGCAATGCCTGACCCTACTCGTCCTCCGCCAATAATTGCTATCGTATTGAGTTGCAAGGCTGGTTCCCCTTTCAATGTCAGGGTTGCTCACAAACGTGAATCCATTTCTTGGTGCATTCATGCCTGTGAGTAATCCTGCGTGGTTAATAACATCTTCTCCTCCCTCGAAGAGTGCTACAAAAACATCACATCTGTTAGAAGACGGCAGAGACCATAAAAAATTCATTCCGAAATTCCCCGTTGACCGGGGTGAAAGGTGGGTCAAATCGTCTCTCCGAATGGCGATGTTCGCGTCTGAAAAAAGACTCACGTAGATTGAATCATAACATTCCTGAAATACCGGAATTTAGTCAAGAAATTTTCGAGAGAAAACGATTGTGAACGCGAGAGAGGAAATATATTGACATAATTTTCAGAAGATCGCATCCTTGCCGTTAATT